>DKYC01000056.1 GCA_002492295.1 Lachnospiraceae bacterium UBA7110
TACACATGATAAATTCTCCTTTGCTTTCTACTGATTTTCTTTTACGTTACTTTTTCTGACTTCCACATAAGCCCTGTGGAATTTCTTTGTACCCTTGTTCGGGTATAATTCTGAAAACTCTGTTACTTCAATCTTGGGATTTCTCTGCAAAATCTTCCCAAACCATTTAATATCATTCTTTGTTCCCATCAATCGAACTTTTAACATCAATCTGCTCCTCCAAACAGGGCATACAGTTTCCGGTTATAGGTTGCATATTCCGGATACCGGATTTGTATTGCCTGCCAAAAATACGGTGCATAGGCACAGCAGAATAATTCTTCCACCGCATACTGCCTACACTCATTGATCTGCTCCTCTGCGTCCTTGTAATCATCCACGCTTGGTGTACTGTTGCAGTACAGATTAAACGCCATTCTGACTACTTTAACGCTTCCGCTGGTCTGCCAGCCTTCCTGTAAACATTCTGTCTTTACACAGCCTGTCTTAAAATCATAAATGCGGTTTACATTTCTTCTGGTATCATCACTAATGCCAAGGCAATAGCAAAGTGCCTTGTGGTACACATCCTGATACCGTACCTCTTTCAATTTCTCATAGTAGAATTTCTCATGTGCTTCGCTGATAAAAATAAGTTCTTGAGCTTTTTCGGCTCCTGCTCCTAACGCTGTACTATTCATGTTTATTTCCTCCATTTCTTATTTCTGCTTTGCTGACCATAACGCTCGCAGCATAGCTGCTCGCTGTCGCGGCATTCGCCAAATGCTCATGCAAGCATGGCACTTGGCTTATTGCTACACGCAAAAAAGGACACTTCTCTAAAATTTCTTTTAGAAAAATGTCCTTATAGTACAAAATATTAACTTGAACTGACACGATTTTAATTTAAAATCGTTTATTTTAACCCTTTAAGACAGGTTATTTTGTCGTACTCTTGTCGTACCATACAATTTCAAAGTCCGCAAACCCGCATAAACACTGGATTTACTTGTCCAACGACTTCATCGCCGGGAACAACAGCACGTCCCGTATCGCCGGACTGTTTGTCATCATCATAACCATTCTGTCAATGCCAAACCCAATACCTCCCGTCGGCGGCATACCGATACTAAGTGCATTCAGGAAGTCCTCGTCCGTACGATTCGCCTCGTCATCCCCTGCTGCCAACAGTTCCTCCTGCGCCGCAAAGCGTTCTCTTTGGTCAACCGGGTCGTTCAATTCCGAATATGCGTTTGCCATTTCCCATCCATTCATAAAGAACTCAAACCGTTCCACATACTCCGGATTCTCCGGCTTTTTCTTCGTCAGCGGGGAAATCTCAATCGGATGATCCATAACAAACGTCGGTTGGATCAAATGCTCTTCCACAAACTCCTCAAAGAACAAATTCAGGATATCGCCCTTCCTATGACGTTCCTCATACTCCACATGCTTTTCTTTTGCAACTGCCCTTGCTTCCTCCAACGTGTGGATTTCATTAAAGTCAATACCGGAATATTTCTTAACGGCATCCACCATCGTGATGCGCTCAAACGGTTTTGACAAATCCATCTGATACTCTCCATACGTAAGGATTTCCGAGCCCGTGACCTCTTTTGCAACATAACGGTACAAATTCTCCGTCAAATCCATCATACCATAATAATCCGTATATGCCTGATATAACTCCATCAGTGTAAACTCCGGATTATGCCTTGTGTCAAGCCCTTCATTCCGAAACACGCGTCCAATCTCATACACGCGCTCCAGTCCGCCTACAATTAACCGCTTTAAGTACAGCTCCAAAGAAATCCGAAGCTTCAAATCCTCATCAAGCGCATTAAAATGTGTCTCAAACGGTCTTGCCGCCGCGCCCCCCGCATTCGACACAAGCATCGGTGTTTCCACCTCCATAAAGCCCTGTCCGTCCAAATAACGGCGAATGCTTGAAAGTACCTTGGAACGCTTCACAAAGGTGTCCTTTACCTCCGCGTTCATAATCAGGTCAACATACCTTTGGCGGTAACGCATATCCGTGTCGGTCAGTCCGTGGAACTTTTCCGGAAGAATCTGAAGACTTTTTGATAAAAGGGTAACGGATGCCGCATGAATTGACATTTCACCAGTCTTTGTTTTAAAGACTTCGCCACTGACGCCAAGGATATCGCCCACATCATATTTTTTGAAATCCGCATAGGGCTCCTCCCCAATGCTGTCCCTTGCGACATAGCACTGGATGCTGCCCTTTAAATCCTGTATATTGCAAAAAGAAGCCTTTCCCATAACGCGCTTAAACATCATTCTTCCTGCAATGGTCACCGACTTTCCCTCAAGCTCATCAAAATTGTCCTTCACATCCTGACTGTGATGCGTGACGTCGAATTTTGTTATCCGAAACGGATCCCTGCCTGATTCCTGAAACGCTGCCAGTTTTTCATGACGCACCTTCAAAAGCTGATTGATATCCTGCTCGCGGTTTGGCTGACTGTTCTTCTCCTGATTCCTGTTCTGTTCCTGTGACACTTGAACCTTCTCCTCTCTATGCTGAAAACAACTGACTAAGCTTCCGGCTTGTAAATATCCAAAATCGTATACTCAATCGCGCCTGCCGGTGCTTCCACTGTGACAATGTCGCCCTTCTTTGCGCCAAGAAGCGCCTTTCCAAGCGGTGACTCATTTGAAATCTTACCCTTTAGGCTGTTTGCCTCTGTCGCGCCTACGATTTTAAATTCCATCTCATCATCGAACTCATTATCCTTTACCTTCACCGCAAGTCCGAAACCTACCTGCTCAAGGTTGTGTTCTTCATCCATATCGACAACCTCGACATTCTTAAGGATTTTCTCAAGCTCCTCAATTCTTGCTTCTATGTCACGCTGCTCGTCCTTTGCCGCGTCGTATTCAGCGTTCTCGGAAAGGTCGCCCTGCTCTCTTGCCTCTTTGATTTTCTGCGCTACCTCTTTCCTCTTGACAACCTTCAGCTCATGCAGCTCGTCTTCATATTTCTTCAGTCCCTCACGTGTCAATAGATTTTTCTTTGCTTCCATGAAATTACTTCCTTTCATAAAATTTATTATTAAACGCAAATATTTGTTTTGATGCCAGAACCCTGTTTTTTCCACATAAACTAGCATATTATAGCCCTTTTTGATAGTTCTGTCAAGATTCGGCAACGTTCTTTTACAGCCGTTTACCCGTCAGGAAAAATACGTTGAAGGCTCTCCTCAAGCTCCGCAATCGTCTCTATATTATTAACCGTCTGCCTAAGTCTTGCGGAATGCGGCAAACCTGTGGTATACCATGCCACGTGCTTCCTCATTTCACGGATTGCCGTGTATTCACCCTTATATTTAAGCTGAAGCGCTGCATGCCTTAAAATTGTATCACGTATCTCTTCCTTTGACGGTCTTGGCAAAATTACTCCGGTGTCAAGATACGCATTAATTTCCCCGAATATCCACGGATTCCCTCGGCTTGCCCTGCCGACCATAATGCCGTCGCAACCTGTCTCCTCCAGCATTTTTGCCGCCGACAGCGCGTCTGTCACATCGCCGTTTCCGATAACGGGAATACTGACCGCCTCCTTCACCTGACGGATAATATCCCAGTCCGCCTTTCCGGAATAGTACTGCTCCCTTGTACGCCCGTGTACCGTAACTGCCGCTGCGCCGTTTGCTTCCGCAATTTTTGCGATTTCCACGGCATTAACGCTGTTGTCGTCAAATCCCTTTCTGATTTTCACAGTCACCGGCTTTGAAACCGCGCGAACAACCGCATTGATGATTTCGCCTGCAAGCCTGGGATTTTTCATCAGTGCGCTCCCTTCCCGGTTATTGACTACCTTTGGCACCGGACAGCCCATGTTAATATCAAGGATTGCAAACGGACGCTCTTCTATCCGTGCAGCCGTTTCCGCCATAATATCAGGCTCCGATCCAAAAAGCTGTAAGGAAACCGGCATCTCATCCGGATGGATTTCCATTAGCAATTCCGTATTTTTATTGTTGTAATGCACTGCCTTTGCGCTTACCATTTCCATGCACAAAAGCCCTGCCCCCTGCTCCTTACAAATCAGGCGGAAGGGCAAATCCGTCACACCCGCCATCGGCGCAAGAAATACATTATTTTCCAGGACAACGCTGCCGATTTGAAGTTGTCTGCCGCAACTATCTGTTGTTTTTTTCATAAATAATCCTAAGTCCCTCCAGCGTAAGGAAACTGTCATAATCCTGTATAAGCTGCGTCTCCTCGGCAATAATCCTGCCAAGTCCTCCGGTTGCCACAACCCTGAGGTTTTCGCATCCGGTCTCGCTTTTTACACGTTTTATGATGTACTCCGTCTGTCCGATTTGTCCATAGACGAGACCTGCCTGCATACTGGATATTGTTTCCTGCGCCAAAATGGAAGCCGGCTTTTTAATCTCAATTTCGGGAAGCTTTGCCGTATCCTCCCACAGCGCCTTTGCCGATATTTTGATGCCGGGTGCCGTGATACCCGCGCAGAAGCAGCCGCCTTCATCCACGAGGTCATATGTGGTCGCCGTGCCGAAATCAATCACGAGTACAGGCCCTCCATATAATTCATATGCAGCCACCGCGTCAACAATTCTGTCAGGACCGATTTCCTTCGGATTTTCCGTGACGATTTTAATTCCCGTTTTCACGCCTGCGCCAACCAGTAAAAGCTTCTCGCTGATATAGCGCTTTATGCCGCCAATCAGTGAGTGCATAATGTTGGGCACTACGCTTGCGACGATAGTGCCGTCTATTTTTTCCACGTCAATTCGGTTTTTTGACAAAAGCTCCGTGATGAGTACACCGTATTCATCCGAGGTGCGCGGTGTTTTCGCCATCAGGCGAAAAGTCGTCACAAGCCTTTTGCCGTCATATACGCCAAATGTAATATTGGTATTTCCCACATCTACTACTAAAACCATTTTTCCCCAATCCTTTAATCTCTTTCATTTTCCTTTATTAACGCGTCAACCGGCTCATGGAGCACAAAAACCCTGTAATAAAGGCTTAACGACTCCAAAAGCTCCTGACGCTGCATCCTGATTTCCCGCACCAAAAGCCCACTGCTGATTTCATCATAAAGAATGTCCTCCTCATAGGCATCCGTCTCAAGGCTCACGCTGCCGTCCTGCTCAAACACAATGGTGAACACACCGCCCACCTCCTCCGTAAAGAGCACACAGATAATATGCAGTTCCTCCTTAATGGAGTCTGGAATTGCGTTAAATCTTTCATTATAATAATATTTCTGCTCATAGGCATTCGCCCCGCACAGCACAATCCGCTCTCCGGCTTTTTCCATTATAATAAGACTGCCCCTTTCTCCTTCTTACAGATTTTCGTAAAACATATGTTTGCAAAATGTTCACATTGCATATCCGTAAACCCCCCGTACCGACACCTCTCCGGCATAAACCAAAACCGTTTCGCCTGTGTCGCCGCGTTCCACGATAAGCTCTCCCTTTTCGTTAATTCCGCGCGCTATGCCGTCGTATGCCCCCTTCGGATCTAGCACGCGCACCTGCCGGTCCATATTAATTAACATTGTATTATACTTGTCCTGCAAATATTCCAAATTCCAAGTCTTTTCAAACAGTGCGTAATTCTGCTCAAAAAAATGCATCACCCGCGCCGTCAGTCTGGAACGGTCCGACATTTGACCGGATTCAAGGAAAAGGGAAGTTGCCGTTTCCCTGATTTCCTCTGGAAAATCCTCCTGGTTGACGTTGATACCCGCACCTGTTACCACATAATGGATGCATTCCGGTTCTGCGCTCATTTCCGTCAAAATTCCGCATATCTTTTTGTTGTTTGCAACAACATCATTGGGCCATTTTATTCCGCAGCAGTCTTTGGGAAGAATCTCACAGACTGCCTCATATACGGCGATTGCCATCACAAGTGTAAGCGCAGACGCCTTATCCGGCGGACAATCGGGACGCAGCAGAAGCGTCATATAAATATTTTTGCCTGCAGGCGCTACCCAGCCGTGTCCCTTACGTCCGCGTCCTGCCGTCTGCATATCCGCAACCACGAGTGTTCCGGACGGTTCGCCCTTTTCCGCAAGTGCTTTTGCGTCAATGTTGGTGGAACCTGTTTCTTTGTGAAATACGATGCTTCTGCCGATTTGCGCTGTATCAATGTAGCTTTCAATTGCTGTTTTTGAAAAAATAACACTCTTATTATCCCCTGCCAAACGATAACCCCTGTTATTTTGTGCTTCTATCACATAACCGTCCTTTTCCAATTGTTTAATTGCTTTCCAAACTGCCGTCCGCGACACGCCGTAAAGCTCACAAAGCTCCTGCCCGCTGATATAATCATCCGCGTCCCTTAGCTTTCTTAATATTTCCTCTTTTTTCATAATTCATAACCATACCATTCCCACAACCTGCGAATTCCCGTCAACGAAAAGCGCAGGCTTTTGTTGTATGAAAGCACTTTGCAAAAATCCTGGATTTTTTTATTTTAATGTCGCCGCAATCACTGCCTTAATCGTGTGCATACGGTTTTCCGCCTCGTCAAACACAAGCGACTGATTTGACTCAAATACCTCGTCCGTCACCTCAAGCTCCGTAAAATGATATTTTTCACCCTGCTCTTTTCCAATTTTTGTCTTTAAATCATGGAATGCAGGAAGACAGTGCAGGAAAATGGACTGTTTTCCCGCATTTTCCATAACCGCCTTTGTCACCTTATACGGCGAAAGCTTTTCGATACGCTCCGCCCACACTTCTTCCGGCTCGCCCATGGATACCCACACATCCGTATAAATAACATCCGCATTTTTTGTGCCCGTGTCCACATCCTCCGTCAGCGTAATTGTCGCGCCGGACTGCTTTGCATATTCCTCGCACTCTGCCACAAGCGCCGCGTTGGGGAAATAGTCCTTTGACGTACACGCTGTAAAGTGCATCCCGAGCTTTGCACAGGCAATCATCAGCGAATTGCCCATGTTATAACGCGCGTCACCCATGTAGGTCAGTTTTATGCCTTCCAAATGCCCGAAATGTTCCCGTATTGTCAGCATATCGGCGAGCATCTGCGTCGGGTGGTACTCGTTTGTCAGTCCGTTCCATACGGGCACGCCCGCGTACTTTGCAAGCTCCTCCACGATTGCCTGCTCAAAACCACGGTACTCAATTCCCTCAAACATTCTGCCAAGCACTCTTGCAGTGTCCGCTATTGATTCCTTTTTGCCAATCTGTGAGCCGGACGGGTCAAGGTAGGTCGTTCCCATGCCAAGGTCGTGCGCCGCCACCTCAAATGAGCAGCGGGTGCGGGTGCTTGTTTTTTCAAAAATGAGCGCAATATTTTTTCCGCGCAGGGTATCATGTGGAATGCCCTTTTTCTTTTTGTCCTTATATTCTGCCGCCAAATCAATGAGATATACAATCTCCTGCGGCGTAAAATCCTTTAATGTCAAAAAACTGCGTCCTCTTAAGTCCATTTTTGCTTACGCTCCTTTCCCTTTCTCCTATTGCCATTATTTTGAAACATATTCCATATTTTACTACATTTCCCAAAAAGGGGCAACCCTTTCGGATTGCCCCTTTTACGTTTTCTGAATGATTTAAACAACTATTTTAGTAAAACACATGATTTCCAATCACAAGTCCTGACCTGCCGTTATTTCTTCTGAAATGAAGCGCGTCGCCGACATTGCATGCACCGTTAATCACCTCGTTTGCCGCCTGCACGCAGGAAGCCTTGATATTTTTATTTAAAATCAACGATTCCATTTTCCCCTTAGAAGCAGGTACAAACTGACCTGATGCATAAATAACATCTGTTATTGTATTGGGATAGCCGCCGCTTCTGACACGGTTCATAACAACCGCGCCGACTGCCACCTGACCTTCATACGGCTCGCCCCCTGCCTCACACTGAATGAGCGCTGCCAAAATATCAAGCTCAGACGCAGTAGCCATCACTGCCTCTTTCTGTGCAATTCTCTTTGCCTCGGCCGCTGCTGCGGCTCTTGCCCTCTCTGCTTCCTCCCTGGCTTTGATAACAGCCATGGACTCTGCCTTGTCTATATCAAATACAACCTTCACGTACTCTTTCGCAACATAGCCTTTTGTTCCTTCGTAATTTACGCTTATCCAGTCGCCTTCCTCCGCGATTGCCTCTACTGCCTCACCGTTTGCCAAAAGTCCGAGCACGCCTGACTCTAAATCCGCGTCCATTCTGACTCTGAGCGTTTCTGTCTCAGAATATGCTGTCAGCATTCCAACGTCTTTTGCGATTTTCTTCGCCTCTTCGTCGAAATACAGATAATCGTTCTTTATCCAACCCGTAACGTCACCAGACTTTACTTTTGTCCATCCGGCAATCTGCTCTACGATTTCACCACCGCAGTCCTTGTAAAGCACGCCGACTTTCTCTGCGTCCTGATCGGCGTCCTGCCGCATATTGACGAACTCGTTTACCTTCGCCATTACAAGTGTACTTTTTTCCTTTTTCTCTGCCTTTGCACTCTTCTTTGCAAACGCAATCAGTTCTTCCTTTTCCATTGAAATGTTTGCGTCCAGTATGTCCGCTGCGCCTGCCGTTGTAAGGGACTGCTGATCCCTGCCAAGAACCGCCGCCGTGCCTGCTACGATACTGACTTCTGAATTCATCTTGTCTGACGTGGCTTTCTGCTCACTGCCCGGTTTCCCTGCCGTGAAGCTTTCCTTTGTGCCAGCCGCTTCCGTGCTGACCGGAGAAGCTGTAAACGCAGCCGCTGCTGCCATAATGAACAACAGACATTTCCACTTTTTACAATTTGCCTTCATAATTTACTCCATTTCCTTTTTTGTAATAAACTTTGCAGCTATTCAGTACGTTCCTTACCAAATTTTTACAACATATTACATATTTTTACATAATATGCATCTGTTTATCAAAGTTTCTTACATTTTTACGACAAATGTTACATAAATATTAACACCTATTACGATTTTATATAATAACAAAGAGTTCACGACTTGTCAAGTCATGAACCCCAATATTTTTATTAAAATTAAACTATTTTTGTTTTCTAAATTGTTTATTTTGTACAAATTTTCTTGAAAAATTGACATTTTATAGCATTTTTGCGTTCCGAAACCATGCCTTACAAAGCATTTCGCCCCTTATGCATCAACACGCCTGATAATTTTTATCAGCTTTGTTTTCATGGAAGTTATTATAGAAGATACCGCGGAAAAACCAGCCATAACAGCAACGCATACGCCTGTCACAAGCGCCGCATACTGTAAAAACCCACTCCATTCCTGTTGGTAAAGTCTGCCCAAAAACGGAATCACAAGGACAACCGCGGCATACCAGAATACTGGTACCGCTATCTTTTTTTTGCATTTTGCCTCGTTCTCCCCACAAGCTGCGCCAAACATCTGCGTACAGATTTTTTCCGTTATAATATATAGAATAAACAGAACCGAAAAGTAAACCGTCGTGCCAATCATGGTGTGCAGCCTCTCCGACGTCAGCCATTTTGGCATAAGCCCTTTATCTTCCAAAAACAGCGGTATATAAATTGCTGCCGTTATCCGGATTCCATTTACAATAACAGTTGTTACATATGCGAATCCCATACTGAAAACAAGCCAAAGCACCTTTTTTCTCCCTGTTGCCAACCGATGCGTAAACGAAAACACCGCCATCAGAAACGTCAGTACAAGAAACCGCACGCCTGCACACGAGGCTGCAATAATAAACCGGTATCTATCGCTGACATATCCTATTTGCGCAACATATTCAAATGAAATTCCCCCGAGGATCTTAACACACCATGCAGCAGGAGCTAAAATCCATATAAGGGCATCACTGTCCGCCGTACTGTAAAACCGCCTTAAAAGAAACGCCACAGACACGGCAGACACATATATTAACCCGTTTTTTCTCATGATAATTTCCGCTTTCTTTTTCCTGTACGCAAAATCTGCCATCCTGCAAGTCCCAAAACCATGACTGCCAAAAACGCCTCCCCAGGTTCGCTGCCCATCATATAGCCGCCCAACGCAAAGTCCGATACTCCTAACGGCAGCGGAAGCGGCTGGTCGGTATCGACTGCATTGCCCTCCGGATTGCGTATGGTTTCCACAACTGCGATAAACGATGTATAGGGCGTAAGCATATTGTAAGTCAGTCCAAGCTGCGTCACCTCATCCTTTACGTCCGGATTATCGTTTGTCATTCCGTAGTCCGTAAGCCGTTCCACCTTCTTCTGCGCCCATAAATAGCTCAGTGCGTCGCTCTCCAGCGTCACTGCGGAAAGAGCTTGCACCTGTGCAGCGGCTTCGCTGTCCGACTTTTGGATATCCTGCAGGATTTCGGCGACGGAAACCGTCTGGTCATAGTCCCCGCTGCCTGTCTTTCCTGTAATCCGAACGCTTCCCGCAGGCTCGCCGCGCCACTTTCCAAGCAGTACAATCGGTTTTTGCGCATAAAGCGTTGGCAGTATTGCAGGCTCTACATCGTAAGCGTCAAATTCTTCAAACGTCACGTCAATGTCCGTCATTACTGGAGACTGGATATACGTTTGGAACTGCCGCGCCGTTTCATCCGCGTCCTCCTCATTCGTGACAACAAACGGCTCTCCCTGTCCGGTTCTTGCAATGCCGTTTATCAGATAGCGGTTGACCGAGCTGCCGATTCCAAATGAAAAGAAATCAGAAGTCCCCGCGTTTTCGCCAATCAGCCGGAAAATATCAGCCTCGTCAAAAACATAACCGTCCGTAATCACGACAACGCTGCGCGACACGTTTTCCTTCGCCGGAATTGCAACCGCCTTCTCAAGCGCCGGCAAAAGCTCCGTACCACCGCCCTCCTGCGTGTCAATCATCCGTATGGCACGTTTAACGTTCGCCTCTGTAGCAGGAAGCGATGTGTCCGACAAACGGTATGCCTCGTCCGAAAATAAAATCAGGTTAAACACATCTGTCTCACGCAAATCCGTTACAAGATTTCCAATAAGCTTCTTTGCCGTGTCGAGCGGATAACCGTACATAGAACCGGAGATATCAAGCACAAAGATATATTCCCGCGCCGGAATATCGGTTGTCTCAATGCGGTTTGGCGGCTGCACCATCAGCATAAAAAAGTTTTCGTTTTCACCCTTATTGAGCAGCAGCCCCGTGGAAATTTCCTCTCCCGTAAGCTTATAATCCAGGATAAAGTCCCTGTTTCCGGCATAATCAGAAGCATCCGTGAGCGAAACTGCCGCTTTGGTCTCATTCTCCCACGCAACATTAATTTGATGGGAGCTGCTCGTAAGTTCCGTAATCGGAACTGCCGCCGAAATACTGACATGAATGTCATATTTATCCTTCGGCAAAGTGCCCTCATGCAGGTATGGCGTATCCGCCCACTCCTCGCGCACGCCGCTTTCATCTAAAATGGGACTGACATATCTTGGACCAACAACAGTCGGATAGACAAAGCTGTAAGTCCCCTCTGCAGGCGTAATCAGCTCCGTATAATGGAGGTCAATGGAAACCACATCCTGCGGCATGATGTTTGCGATATTCATCGAAAATACATTCGGTCGTTCCTCCTCCAAAAGAGATGCGCTTTTCCCTTCCTCCTTCGCCTCCTCAAATTCTTCCTTTGCCTCTTCCTTTTCCTTAATCTGCGCCGTCACAAGCTGATTGCCAATCCGCATTTGCATACCGTGGACCGTAACCTTGTCAGACGCCGGAAACACATAGCTTGCATTGAGCGGGGCAGTTCCTACGTTCGCATAAGTCTGCAGCACATGAATGTCCGCAATCATTCCATTAATATCAACTGTCACGCTTGTCTCCTTTAACGGGAAGCAGTCAAGCGACGGGTCCTGCGTTTCCACATAAAAATAGGGCGCACCCGTTTTATTCGTATCCTGCGTCTCCTCCTCGGCATGAACCGTCAGGCAAAGAGAGCTGATAAGAACAAACGCCGCCCCTGTTAAAATCAAGCAGAGAAAATTTCTTTCTCTGCTTGTGCGCCGGGCATCCGTCAGTTTACTGACATCTTTCATTTGGATGCCCGTGTGCATAACGTCAAAAAGTTTTTCAAATTTCTTCATCATATTGTACCCAGTCCTTTCCTAAAATCTATGACCGGAGCGTCCTAAGCCCTAACCCCTCCGATACTGATACAATACAATGACCGTTCATCAAACTTGCATCTTATTTAGCAGCAAACAAGACACATTTTTGCATAAAATTTGCATAATTTTTCATCATCTCATACTTTCCGCTTTTTCGACACAAGCCGCCACCGCGTCCATCACCGCCGCACGCAGCCCTTTTTCCTCTAAAACCTTCACCGCCTCAATTGTCGTTCCCGCAGGCGAGCAGACCATATCCTTTAGCTGACCGGGGTGCATTCCCGTCTCCAGCATCAGCTTCGCACTGCCAAGCAGCGACTGCCCCGCAAACTCGTATGCCTGCTTCCGCGGGATTCCTGCACACACCGCCGCATCCGCAAGCGCCTCGAGAAATAAAAACACATACGCCGGAGAACTGCCCGCCACACCCGTAAACGCGTTAATCAGCCGCTCTGGAAGCACACTTGCCGTACCGAAGCTCTCCATGATACGAAGGACAAGCGCTTCATCCTCCTTAGACGTCCCTTCTTTTAAGCATACACAAGTGCACGCCTCTCCTACAAGCGCAGGCGTGTTCGGCATACAGCGCACTAATCTTACAGCCTTTCCAAACTGCTCCTCTAACCATGCAATCGTCTTTCCCGCCGCAATCGAAATCACAAGGGTGCCGTCATCCACACTGTCCTTGATTTCCGCAATCACCTCCGGCAAAAAAACAGGCTTTACCGCAAGCACAAGCACGTCCGCACATGCCGCCACTCTTTGGTTGTCCGTACAGGTCTCTATCCCGTACTGTTTTGATACGCTCTGCACCGTCTGTGCTGTTTTTGCCGAGCCGATAAGCTCCGCAGGCTGATAAAGCCCCTTCTTGATAATCCCGCCAATCATCGCCGTCGCCATATTTCCCAAACCGATAAATCCGATTCTCATTTTATCTTACTCCTCTCATAGTCTATACTCTGTAATTTAAAAATCAGAATTTCTTAGGCGGTGTCCGTTACCTTAGAAATTCTTTTTATTTTGCCTTAATACTTCAAACATCAAAACCGCGGATGCCACTGCCGCATTTAAGGACTCTACCTGCCCCTTCATCGGAATCTTAATATAATAATCCGCCCTGTCCGCCGTTTCACGTTTTAATCCGTTCGCCTCATTTCCAATCAGAAATGCCGTCGGCTTTGTGTAATCCTTCAAATCATAATCCGTACTTTCCCTTAAATGCGCCGCATATACTGTCACACCGCCCGCCTGCAAATCCGCTATCGCCGTTAAAATATCATTCGTTATGATAAACGGCACCCGATAAACAGAACCCATTGTGGAACGAATGACCTTCGGGTTAAAAATATCAACCGTATTTTTTGTCATAATCACACCATCAACGCCCGCGCCCTCGCCTGCCCGAAAAATCGTCCCCAAATTTCCCGGATCCTGCAGGTCTTCAAGCAATAAAAATAACTGCCGTTTTCCCGCTAACAAAGACTTCATTGTATAGGAAGGCATTTTCATAACACACAAAATCCCCTGTGGTGTCTGTGTGTCCGATATTTTTTGAAAAACCTCATCCGAAACCATTTCATAACATTCGTTTTTTAATATTTCAGGCGGATTTTTCGCCAAAAAGCCCTCCGACACATATATTTCCTGAACCCATTCCCTGGGCGCTTCCAAAAACATTTTAAGCCCTTCAACGATAAAAACGCCCTCGCCATACCGGAGCTTTGCCTTGCGTTCCAAGCTGACAAGACGCCGCACCTTTGTATTTCCCATGCTTGTAATCACGATATGCTCCTTTCCCATCCTGCCCCTTTTCCTTGATTTTCCAAATTTACGGACCTTAATTTACGAAGTGGTTTCTATTCTCCTTAATCAGTTCCTCCGCAACCTCATTTGCCGCCATAATCATCAGATGGTCCCTGTCCTTAATTACATAATCCGCCATCGGCATAAGACTGATTTCAGTCGCATGCTTTTTCTTGATTGCCAGTATGGAAATCTTATATCTTGCAGCAATATTAGACTCGCGGATGCTCTTTCCCACCCACTCCTTAAGCGGTGACATCTCATAAATCCCGTAATGACCAGGCAGGTCAATGTAGTCAAAAATATTGTCAAGACTATATCGCTCCGCCCATTTCTGCGCAATGTCCTTTTCCGGATAAATGACCTCGTCCGCACCGTTTCGGAGCAGGAATTTTGCCTGCACATCCCTTGTCGCCTTGCTAATCACGCGCTTTGCACCAAGCTCCTTCGCAAGGCTTGTAATCTCCAGGCTGCTTTGAAAATTTGTCCCGATACACACAAACACCACATCAAAATTGGCAATGCCGACACTCCTTAAGACCTCTTCCTTCGTACAGTCCCCGATTTTCGTACTGGTGGCAACAGGCACCATATCCTCCACCTTTTCCTCAAACTGGTCCATAATCATAACATCATGCCCGTTATCCAAAAAATTCTGTGCCAAATGGTGTCCAAACCGCCCCATTCCGATAATTAAAATTGATTTCACACTAATCCTCCATTCCTGCCAAAATCTTTGGCTTCCAACCTGTTACCCTACGATTATCTTTTCCTGCGGCTCCCGCACATTGTTTGTCGCGGGCTTCTTCGCAAACACAAGCGCAAACGAAACACTCCCAAGCCTGCCGCAGTACATCAGCAATGCCACAATCAGCTTGGAAGCAACCCCAAGCTCGCGCGTAATCCCCGTTGTCATACCCACCGTATTGATTGCGGAAAGCACCTCAAATATTACGTCCGGCATTGCAATCGCAGGCTGCACCGCCATAATCACGCACGCCGCGCCAAACGCAAGCGCGAGGTTAATCACAACCACCGCGTTTGCCTTGCGCACCACATCCGCCGTAAGCCGCCTGCCAAACAGATTAATGTCTTCCCGTCCACGCAGCATTGCCACCGCATAGAACGTCAGTACGACTATCGTCGTGGTCTTTGCGCCGCCCGCCGTAGAACCCGGACTTCCGCCAATAAACATAAGCAGCATCGTCAGAAGCATTCCCGCATTGGACATCGCCCCCGTATCCACTGTGTTAAATCCTGCCGTACGCGGCGTAACCGATGCAAACAACGCTCCCAAAAGCGCCTCCGACGGCGTCATGCCCGCAAACGTCGCATCGTACTCAAAAACCAGAAACAGCAGCATTCCCGCCGCCGTAAGCCCCAACGTTGACGCAAGCACGATTTTAGAATGCAGCAGGTATTTTTTAAAATGCCATTTATGCTTCAGCACGTCATCCCACACAATAAACCCGATACCGCCAATCAAAATCAACAGGCAGATAACCACGTTCACAAGAATATCCCCCTCAAAGGAAACCAAAGACGAATATTCCTCCTCAATACCCATCAGGTCGAATCCGCCGTTGCAAAACGCCGAAACCGCATGAAATACCGAAAAGTAAATACCGTTTGCCACGCCAAAGCGCGGGATAAAACGTGTCGCAAGCAGCAGTGCACCGGTCCCTTCCACTATAAAAGTACCCTGTACGATTTTTTTGACAAGTCTTACAACTCCCGCAATTTCAAGTGTATTAACACTCTCATGCAGCGTCGCACGCTCCTGCAGGCCAATCCTGCGTTTTAACAGAACCGAAATATACACACCGATTGTCATAAAGCCAAGTCCGCCGACCTGTATCAGGCAAAGAATGACAAGCTGCCCGAACAGCGTCCAGTTCTGATACGTATCCGCCGCTACCAAACCTGTCACGCAGGTCGCGGAAGTCGCCGTAAACAGCGACGTTAGGAGATTTGTCTCCCCGCTCCTTGTGGCAATCGGCAAAGACAGCAGCAGCGCACCAATCATAATAATCAGTGCAAAGCCAAACGCAATCAGTCTTGTCGTGGAACGACATGGTGTGGAACGACATGGTGTGGAACGACATGGCATCGAACGTGCAGCTCTTTTCATCTGTATGTTTTTTAAATGAATTATCATAACCCCATTTCCCCTGATACAATGATTTAAAGTTAAATACCTGTAGATACAAATAATCCGGAAATGCCCTTTCGCCACTTCCGGATTGCATTACTCTTATTCCTATCTTTATTCCTACCTTGAAAGCTTTCTGCAAATCTCATACTGGTAATCGTCGATGCCCTTTGTCATATTCAGCGCTTCCTCAATATCATAATCGACAAACTTACCATGTGTATATGCGACAACCCTGTTGGACTTCCCTTCATACAGAAGGTCTGACGCGTACGCACCCATAATCGACGCATAAAAACGGTCTTTACAGGTCGGATGACCGCCGCGCTGCAAATAGCCTAAAATGGTTGCCCTCGTCTCAATGCCTGTAGCCGCCTCAATCCGCTTCGCCATAGAAGTAGAATGCCCGATACCTTCTGCATTTACGACAATATGGTGTGTTTTTCCTTTTTTACGGCTGCGCACAATATTATTTATCAGCTCCTGCTCGTCAAAATTATATTTTTCAGGAAGCAGGATATCCTCTGCACCATTTGCAACACCTGTCCACAATGCGATATACCCCGCATGCCTTCCCATAACCTCAATAATGGAGCAGCGCTCATGGGAAGAGGAGGTATCCCTTACCTTATCAATTGCCTCCATTGCCGTATTGATTGCCGTATCAAATCCAATCGTATACTCCGTGCAGGCAATATCAAGGTCAATGGTCCCCGGAACGCCTACCGTATTAATACCGTGTCTTGCCAGCGCCTGCGCTCCCCTGTAGGAGCCGTCCCCGCCAATCACCACAAGTCCGTCAATCCCGTTTTTGCGGCAAAGCTCTGCTGCCTGTGCCTGTATATCCTCCTGGCTGAATTCCGGACATCTTGCCGTTCCAAGAATGGTACCGCCCGTGTGAATAATATCCGCTACGCTGTGAGCTTCCATATCAATAATCTCTTCATTCAGCAGTCCGAGATAGCCACGCTTAATTCCCTTCACCTTCATACCGCTCGTAATCGATTTGCGCACCACGGCACGAATTGCCGCGTTCATCCCCGGCGCATCCCCGCCGCTTGTTAATACCCCTATTGTTTTCACCTGCTTCGCCATTTTTCATACCTCCTATTAAACTCCTCGTAAGCTCCCATCTGTCCTTCTTATTCTAAATCATGTACATTTTACCCTTTTTTTGGCAAGAATACAATAGGAGCTCCCAAAAAAATTGTGAAAATTTTATCAGTTAGCTTACCACCTTCACATTCTCCTCACCGAAAAGCGCCCGCAGCCTGTCCAGCAGCTCACTGTCTGCCTGTATATTTTTATTCGGGGGCAACATTTTTTTCTGACGTGTTTCTTCTATATAAATAATGACCGCATCCTTTCCCTCTGAATCGAAAATCGCGTCAAACAGCACCGGCTCCTTTTCCACATAGCTGTCAATATTCGGAAACTTTATCCACACCTTTCTCGGAATTTCACTAAAGGATGTGACCTTTTCACAAATCAGCTTCCCGTCGCGTTCCTCCTCCACGCTGACCCTGCCCTCAATAAATACCTTATTTTCCTCCATCAGCTTTGCGGAAAACTTCTCATAAGCATTCGGAAACACTATGACCTCCACGCTCCCCACCAAATCCTCAAGCGTAAGGAACGCCATAATCTTGTCCTGCTTTGTGTACTTAATTTTTTTATCCGTAATCATCCCGCCAACCACAACCCTCGAATTATCGTGTAAATGCACGGAATCCGTCTCCTCGTCAAGGTAAAAATCCGACGTTTTTGCGGTAATTTTCTTCTCCCAAAGCGCCTGATACTCCTGCATCGGGTGCCCGCTGACATAAAAGCCAAGCACCTCCTTCTCAAAGCTCAATAGCAGCTCCTTCTCATACTCGCCCACATTGGGCAGCTTAACCTCAAGCTCCTCCTTCTGCTCATCCGAAACAATGTCAAGCAGTGACATCTGCCCCGCCGTAATTCCGCGCCTGCCATGCGTTATGCCCTCCAAAATCTGCGCATAGACGCTCATATGCTGCTTGCGCGTCGCGCCAAAACTGTCAAACGCGCCTGCCTTGATAAAATTCTCTATCGCACGTTTGTTCACATCATTTCCCTGCGTCCGCTCAATGAAGTCCTTCAGGCTCTGGTAATTTCCATGTGCCCTGCGCTCCTCCACAATCGCGCTGATAATCGGTCTGCCAACGTTCTTAATCGCCGTAAGCGCATAGCGGATTGCCCCGTTTGATACGGAAAATCCGGCTTCTCCTTCATTAATGTCAGGAGGGAGAATTTTAATCCCCATGCTCCGGCACACCATAATATACTCCGAAACTTTTGAGGCGTTATCAATAACCGATGTTAAAAGCGCTGCCATGAATTCCACAGGATAATAATATTTGAGGTATGCCGTCTGATATGCAACCACCGCATAACACGCCGCATGTGATTTATTAAACGCATATTTGGCAAAGTCAGTCATCGTATCATAAATATGGTCCGCCACCTGCTCCGGAATCCCGTTTGCCACGCAGCCCGGCACATGCTCCGCCTCGTTTCCATGCACGAAATTCGCACGCTCCTGTTCCATGACGGCCGCCTTTTTCTTGCTCATGGCACGGCGCACAAGGTCGCTTCTCCCCATCGTGTAACCGCCCAGATCGCGCACAATCTGCATTACCTGTTCCTGATACACAATGCAGCCGTACGTCGGCGCAAGAATCGGCTCCAGCTGCGGGCATGCGTACGTCACTGCCGCATGGTTGTTCTTACCGCGGATATACGCTGGAATAAACTCCATCGGTCCCGGGCGGTAAAGCGAAATTCCAGCAATCACGTCCTCAAGGCTTTGCGGTTTTAACTCCTTCATAAAGTTTTTCATACCCTGACTTTCCAGCTGGAACACACCGTCCGTCTTTCCCGTACCAAGAGATGCAAGCACCTTTTTATCATCATAATCAATTTTATCCACATCAATCAGGATTCCCGTGGTTTTTTCCACATTATCCACGGCGTTTTTTATCACGGTCAGTGTCCGTAAGCCAAGGAAATCCATTTTTAACAGTCCCAGCTCCTCAATCGTCGTCATTGTAAACTGCGTCGTAATCGAACCGTCGCTTCCCCTTGAAAGCGGCACCAGCTCGTCCGCAGGTCTTTGGCAAATCACGACACCCGCCGCGTGCATGGACGTATGGCGCGGCAAGCCTTCCAGTTTTTTGCACATATCAATCAGATAATGCACCTGTTCATCGTTTTTATACAGCTCCCGGAACTCCGGATTCATCTCCAGCGCACGTGCAATCGTAATATTCAGCTCATTCGGTATCATTTTCGCGATACTGTCGCAAAAGCTGTACGGCAAGTCCAACGCACGCCCCACATCCCGGATTACGCCCTTTGCCGCCATCGTACCGAACGTGACAATCTGTACAACCTTATCAGCCCCGTATTTCTGACTCACATAGTCAATAACTTCCTGCCTGCGCTCATAACAGAAATCAATGTCAATATCCGGCATGGAAACACGCTCAGGGTTCAGAAAACGCTCAAACAAAAGCCCATAACGGATTGGGTCAATATTTGTGATATGCAGGCAGTATGAAACAATCGAGCCTGCCGCACTCCCACGTCCGGGACCTACGGGAATGCCGTTCTCCCTCGACCAGTTAATAAAATCCCACACAATCAGGAAATAATCCACATACCCCATATCCTTTATGACATTCAGCTCATATTCCAGTTTTTTCACAAGCGTCCCGTCATCGTCCGGATAGCGCTCCTTTAAACCGTCAAAACAGATCCGATTGAGATACGACCATGAATCATACCCCTCTGGCACATCAAACTTCGGCAGCTTCGTCACACCGAACTCAATCTCCACATTGCACCGCTCGGCAATCAGCGCCGTATTCGTAACCGCCTCCTGCGCATATGGGAACAGCTCCCGCATCTCCAGCTCACTCTTGACGTAATACTGCCCGCCGTCATAGCGCATTCTGTCCGTATCCGACACCTTCTTCGCCGTCTGAATGCAAAGCAGAATATCATGCGATTTTTCGTCCTCGGCATAGGTGTAGTGAATGTCGTTTGTCGCAACTAACGGAATATCCATCTCCTTGCTGATACGCAGAAGCGCCGCATTGACCGTCTTCTGCGCCGGAATGCCGTGGTCCTGCAGCTCCAGGAAATAATTTCCTCTTCCAAAACAGTCAAGATACTTTTGGACGCAGTTCTTTGCCTCCTCGTAAAGCCCTTTCACAATAAGGCGCGGCACCTCGCCCGCAAGGCAGGCGGAAAGCGCGATAATGCCCTCATGGTACCTGTTTAAAACCTCCATATCGACACGCGGCTTGTAATAATATCCTTCCGTAAATCCAATACTCACAATTTTCATCAAGTTTGCATAGCCGGTATTATTTTCCGCAAGCAAAACAAGGTGGTGATACCTGTCCTCACCACCTGTCAGCTCCTTGTCAAAACGGGAATTGGGCGCCACATACACCTCACAGCCGAGAATGGGCTTTATCCCGTTTGCCCTCGCTTCCTTATAAAAATCAATCACGCCGTACATGACGCCGTGATCCGTAATCGCACCGCTGTCCATGCCAAGTTCCCTGATACGCCTGACATACTCCTTAATCTTATTGGAACCGTCCAACAGGCTGTATTCCGTATGGACGTGTAAATGCGTAAATGCCATTCTCCCTACACTCCTATAATCACAATCAAGTAGTGGAACGCTCTTTTCCACTACCCGCTGCGCGGGGCGCACGTCAGCTTTGCTGACAGTATTCCATTGTGCGCCCCTGTGCATAATAAGCGGTTTAGATTACTCTAAACCGCTTGCTATCTCCGCCATCAGCCTTCCGACAATTGTGATAAATCCCAAATCCACCGTACCGATTTTGGGTGCCCTGTTAAAATAGTCAAAGGAAACCACCGCAAGGACTTTCTCATCATGCCGTGAAACACACAGTACAAATTCCTTATTTTCCTGTAACTGGTACAGCCTGTGTATCTCCGGATGCTGCATCGCAAGCTTCCCAAAATTTTTCTCTACGCGGATACCACGCTTGTCAAACAGCTTTTGACTGTTTCCGTCCCTGATGCATTCAAGCTTTTCAATCGGATTAATGTATTTTCCCGATATATGTACCCGATGAAGGTCTTCGCCTGCATATACGGATATTCCATCCACATCAAGGTAGCTTCTGAGTTTTTCCATCACCTCATTAAATGCCCCAAACCCCTGCATATTAAGCTTAAGCACAAGGTCTGACATAACCGCTGCCTTCTTATCGTCACTCGCGATTGCCTTAATCCCGATACTGCGCTCCGAAATTGCCGCATCTTCAACAGCACCGTGCTTTGCCTCATCATAGATAATATAACGGTTTTTGCCTTTTTCCTTCGCCACGTAAAGCGCCTTATCCGCCTTCTTAAACAAATCCTCAAAATTTGTGGCATCTGTCGGGAACTTTGCCACGCCGCAGGACGTTGTAATCGCCATCGTATCCTTAATATCCTGATATTCCCACTGAATATTTTTAGAAATTGTCTTAAAAATACGCCTTAGCTCCTCCTCAGTCGAGACACCGTCAAGTACCAGCATAAACTCGTCGCCGCCAAAGCGCCCTACCATTCCGCGGGAGTCAATCACAGCGCGCATAATCTCCGAAACCTTAGAAAGCACCTCATCTCCGAACATGTGTCCGAAACTGTCATTTACCTTCTTAAAGTCATCCACATCCATCATGGCAAGATAGAGCTCTTTTCCCTCCTGCGTCTTTTCCATCGCATACTCGTGAATTGCCCTTTTATTGTAAAGTCCCGTGCCGGGGTCAAACGCATTGTCTGTCAGGTAGTAGCTTTTCTTCTCGCTCTTACCGCCGATATGGGTGATAAGCCCCACCGTCATAATCCGTTTTCCATTATCATATAAAGTGCATCCCCTGATAGAGAACCGTCCCTGTGCCTCCTTAATCAGAAGCGCCGCCTCGAATCCGGCATTAAAACGGTCAACGCCTCTTTTGAGGAAATCACAGAACATTTCAAATTCACCGGAAACAAAAACATCTTTTTTAATCTCACTCAGTTTCTTTTTTAAAACGGGAATGCTTTTCACATTGACATACCGGTAAATGTTAATCTCATCCGTATCATAATTATATTCAAAGAACATATTTTCGGAAAGTCCCATAAACTCACGGTATTTTTTTACAAGCTCCAAATACTTCACATACCTGTCCTTAAGCTCCATGAAATTTGAAAATTCCAAGTTAAACGACTTAAAATCCCCATAGTGCCTTCCATTCAGCTCAAGCTCCAAATATAAAAGCCTGTAATTGTCCTCCGCATCCTTCATGCGCACAATCGTGCATTGGCGTCCCTTATCCAGCTCATCCGCTACGGAAATAAAATCCTCCTTATCATCAGGGTGTAACAAATCAAGCAGTGAATAACAGGAATTCTTTCCAATAAAATGATAGAATGATTCGTCCCCGTTTACAAATTCATAATCATTTTTAATCGTTGCCCTTCCATAATAAGCAATATATGCACCGGGCGCTGTTTTGTACTCTGTAATATTTGCCTTTTCCATTCGTTTTCCCTATAACACGCATTCCCCTAAATGCCTGTCCCCCATAAAATATTTCTGACAAATTACCGACTGAAACCAGTATCAGGCTTTCATGCATATTTAAGCATATTCCTACCAATAATTGTACACTAATTTTTCAGAAAATGGAATAAAAAGTCAAAAAAATTCCACAATTTTTCCTTAAAATCCATACATACAGCCATTAAACAATCCTTCTGACGCAAATAATCTCACGGTAGAGGGCATTGCTAATCTTAATCCCTGTCTTCGCCGAGCTTGCATGTACAATTTTCCCGTTTCCTATGTAAAGCGCCACATGTCCCGGATAACAGATAATATCACCGGGCTGTGCCTCCGCGTAGCTCACCTGTGTTCCCGCCGTCCGCTGCGATGTCGAACTTCGGGGAATGCTGTATCCAAACTGCCTGTACACAGACTGTGTAAAGCCGGAGCAGTCCGCACCGTTGGTCAGGCTTGTACCGCCAGCCACATAAGGATTTCCTACAAACCCACACGCATATACCGCAATCTCTTTCCCCTTTGCGCTGCCGTTTGCCGCCATGATTTCATCCTTGTTGACCGTCGCCTTCCCTGTCGGCTTTGCCGTATTTGTGGAAGCGGCATTTTGGTTTCCCTTATTATTTTTGCGCGCCTCTTCTTCCGCTTTCTTACGTGCGGCTTCCTCCGCAGCCCTGCGCTCCTCTTCCTCAATCTGCTTAATCTGGGCGTTTCTCTGCTTAATCTGCGTCTTGTATACCTCTGCCTGCTGCTTTGCCTTGCTAATCTGCACCGCATAATCGGCACTGATTTCCTCAAGCTCTGCCCGCGCGACCTCCACGCTGTCCATTTCCTCCTGAAGCCCCTCCTGCGTCGCCTCAAGCTCTGATTCCTCAATCTCCAGCTCTTCCTTCAGATTTTCAACATTCTGTCTCGCCGTCTGGTAATTTGTAAACATCCTCCGGTCATATTCATGAAGCTTTTCAACATAATCCGCCTTATTCAGCAGACTCTGCATGGATGACGAGCTGAACAGAATATCAAGATACGTGCTGTCACCGCTCTCATACATTTCCTTAATGCGCACCTTCATCGCCTCATACTGGGCGCGCTCCACGCGCTGCGCCTCCTCAAGGTCAAGCTTCGCCTGCTCAATCTCCGCCTTTTTTGCCTCGATTTCCTCCTCAAGAAGGCTGATGCTTGCCATAATCTCCGCAATCTCATTGCCAAGCGCCTCAATCTCGCTGTCAATCCCCTCCTGCTCGTCCGAAAGCTCATTAACCTGGTCCTCAATGTCATCCAGGTTCTGTTCATCTTCCTCGTTCTGCCGCTTTAAATCATCCTTCTTTGCCGCATAAACCTGTATTTCCCGCTCAATACCGGCACTTACGCCCCCTGCCAGCACCGCCGCACACAAAAGCGCAGCCAAAAAGCGTCCAAACCCCTTACTCTTTTGCACTGATACTCAACCCCTTTATCTGCCCGTTCCCTTGCCACTGCTCCTTCTACTGCTCTGATGTCGGCTCCACCGTGATAATCTCATTTAACCGCTCTACCAGTTTCTCCTGCAAAACAAACATTCTGTACGTAGTATACCCGACCTCATCAAGATACGTATCCACCGTATATCCGTCATAACCTTCAATATCTTTCTGCGCGTACTCACGGATAATCTCGTCCGTAATTTCAATATTTTCCGCCCTTGCAAGCGCTTCCGATATCAGATACTGCTTTACGGTCGTCTCACAGTCGGGACGGATTTCAGCCTCAAAATCCTCATATGATTTCTGCTCCACATCCTGCAAATACTGGTCAAAATTCATGCCGTAATACATCTGGCACATGGATTCCATATAAATCTCAAATCCCTGCATCTGCTCCTCCACAAGATACTCCGGAATGGATTTTATGGTGCTCTCACTCAAAATCTGATTTAAAATGGCGCTTGTCTTGGAGGATTCAAACGCCTCCTCCGCGTTCTTCTCAACCTCCGTCTTTGCCGCTTCCCAAAGCGCCTCCTTATTTTCATACGAAAGTCCAAGCTTTGCCAAATCCGCGTCTGTCGCGTCTGCGTATTCCATTGATTCGGCAATCCCGTTCACTGTTACCGTAAACACTACCGGCTGTCCCGCAAGCGATGCTTCCGGATAGTTTTCGGGAAAGGTCAAATCCAAATCAACCGTATCTCCCGGCATCACACCGATAAGCCCTTCCTCAAATCCCGCGATAAAGGAACCCGAACCAATCTCAAGGTCATATCCGTTTGCTGTGCCACCCTCAAACGCCACGCCGTCCTTCCTTCCCACATAGTCAATATTCACAACGTCGCCGTTTGCCACCTTGCGTCCGGTAATATAGCCCTTTAGCAATTCACTGTTGATATACTGCTCAATGTCCTCGTCCTTTGTCTCCGCCTTATATGCCGTGACCTTCATGTTTTTGTAGTCATTCAGGGTGACATATTCATCAATGTCCAAATCCTGAAGCCCTACATAATCCTCCCTGTCACTTACACGCTCCTCGTCAAGGATTGACTGTCCGGAATCTTTTGTCTCTGCATCCGTCTGTGTCTGATCTGCGTTTTCTGTCTCTGTACTTGTGTCTGTCTGCGCAGCAGCCTGCGTGCCCTGTCCGCTGTCCGCAGTATTTTTGTTCCCGCATGCGCTGACGCCAAACGCCATCACGCCCAATAGACATATGGTAATTAATTTATATTTCATTCTTCAGCCTTTCTTCATCGTTTCTCTTTTTGATACTTTTATCAGTATAGCAAAAAAAGAAGGAAAATAAAAGAGTTTCTTGCACTTTCCAGTTATTAATGATACAATCTTTATTAAGATTGCGATTTACAATAGATTTACAGTAGAAAGGCTGATAACTAATGGTGTGGAAGGTTCTTTTAATAATACTTGTTATTTTAATATTACTGCTTGTCGGCATGTATTTTCTTGGAAAAAAAATGCAGAAAAAGCAGGCCCAGCAGCAGGAAATGATTGATGCCGCAAAGCAAAACGTTTCGATGCTGGTAATTGATAAAAAGAAAATGAAGCTAAGTGAAGCGGGGCTGCCCGCAGCCGTACTGGAACAGGCGCCTAAGTACATGCGCCGCGCAAAGCTTCCGGTTGTCAAGGCGAAAATCGGTCCGCAGATTATGTCACTGATTTGCGACGCCGAAATTTTTGACAGTGTTCCCGTAAAGAAGGAAGTCAAAGCGACAGTGAGCGGTATCTACATCACGGATGTAAAGGGTATCCGCGGTTCCCTTGCCACTACATCCACGAAAAAGAAGAGCAAATTCAAGGCGTGGGTGTCAAAAATGCAGGAGAAGGCAGGAGCCAAGCCAATTAAATAAAGAGAGAAGAAAAATGGCATTTCAAAGCGAAATGCCATTTTGTAATAAAAATTCAAAAGATATACTCCCGTACCTCACAATTGCGTATTCCAAACGCTGCATACTCTTCATTCGTCATATCATTAAAATAGGAATGCACTACCCTTGCAATACCATTATGCGCTACCAGCATATACGTCCGGTTATCGGATTTTGCCTTAACATCATCCAGCAGATTATAAATCCGCTGTGCCAAATGCAGCATTGTCTCGCCTCCGTCAAAGTGATTGACAAAGCTCTTTTTCATTTCCTGAAACTCTGCCCCATTCCTCGCCGTAGCTTCATACTTTCCAAAATTCTGTTCCATAAGACGCACTTCCTCGTTGGCGGGAATACCTGTAATCCGTGAGACCTCAAGCGCCGTATCCTTTGCACGCATTAACGGGGAATACAGGATTTCATCAATCTGCAGCCCCTGCTCCAAAATCGTTTTTCCAAGCAGTCTTGCCTGCTCGCGTCCAAGCTCCGTAAGCGCGACATCCGTTGCGCCGCAGATTTTGTTTGCCACATTCCAAACCGTTTGTCCATGTCTTGTAAAATATACGTGTGCCATCCGTTCCCCCTCTTTTAAATAACATCTGTTTCTATAAGTCAAGTTTCAAATCATTTTCCTTAATCCAGCCAATTTTCCGGAACCCTGTTCCTATTACATACGTTATTATTGCCGGAAAGATAAAACTAACGCAAATTAACCCTGCCCAATCCCAAAAAGTAACACTTGTTTTTATTCCTGCTGCCATATCATTGAGCCATCCCGTATACACGCCAATCTGCCCGACAAGTCCGCAGGTTCCCATTCCGGACGCCACCGCCGCGCCGTTCATTTTCAACTGAAAAACACAGGTTGCAATCGGTCCCACAATCGCGGACGCGATAATCGGCGGCAGCCAAATCCGCGGCTTTTTCACGATATTCCCCATTTGAAGCATTGACGTGCCAATTCCCTGTGCAAAAAATCCGCCCCAACCGTTTTCCTTAAAGCTCATGACAGCAAAACCGACCATCTGTGTGCAGCATCCCGCAAGCGCCGCCCCGCCCGCAAGTCCTGTAAGGCTCAGCGCCGCACAGATTGCCGCGCTGCTAATCGGAAGCGTCAGCGCAATCCCCACAATCACGGAAATTACCATTCCCATCAAAAACGGCTGTAACTCCGTTGCCCACATAATTGCCCTGCCGACCGCGCTTGCCGCCGCCCCAATGGCAGGTGCGCAAAGCATTGCAAGCAGTGCGCCCACAAGAATTGTAACAAGCGGCGTCACGATAATGTCAATTTTCGTCTCCTTAGAAACCGCCTTGCCAAACTCCGCGGCAATCACCGCAATAATCAGCACTGCAAGCGGACCGCCCGCCCCGCCAAGCGTATTTGCGGCATGTCCCACAGCCGCAAGCGAAAACAGCACCAGCGGCGGGCAATGCAGCGAGAACCCGATTGCAATTGCCATCGCCTCACCCGTGACAGCCTTTGCATAACCGCCGATTGTCACAAGCAGCTCAATCCCAAAACGCTCCCCGAGCGTCGAAATAATTGTTCCGATTAAAAGTGACGCAAAAAGTCCCTGGGCCATCGCCCCCAATGCGTCAATACCATACCGCTTTCCCGATATGATAATGTCCTTGCGCTTTAAAAATTCCTTCAGTTTTTCCATGTCAATCCTCCGTTATCATTGCTATCTGCCAATTGTATAGTCAGCTGTCTTGTCAGCTTTAAGCAGTATAGCACACGAATTTTTGCATTTCAATGACTGTGGAAAATTTACACAAATTTCTACAAATATGCACAAAATAACCGTTATTCAAAAACAGTTATTATCTATTTTTAATTCTCAGTTGAGGTATCCCTTTGCCGCCAACTGTTCCTCCACCCGCGTAAACACATCCTCACTTTCCGCCTCAAGCGTGTGGAAATGCGCACCGTTGGTCAGCGTCTTTAATGGCTGCGCCTCGCTTTTTTCTATTTTATCAATAAATTCATCAACGTCCGCACGGCTGCGCAAAAGCAAATCTACCGTAATCTGACCGTATACCTCATGCTCCACCACCACATCCAGCATACACGCACCGCAATCCACGATTGTATACAGCTCATCCTGCATCTGTTCGTCAGTATGCTTTACAGATACCGTTCTGCGAAGCTTTTTTCCCTCGCCAAGCGGCTGATACAAAATATACCCCTTATTTGTGCTGAGAATGTTTTTATTGTATGCCCGCAAAAGCGCAATGTCCTGCACAATCACCTGCCTGCTCACCTTAAGTGTCTTTGCAAGCGCCGTTCCTGAAAGCGGCTCTGTAGTGCAGTTGAGCATCTCTATTATTTTCTCCCTCCTGCTGTCGCCCTCCATCATGGCTCACCCCCATTTCATTACAGCCTGCAGGTTTGTGGACATGCAAACTTGTACATAAAAAATTTATCTTTCACGTTTCCTTCCGGAAAAAGTGATAAATCTCCTCCGCCACGTTCGCCGTAATTCCCGGCACCTGCGATATTTCGGAAGCATCTGCAGTGCGAAGCTCCTCAATCGATTTAAAATACTTCATCAGCGCCTTCCTGCGGCTCGGTCCCACACCCGGAATCTCGTCAAGAACCGAATGCACCTGCGCTTTGCTGCGAAGCGAACGGTGATACGTAATGGCAAACCGGTGCGCCTCGTCCTGTATGCGCGTAATCAGCTTAAAGCCCTCGCTGTTCCTGTCAATCGGCAGCTCAAGATTGTTGAAATATAATCCCCTTGTGCGGTGATTGTCATCCTTCACCATGCCGCAAATCGGGATGTCAATCCCCAGCTCGCCAAGCACCTGTTTCGCTATGTTCACCTGTCCGCGTCCGCCGTCCATCAGCAGCAAATCGGGAAACTTCGTAAAACTGCCAAAGCTCTCGTCAAAACCGTTTTCATCGTCTCCCTTTTCTTTCCTGATTTCCTCGCGCTCCTCAAGTCCGTGCAAAAACCGCCTTGTCAGCACCTCGTGCATACATGCATAATCATCAGGACCTGCCACCGTTTTCATGCGGAACTTCCTGTAATCGCTGCGCTTTGGCTTCCCCTTTTCATACACTACCATCGAGCCGACATTCGCAAATCCGCTGGTATTGGAAATGTCAAACGCTTCCATTCTCGTAAGCGGCGCAATCCCCAGAATCTCTTCAATCTCCTTAACCGCGCCGATTGTCCTGCCTTCCTCGCGCTTCATCCGCTCCCTGTCCTGGCTTAGCACAAGCTGCGCATTCCTTGCTGCTAAATCCACAAGCTTTTCCTTTGCGCCCTTAAGCGGTACCCTTAAATGCACCTTCGCGCCCTTTTTGTTCGTCAGCCACTGCTCCACAAGCGCCATATCCTCAATCGCCTGCTGGAGCATGATTTCACGCGGAATAAACGGCGTTCCCGCATAAAACTGCTTGACAAAGCTTGTTAATATTTTGTCAGGCAAAGGCTCTTCTATTTGAGTCATATAAAAATGCTCTCTGCCAATCAGCTTTCCGTTCCTTAAAAAAAAGACCTGCACAACCGCCTCATTGCCGTCGATTGCAAGCGCAATAATATCCTTATCCTCACCGATATTGTCCGACATCTTCTGCGTCTCGCTCACCTTTTTGACGCTCTCGATTAAATCGCGGTATTTAATAGCCTCCTCAAACTCCATGTTCTCAGAGGCTGTCTGCATTTTCTCTTTCAATTCCCTGATAACAGGCTGGTGCTTCCCGTTCAGAAAGTCAATCACCTGCCCGATTGTCGCCGCATAGTCCTCCTCGGAGACATATCCCTGGCACGGCGCGCTGCACTGCCCGATATGGTAATTCAGGCAGGGGCGCTCCTTCCCGATGTCACGCGGAAGCTTCCTGTTGCATGTCTTTAGCTTATACAGCCTATTAATCAAATCAATGCTTTCCTTCACACCGCCGTTGGTAAACGGCCCGAAGTATTTCGCCTTATCCTTCTTCATCTGGCGCACCATCAGCACGCGCGGATACGCCTCGCCAAGCGTCACCTTGATATAAGGATACGTCTTATCATCCTTTAACAGCGTATTGTACTTCGGACTGTTCTCCTTGATTAAGTTATTCTCCAGCACAAGCGCCTCAAGCTCCGAGTCGGTCACAATATACTCAAACCGCGCAATCAGCGACACCATCTTGTCAATCTGCGGTCCCCTCCCGATATTTCCCTGGAAATAAGACCGCACACGATTGTGCAGATTGACCGCCTTTCCCACATAGAGAATGGTGTCATCCGCATCGTGCATGATATATACCCCCGGTTTATTCGGAAGCTTTTTTAATTCCTCTTTTACATCAAAATCATCCATTTACATTCCTGTCCCAAGCCGAGCCAAACCGTGATTTCTCACCACTCTCACCGTTTGTCTGATTCTTAACATCCTGCCCTTCTTTATCCTGCTGTTCCTGCGGGGCATGTTCCCTGTCATTCTCCTGATACCCCGGAATCTGGAAAACAGGCTGCTGCGGTGCTAAATCCCGAAGCTCCTGCGGACTTGGCACCTTTACCTCGTTCTCCTGCACAGGCTGCGGCAGCTCAACCGCGTCTTTTGGCATATCTTTTGACGCGTTTAGTGACGCATCTTCCGGTTTATCCTTTTCTTCCTCCGCGTCCGGCGTTATGGCAGACTGTTCCTTTTCCGTGTTCTTTGCCGCCTTTTCTTCTGCATTCTCCGGCTTTTTCTCCTCCGGCTCCGGCAGTCCCTTCTCCTCGCGGTAAATCTTCATGAACTCCTTGCCTGTAATCGTTTCCTTCTCAATCAGGTACGCGGCAATCTTGTCCATAACGTCCTTATTGTCACGCAGCAGGGCAAGCGCCTCGTCATACGCTTCTTTCAGGATTTTCATAACCTCCGCGTCAATCTCCGCCGCCGTATTGTCTGCACAGTTCAGCGTACTGGTGCTGTCCAAATACTGGCTTTCCACCGTCGCAAGCCCCATCAGTCCGAACTTCTCGCTCATACCGTATCGAGTCACCATCGAACGCGCAATGTTGGTCGCCCGCTCAATATCGTTTGCCGCGCCTGTCGTCACCGTATCGAACATAATCTCCTCGGCCGCACGTCCGCCCAAAAGTCCGACAATCATGTCATGCAGCTCCGCCTTGGAATTGAGATACTTTTCATCCTCCGGCACATGCATAACATAACCGAGTGCTCCCATCGTACGGGGCACAATCGTAATCTTCTGCACGGGCTCTGAGTTCTTTTGCAACGCGCTAATCAGCGCATGACCTACCTCATGGTACGATACAATCTTGCGCTCTTCCTTGCTCATAATGCGGTCCTTCTTCTCCTTGCCCACAAGCACGACTTCCACCGCATTAAACAAATCCTTCTGGCTGACAAACTCCCGGCCTTCCTTGACGGCATTGATTGCCGCCTCGTTAATCATATTTGCAAGGTCCGCGCCGACCGCGCCGCTTGTCGCAAGCGCGATTGCGTCCAAATCAACCGTCTCGTCCATCAGCACATCCTTTGCGTGCACCTTTAAAATATTGACACGCCCCTTTAAATCGGGCTTATCTACGATAATCCGCCTGTCAAAACGTCCCGGACGAAGCAACGCCTTGTCCAAAATTTCCGGGCGGTTCGTTGCCGCTAATATAATAATTCCTTTCTTGCCGTCAAAACCGTCCATCTCTGACAGCAGCTGGTTTAATGTCTGCTCACGCTCCTCGTTTCCGCCACCGTATTTTGAATCACGGCTTCTTCCGATAGCGTCAATCTCGTCGATAAAAACAATACACGGCGCATTTTTTTCCGCCTCTTTAAACAAGTCCCTCACACGCGACGCACCCACGCCCACATAAAGCTCGATAAAATCCGAACCTGCCAGCGAGAAAAACGGCACGTGTGCCTCACCTGCAACCGCCTTTGCAAGCATTGTCTTACCCGTTCCGGGAGGCCCTACAAGAAGCGCGCCCTTTGGCAGCTTTGCACCGATTTTGGCGTATTTCCCGGGATTATGCAGAAAATCCACGACTTCCTGCAAAGACTCCTTCGCCTCGTCCTCTCCCGCAACATCGCGAAACGTAATCCCCGTTTCCTTCTGCACATACACCTTCGCGTTGCTTTTTCCCATGCTGAACGCGCCACCGCCGCCGGAAACCTTGCGGAAAATCATACTCAAAAATCCCCACATCATCAATGCAAGGACTGCATAATATAATAAGGAAATGATAATGCCTGAACGGTCCGGAAGCGTTCCCTTAACCTCAACGCCCGCATCCAAGAGACGTTTCGTCAGTGTATCGTCGTCCTCCACCTTTCCCGTCACATACGTTATCGTCGGCTGGTAGTACGATAACAGCTTATCGCTCGACTCCTTTACCTTTGGCGTAATCACGATTTGCCCCGTCTCGATTTTCACACTCTCAACCGAACCCGCGTCAACCAACTTAATAAATTCATTATAGGTGATTTCCCTGTTGGTAGCACCTGTCACGACTTTTGTCAGATAGCTTACGAAAAACAGGGAAAGCACTGCTGCCACAAGCATAATGATGATGCTCTGCTTTCTCGGATCCTTTCCGTCGTTTCCTCCGCCGCCGTTTCCGCTGCCATGACCGCCATTGTTGTCATGATTGTTAAACTGATTATTGTCCATGATTTATTGAAAACCCTTTTGTTACTGTCGCGTTACTGCTTACTGCGTTCCAGTAATCCCTTTCTTTATTGCTTACTCATATTGAATATTTTTAACAAATCAAGTATAATTATAAAGATAATCCATTTATAAATCAATAATTTCTTTATGAAATAAAACTAAAATAATGAAAACGAAAGGAATATGTGTTATTATGCCCGTTAAGTATGTATTTGTAACCGGCGGCGTCGTTTCAGGACTCGGAAAGGGAATTACAGCCGCATCGCTCGGCCGGCTTTTAAAAGCAAGGGGCTACAAAGTCACAATGCAAAAGTTCGATCCATATATCAATATTGATCCCGGCACCATGAACCCAATCCAGCACGGCGAAGTATTTGTCACGGACGACGGTGCGGAAACCGACCTTGATTTAGGCCACTATGAGCGTTTTATTGACGAAAGTCTTGACAAAAACTCCAACGTCACCACCGGAAAAGTATATTGGAGCGTCCTCCAAAAAGAACGGCGCGGCGATTACGGAGGCGGGACGGTTCAGGTAATCCCCCACATCACGAACGAAATCAAGAGCCGCTTTTACCGGAATTTCACTGACCCCGACATGCGCATTGCCATCATTGAGGTCGGCGGCACGGTCGGCGATATCGAAAGCCAGCCGTTTTTGGAATCCATCCGTCAGTTTCAGCACGAAGTCGGACACGAAAACGCAATTTTAATCCATGTGACGCTCATTCCTTATCTAAGCGCCTCACAGGAAATGAAAACAAAACCGACGCAGGCAAGCGTCAAGGAGCTGCAGGGAATGGGCATCCAGCCCGACATCATCGTATGCCGGAGCGAACATGCACTCGATCATGGCATTAAGGATAAAATCGCTCTGTTCTGTAATGTTCCTGCCTCCCACGTACTGCAAAACCTCGACGTGGAATACCTCTATGAAGCGCCGCTTGCAATGGAACGGGAACATTTGGCGGAGGTTGCCTGTGAATGTCTTCATTTAAAGTGCCCCGAACCCGATTTGGAGGAATGGGCAAAAATGGTGGACAATCTCAAGTCCCCCACACAGGAAGTCAATATCGCACTTGTCGGAAAATACACACAGCTCCATGACGCCTACATCAGCGTGGTGGAAGCATTAAAGCACGGCGGCATTCCGCAGCACGCCACAGTCAATATCAAGTGGGTGGATTCCGAGCAGGTAAACGCGGAAAATGTGGCTGATATTTTAAGCGACGTTGACGGCGTACTTGTCCCCGGCGGTTTTGGCGACAGGGGAATTGAAGGGATGATTGACGCAATCCATTACGCAAGGGAACATAATATTCCGTTTCTCGGACTCTGCCTTGGAATGCAGTTATCGATTGTGGAGTATGTCAGAAACGTAGTCGGATACAACGACGCACATAGCATTGAGCTTGATCCCAACACAATCCATCCCGTTATCGCGCTGATGCCGGATCAGAATGGGGTGGAGGATATCGGCGGTACATTAAGACTTGGTTCGTATGAATGCCATCTTGATACGTCGTCAAAGGCGTACAGGCTTTACGGCAGCGAGGTTATCCATGAGCGCCACAGACACCGTTATGAAGTGAACAACGATTACCGGAACGTGCTCTCGGAAAAAGGAATGCTGCTGTCGGGACTTTCTCCTGACGGACGGATTGTGGAAATGATTGAAATTCCCGCGCACCCGTTCTTCCTCGCAACGCAGGCACACCCGGAATTAAAGAGCCGGCCGAACAGACCGCATCCGTTGTTTAAAGGGCTTGTGGAAGCGGCAATTGCTTATAAAAATAAATAAAATTTTAAGAAATAATAACAGCAGACAATGCTAAGCCATTACAAACGTATTGACTTAGCATTGTTTATATTTCATGTTGATTTCCTTATTTTTCCCGAAGAAATCGCCCCTGTCGGGCACACCGCCTTACACTTCCCACAGTGAATACACTCGGGACTGTTAATATTTTTTGTCACTTCCACCGCCATCGGGCAGGCACGTTCACACTTCTTACAGTCAATGCATTTTTCCGTATCCAAATGGAGCTGATAAAAATGAAAACGCCAAAACAGCGCATAAAACGCACCCAGCGGACACAGATAACGGCAAAACGGACGATGAATGCATACAGACGCAAGCACAATCACCAAAAGCACAAAAAACTTCCATGTAAACAGCGCCCCCGCCGCCTTGCGCAGACTTTCATTCGCCAGCAAAAGCGGAATGCCGCCCTCCAAAGTCCCCGCCGGGCAGATATATTTACAAAAGTAAGGCGGTGCAATACCCGTTTTATCCGCCGCAAAAAGCGGCAGCAAAATCACCGTCACAAGCAAAACCATATATTTCAAATACCGCGCGGGCTTATCAATTTTCAATGGCACCTTTATTTTCGGAGCAGGAATTTTATGCAGTAAATCCTGTACCAGTCCGAACGGACACAACAGCCCGCACGCCGCACGTCCAATCAAAATCCCGACCAGCATCAGCATTCCCAACACATAAAACGGAATGCGTTGCCCCTTTGCACCAATCACTGTCTGCAACGAACCAATCGGACACGCCCCCAACGCACCCGGACACGAATAACAGTTCAGCACGGGAACACAGACCGCCTTGCTTTTTCCGGTATAGATTTTTCCCTTCAGAAAACCAACCGCATAACCGTTTATGAAAACGGCAAACGTCAACTGACAAAGCCGCTGGACAGACAGCCGCCCTACCCGATTCCGATGCATTCCAAACATACCTTCACCGCCTTCTGCATAACCTCCAAATGCTCCTGATTGATAATGCCAATTCCAATTAATATGATAGAAAGCACTAAAATGCCAACCGAAACAACTGAACGTTTAGTTTTCACCGCCAATCTCTGCCTTTCCCATGGCAAGCAGCGCATCATTAACTGCCGCCCTGTATGTTTCCTCCAAATCCTGCTGCCCGCCGACAATCGCGTCACCTAGCAGATTTCCGTTTTGATCCACAAGGATTGTCGTCGGAATATACAAAATTTCCCCGCACACACTCTCAAAATCGGCATCCCCGTCCAAAAGTGTCGTGCCCTTGTATCCTGCCTCATCTAAAATGCTTTTCACCTCATCCGTATTGCCCACACCGTCAAGACAGACCGTAATCAATTGTACATTATCCGGCAGGGATTCTTCGAACGCCGCAATATCCGGCATTTCCGCAAGGCAAGGACCGCAAAAAGTCGCCCAAAAGTTGATAATCGTCACGTCCGTCCCCGCAAAATCCTCCTGCGTATACGTCCCGCCGTCCAATGTATTCGCCGTAAACGCCTGCAGAATACCGCCCGTGCCGTCCGTTTCTTCCGCGCCGTTTTCACCCTGCTGCGCGGTGCCCTGTTCCTTCGACGATTGCGGAGCGCTTTGTCTGCCGCCGCAGCCGTTTAATATCAGACCACACAATACAAATACGCTGAAAGCTGTTAACATTATTTTTTTACGATACATAAAAACCATCCTTTCTCCATTACCCTTCCTCCGCAAAATCCACACCGTACCTCCCGTCATCCCAAGTAATCGACAATGGCTTTAAACCGGGAGCCGTGACCTGATATCCCTCGGAAGTAAGCGACACCGAAAATTCCGCCATCCCGCCCCTAACACATGACTTCACCGGCTGCGCGCTGATATAATTTCCAATTGAATAAAAAACCAGCATTTCATGTCCGCTCTTCCCTGTCAAAACCTCATACGGCTGTAAACAATGCGGATGCGTCCCAATCACCACATCCACGCCGCACTCTAAAAATACCTGCGTCCATCTTTTTTGAAACGCGTCCAGCCCGTCATCATACTCCGTGCCCCAATGCGCAAAGACAATCACAAAATCGGCATCGCTTTTCGCATTTTTGATATCACTGCGGATTTTTTCTTCATCGTCCAGCAAATGCACCATATATGGACAATCCTTTGGCAGTGAAATCCCGTTCGTCCCATACGTATAATTGAGCAGCGCAAACTGCACACCATTTCGCGCAATCATTTTATACGGCTCATATTCCGCTTCCGAACGCGACTGTATCCCAAGGCAGACAACCCCACTGTCATCAAAAAAATTTTTCGTAAAACCAACACCCTCCGCCCCCCTGTCAAGCGCATGGTTCGTCGCACACGTCACCACATGAAATCCCGCATCCGCAATTGCCTTGCCAATCTGGGCAGGCGTTCCAAATCTAGGATACTCACTGTACATGGAAGGCTGGTCTATAAGAGGCGTTTCCTGATTGATGACAGCAACATCGCTGTCCGCAATCTCATCCTTTACATGCTCAAATAAAAAATCAAAATCCCCGCCATTGTTCAACCCATAACGGTAGATTGGCTCATGCGCCAAAAGGTCTCCAAATGCGATAAAGGAAATACTGCTGTCTTCCTTGGTAAATCCCCACGAATCCCACACCCAACTGCTGACCGCACCCTCCAAATCCGTCAGCCATAAACGATTGTACGGCGCACTTTTTTGATTGGAGACAATATCCGAAACATCCTGACCGATATAAGAGGACATCCACTTCGGCTTCATTTCATCGGGTGTATATTCATACACAAAAATATGCTGCGACCATTTCCGCTCGTCCTTTTCCACCCAAATCGGTCTTGCCTTTCCGTAACGTCCCTTTTTCCAACAAAGCAGCACAAGTTCGTCGCGTCCGTCATTGTCGGCATCGCACGACAATATTTTCTGAACCTTTACCCCTTCTGGTGAATTCCAAATCACAGCATCCCCATGTGTAACGCTTACAGATTGATGTGACAGCAAAAGCTGATATTCCCCCGAAGCATCCCATCCCGTACTGTTTTCCCACTGAATCCACCGGGGCAGAAAAACGCCGCCATTCCACAATATAAGCAGAATCACAACGGCGCTTACGGATGCCATGATTACAGTAACTGTCTTAAGCCAGGATTGTTCTATAATATTTTTCAAACCTTTATTCCCATGCATATTGATACCGGTAGCTGCCCGTCCAGTCCGGTTTTCCGATTGATGCGTCCTTCTCATAATTCCCTTCCGCATTCTCGTGTATTCCCAACATCTGCCGCCACTTTGAATCCGTCAGGCGGTCGTCCATCGGCCACGCAAACTGATAGAATGAATAGACGCTTCCCTTTGCAAGCTTAATCTTTCCGTCCACTTCAATAGCCACAAAGATATTAGACGGATTTCCTGTTCCTACCTCAAGAACATTTCTCGCATCCAAATCAGTCGCAATATCCGCAACAACCGCCGCAGGGCACTCCTTCGTCGAAACATACTCCTCGTCGCATTCCTCTTTTATCGCCTCATACCAAAAATGCTCGATGTTTCCGCCATAGCTTCTGATAAATTCATACTCTTCGTCCGTAAGCAGTTCGTTTTGCAGCTCCTTATTGGAAATCGTAAGCATCTGCTGCGCCATCTGCGACAGGCGCGAAAGGTTTTCCTCCTGCTGCGCCGAAAGCATTCCGTACTTTTTAAGTCCTTGCGCTGTCATATCCGCAAGACTGCCAAACCGCGCATATACAAGCGGTTCCGGCTCCACATATCCCCTGTCGTCCGGCTCGTCGTCATAGCCGCCGCCCATCTCGGCAATCACCTGCTTTGAATAGAGAATCGTATCATGCTTTAGCTCCGCAAAGCTGCCCGCAAAGCACTCTAAATCCTTCTTCGTCCACTCCTCGTTCTGCATAAACACCGGATAGCCTTCACCCTTTGGCACAAGCAGCGGACGCAGCGTATGCAGCCAGCCCGCGTACAGACTTGCAGACCATAACGTGTCGTTATCCGCAAACAAACCCGTCCGAAGCTTCTCCATATTTTCCGAATAGCCCTCGTAATCCTCCACGCCGCTTTCCTTCAGGATGGAAAGCGCCATATCACTGCCAAGCGCCGCAGGCACGTCAAGCACATCGGGGAGCATCCGCTTTTCGCCTGCGCTGTTTCTGCCCACGTTTCGAAAAACCAGATTCTGCATAATCTCCGCGTCAATCGTAAACCGCTGTCCCATAAAGCGGAATCCGGGAATGACATTACTGTCCTCCCACTCATAAATCGGAATGGAATTAATCTTTGGCGGCGCCAATTGTGCCGTCTTTTCATGGAACGCTGCAAACGCGTCCTGCGTCCCAATCAAATCCGCCGTGCTGACGCTGTTCCCATACACTTCGTTCACAAGCGGCGCATACTCGCACACGCCCGAATCGTCGCTTGCCCCCGCAAAAAACGACGTGACACTGTAAATTGCCCCCCAAAGGCTGACCGCTTCCTCATCGTCCGCAAGCGCCTTCGTTATCAAAAACGCACTTCTGTCAAAATCCTCCTCCTTCTGTTGGAAATGGATTCTGCCGTACCACATCATCGCCTTGAAATACTTTTCAAGCTTCTCATCGCCCTCATAGTAACCTCGCGGCACGTACTGCAAATAATCCTCCTCGTCCTCCCGGATATCCGATATCTCAACTCCCTCCGCGCGCCCGATTTTATCAAGCTCGCTCTGCACAAGCTGCGCAACGTCGGGATTGACCTGCGTACTGTCATCCAAAAGCTTCTTACCGATTGTGAAAAATGCTACGTTACGCTTTGCCGCACTCTCCCACTCGCTGCCCTTTAACACTTCGTATTGCGCAAGACTGTTTTCAAGCATTCTGTCGCTCAGCTTCACAAGACCGTCAAAAAGATAATCCCGCTCAATATTTTTGAGCAAAAAACTAAAATATAAATGATACGTGTGCATCAGCGAGTCCACCGTCACAAAGTTTGGTATCAACTCATAGCGGTTCATCTCATAAATCTCAAAGAACTCGTTCCCCGCATCCCCTGCCACAACAAAACCGTTCTTTGCCAGCTTTTGTGTCAGCTCCGCATCTTCCTCACTAAAATAAAACTGGTTCAAGTTCACAATATTGCTCAAATCCGGCTCCACACTATACTGTGCCGCCTGCGGCGTGACATTTTCCGACACACTCTGCGGCAAGCTGCCAACCAGCATCGGACGCTGTCCCATATATAAATCAAGCGTCACTTCCGTATCCGCAGACGATACATTTTGGTCCTCCTGCGTCTGCGCTGATGAAGGCTGCTCCGTTTCCTGCTGCACCTGCGTTTCCGATGCCGAAGTCCCGTTCCCGTCCGGCTGCGTGGGCGCAGCACAACCGCCAAGCAGACTAACTGCTAATATCGCTGCCAACATTTTTTTGTATTTCCGTTTTTTAACAAACATACGCTTACACTCCCCCTTTACATAACGTTGCTGTTTTCATCAACTTTAGTATAGCAGTGCACTAATACATTTGCAAGATACACTTTCTTAATTTAATGAATGCAAAATATTGCATGCAAAAAGCGGTAGTTTTCAACCACCGCTCTTTAAAAAAACAAATCTTCCGGCATTCTTATTTTCGTCAGATTACACCAAACCCATAAACCACTCCACTGTCTTCGGATCATAATGTGAGAAAAACAGACTCTCACCGCCATCCAGCATTTCCAATTTTTTCATGTCTTCCCCGGAAAGCATAAAATCAAACACATTGAAATTTTCTTCCATACGCTCTTTGTGCGTGGATTTCGGAATCAGGACCACATCGCTTTGCAGCAGGAAACGCAATGCAACCTGCGCTGCCGTCTTTCCATATTTTTCCCCGATTTCCTTCATGACCGGATTTTGGAAATAATTGTTTTTCCCCTCTGCGAAAGGACCCCACGACATAATCTGCGTGTTGTACTTTTTCATATATTCCTTCGCCGTTTTCTGCTGCCAGAACACATGCGTTTCCACCTGATTGACCGCCGGCTTGATTTCGGAAAAATGATGAATGTCGAGATAACGGTCCGGATAAAAATTAGATACACCGATTGCCCGCACTTTGCTTGCCTTGCAAGCCTCCTCCATCGCCCGGTAGCTTCCGTAATAATCGCCAAACGGCTGATGAATCAACAGCAAATCAATATAATCCGTCCGCAGCTTTTTGAGGGATTCCTGAATAGAAGCTTTTGCCTTCTCATATCCGGCGTTGCTGATCCATACTTTTGTTGTGATAAAAAGCTCTTCCCTCGGCACGCCGCACTTTACAATCGCATTGCCAACGCCCTCCTCAGAGAGAGATTGTCAAGTGTATTTGTAAACTTTTCTTATAAATTTAGCAAAAAAGGTGTATCATACCAGAAGCTTTCACCTCGTCACGATACACCTTTTTGTACGATTATCCGTCTTTATTCTATTTATACAGACTAATCTTCTTCAAAATCCACATAAATATCTCGGATATTCTTTTCTATATTTACTCCATGAATATATCCGAAGTTTATTTTTCGCTCACGTATTACTTTCATGAACTGATGGTATTTTGAATGGCTGATAATATCCGTAAAGAAATAGACATAATCCGCCTTGTCAACAATCGAAACATCTGTCGATCCACTGGCCTCTGGATTGATAAATATCCAGTCTGGAAATTCTTTCTTCATCTTCGATAACCAATTAGAATGTCCTCCCACTATAACGATCCGGTAACCGGCAATCGTTTCCCTCATACTTTCAATTGTTTTATCTGTTATGGAATTATCGCTTTCCGTCAATTTATACACATAATTTCTAAGTGCTGCCAATTCACGTTTCGATGCCTCCAGCTGTTTTCTGATATCTTTTGATTCCTTTTCAAGCCTTCTTTTTTCAGCCAGATTGGCACGCAGACTACTGTTATCAGATTCAAGCTTATGGACTTTATGGCGTAATTTATCCACTTCCTCAATGAGCACGGACTCATCATGCTCGCATCCATCTATTCCGGTATGTTCCGCGAAATCCTTTACCTGCCTTTCCGTCTTATCATTCTCTAGTTTGCCAGTCCTGACCTGCACATCCTCTGGATGAAACATCGGTGGAAATTCATCATAATAAAATGTTCCAGATTCTCCATAAGCCAATGTCCTGAGCGTTTCAGCCAGCCACGACGAATTGCACGTCATCGCGCTTGCACAGTGAAGGATCATTCCATAAAGCGTAAGCTCCTCTGCGGAATATTCTTTATTGCTTTTGGGGAAAGTCTTCTTCAATATGGACAGTACAATGGCAAGTCGGTCTTCCACACCTCTGTCATCTTCATCACACCAATCTGCATATTCCGGGCTGTATCCCAGCCATTGAAATACATTTCCGAGGAATTTCGACATCTTTGCATTAAGGGAGTACAATTTCTTTTGATCAAAACGCTCATCTATTTCCTTCCGGCAATCCTTAAAGCTGTCGCCCACAGCCTCATCAAACGAATATCCAACGCTTAAACCAAATTTATTAATAAATTCATTTAAAATTCCATATACAACATTACATTCCACGTCAAACCTAATGCCATACATTGGCGCTATACATAAAACTCTTGACAAATTTGCATAGTAAAGATGTCTTCTTTCTTCCGGCTTTGCCAATGCCAGCAGTTCACTGAGTGACATCTTTCTAAATTTTTTGAGTGTCCGGTATTCTTTTTTGTAATATGTTTTATGCAAATACAAAAGCAATGCCTTCGTATAATCGCTTCCGCTATTCACCGCGTTCATCATCAAACCAAGTGTAAATCTGTTAAACATCAGTTCCGGCCAGTCTTCACCAGACTCAATATCGAAATACTCTACATCTTGGTATTTTGGAATGTTTGCAAATTCATGGACATAAAAATCCCTTGCAATCAGCGGAAAGTCTTTCCTCATCTCATCATTTATAAAAAAATCAACAAAAAAACGTTCACATCCATATGTATCCGGCATCAACTTTTTATCATCCTGAATATTCATCATATAATTGACAAAGTTACTGCCCGATTCTATCATGTTCTGAAGCAGATTATTTAATTCATCTGTACTTGGCAGCCCGTCAAGCGGGAAATTAACATTCTTCATGCATGTTGTACCTCTCATCGCTTTATGCCTTGAATTTTTCAAGGTCTGCCACATCTTTATTCGTGCATCAGTTCCTGCCTGAAACAAAATATCTGACTCCGTCTCCTTACAGCAGTCCTGTATCCTGTCCAGTTACCCCTTATGTCTCAACCTCTCAACATTCCTCGTGGGAATTTTCATAATATTCCTGTCTCTTGTGGTTTCAATATTACTTTAACAGGAGCGACCTCCCCTCTTTTAAAAAGCCCTGCCACTGAATGATCCAAATATTTTTTTCTGATTTCCTCATTAGCAGTCCTGCCCTTGAATATAATTCTGCCAGCATCAACTGCTTCATTGTAGGGAATGGTTTCCCGCACCTCATTTTCGGCTGGAAACCATTTATCTATCTGATATACTTCTTTCACAATCCCATAAACAACGGCCAAAACATAGTCTGCCTTCTCTACACTGGCAATCTTTCTCTTCCAACAGCCCCGTGTCACGTCATACAGCTCAGTTACACTCATACCCTCACGATACGACTTGTTGATTTTGATAATTACGATATTTTCCCTAATATCTTCCAATGTAAGCTCCTGTACCATATTTCTGCTGTGTGTCATTTCCTATCACCTTTACGTTTTTTATATTCCTTACACATTTTTTCTATCATATGTATAGATATGCCCCCATATAATCAAAAACGTTGCAACAGTTCAGCCTTCGGCTTCCTGTTACAAGCATCAAGTCATGCCATATTACCCTCTTCTTTAGAATAATTCAGCAAATGACCCCGCTCTGATTTCGCCCACCTTAAGAGACGTCCATCCAGGCACCTCAAGTTTTTCTTTGTCATCTTCAAAAACCATGATCTTATTATTTTTCCACAACAGCAAGATCTCTGATGTGTAATCTGTTCCGTATATCTTACATTTACAGTATGCATTAGAAGGAAGAGGAACATGATAGTAATCAAAGTCCTCAAAGTAATCACGACAATTGTCCGGAAGCATCATTTGCGACAATTCATTCCAATTGTTATAATCGCAAGTCCACGATACTCCAAATCTTAGAAGGTTTTCCGCTACTACATCAGAACTATTTTCTTCTCTTACTTCTTCAAAATTATCATCCAATATAGCAATTGCATCTCCTTTGAATGCCTCAAGGAACATATAAGCCTCACGGCGATCCAGAATATCGTGAACTGCTTGGTTATAATAATTGCGCAGACAATTATAGCAGGATGGATTACAATTACAGTTTTTAGTAATAGCGATTGCCTTCTGAACAATTCTCTGGAATATTTCGCAGTCATCTGTAACAAGCCTTCTCACATGACCAGCTCCGCCAGCAACACCATCGTACAAGATAATCGCGTACACCATGCTATACTCATATCTTACCTTATGAAGACACCCCTTTATATCAGTTCTTTCAATATCCAATTCCTCTGACATAGCTTCCAAAAGTGCATACATAACCGAAAGCATTGTAGCTTGATTCTTGGCCCTAGATGTACCAAACACAACTTGAACAACATCTGTCTTGAATGCATGACAAATCTCGCGTTTCCAAAGTTTTCCATTACATTCTTTTCCCCACGGGCTTATATGCTTTTTCTCAAAACTCTTTGCATAAGAATTAAAATCCTTTTCGTTCCTACCAGTAACTGAACTTATAGAATAACCACATTTTTCACAAACAAAGAAATCATCTTTGCACACTACCATCAAAGAATCATTCGTGGACGTTTCCATCTGCAGTTTCTGCCTTCCATCAATAAGAAAAGTTTTCTTTGTCATGATTTGGCGCTGAGGATCACCAATATAGTAGTCCTCACTCTTAAACGACCGATCTGGCTTTCTCAATGGAACTTCTGTAGCCTTGGATTCGGCAATAAATCCTTTTCTTGGCTCAATAGCTTTCTTCCAATGAGGCTTATCAATAATCGACTGGCAGGAAATACACTTTTCACCATCTCTTGATGGCTCTGTTCTTCGGTAGTTCCATGTCATACACGATTTGTTCTTGCATTCCGCAATATATACCTCTTCCCAGTCCTGCCCCGTAGTTTGAGGCAGTTTTCGAATATATCTGCTGGTATACAATTTTCCATCTGCAACAACCTGTGCATCCGGAGCATACTCCGCAACTGCAAGCTGTAGATCTCGAACCATCTGCAGCTTTTTATCACTGGTTGAGTTCATGCCCTGATAGAGTTCTACAGTGTCAACCGGAAAACCATACTTGGGCAAAACATTGTTTCTTACAAGAAATTCTATCAATTCGTTACGACCATGCTTATCTTCTGGATTTCTTCGATAATCTTTAAGTTGGCGCTCGCACCTTGCGGCAGCCTGAATATCATCTTTTCTTTTTAATCTGGCATATTCCTTTGTATACCACTCAACTGTATTTCTGAAATCCTCTACAGCCACCTTCAAAACACCGTCATCACCAATTAACTTATCAACCCATAACCAGTCAGTTATTCCCATAACAGTATGTAAAGTGGTTGGAATGGAGCGTGAAAGAATATCCTTCAATCCTGCCGGTTTACTGTTTAAATACATGGTAAGCTTTTCATACCCATCCCTATTCAGAAGTTCATCAGCATTATTCCTATTATAGACTTCTTCATAATGGTTGAAGAAATCACTCAACGCTATAGCAAAAATATGTCTGAGCACAACTTTCTCGTTAGACAACGAAAAGAGAGGTACGCCAATTTTTCCGGAAATCATACGTTCCGGCTTATCAAAATATGTAAAATCATGAGAACCAAGTTTCGCATAGGTGAGAGCATAAGCCGCCGAATGAATACTTCGGCCGGCACGACCAGCACGCTGAACATAATTGGCAGGGGACGGTGGCATATTCCTTAAATAAACAGTTTCCAAATCGCCAACATCAACACCCATTTCAAAAGTCGTAGAACAGCTTAGAGCGTTTAATTCCTTGTTTACAAACATCTCTTGGTATTTCTGCTGTTCAGCTCTTCCAAGTTGCGCTGTATGCTCCTTAATGTGAAGAGGCTGCATCTGCTCTGTAGAATATAATCGTGCAAAATGATTATTTGCAAACAATTCTTTGTGCGAAATCCTGCGGAGTTTTCCATCGCATTTTATGGACACGCACTTTTCCTGACAATTTGTCATAGTGGTTTTTCCACATTTTTCGCAGGCATAAACCTCCATTTCCTCTATCCCTGCTTTAATGACAAACTTGTCCGTGGAAATATAATATTCAGCTCCGTTGTCCGGAGTCATTGAGTATTCACTTTTTACAAGAACAGCATCCCAGAAATCTGACAACAGGCTTATTGCTTCCTCTTCGCTTATTCCAAGTACATCTCTGGTTCTTGTGACACGCCCATTTTTATAGTTACTTCCATTCATGCGCTGTCTTGGAATCCACCCACTCAGATAGTTCTTCTTGCGTTCAGAGTCAGATTGCTTGCATTTTACAAAACGCCTTGGGAATGCAGCATAATAAATGTATTCACGTTCATCATTTGTAAGGCTTGCCCCTTCACCTTCCAGCGCTCCGCTATACACCAAATCCATTACCAGTAAATGAAACAATGCCGTTACATCATCAACAGATTTATTGTATTTCGCGGCAACTGCATTCATGAGTTGAGGACTGTTTCCCTTATAGGCAAAATCAAGAATTCCCATAGACGCGAGACTTGTGCTGCGACGTGCACCCACCATCTCATTCAGTACAGCAATCCAAGCCTGCCTTCTACTCATGGCTGTTAAGTTTTCTGTTCCTGTATCTCCTGGTTCTGCAAATGTTCGGTTTGTATCAAAATAAGATGTGAGTTCATTAACAAGCGTAGAAATCTCCCAAGGGTTTCTGTTAATACTATCTTTATTTTTCTTAATCACATGCCATATTCCACGCCTTCGAAGAAACTCCTTATAAAACGATGTCATATAGCATGCAAAGAACGCCGCTTCGCTGCGACTATCCGAAAAGGACAGAAACTGCCTCTTTTTCTTTACCGTTTCAACTGCTGGCTTTGCGGCAATTGCCATAGAAAACAGCCCACCTGTTGTCTTCACATCATTTGATTTACTTTTAAGCAAAATCTCATTTTCAGGAAGCTGCTCAAATAATTCTGTACCCAAAACAGCTGTAGCTGCATCATATCCTATATAAAACATCTTCATATGCCCGGTACTACAGCACGGACATCTATGCTCATTCCTTGTACCTTTGATCTCAGCTCTTCGTATTCTAACAAGATTAGATAAACCGCAATCACATTCAAATTCTGTCCTCTGGCTTTCATGAAGTATTTTTCCGCACTTCGAGCAAATCAAATAATCGTTCTTGCCAAATTCATCATCCGTTTCTTCTTCCTCTTCATCCTCCTGCTGATCCCAGCATTCATTTTGTTCTCTTAGAAGATAAACTTCCCTTTTCTTATCCCACGCATTGTTTGCAAAATCAAAGAATCCGTGTTCATCTTTTCCCACAATTCCAATACGTCCGCAATCATCGCATACTGCAGCTTCAAATGTCCTGTATTCTCCATCCGGTGTATATCTGGAACGATTCAAAAACATACTTTTCCGTGGGCCAATCGAAATATATGCGCCTTCCAATGCCCTTATAAACATATGATATCGAGCCTTAATAAGAGCAGTTTTATTCTTCTCAGCTCTTGAAGCAACATTGATCAAATTGATAATATCCTCTTCTTTAACTTCCTGATAATTGCAGACAAGAGATGTGATTTCACGAACAGTCATCGGTCGGACAGCACATTCTCTTAACGCCTTATAAAGCGTAGAAGAAATGCACAAATCATACAGGATTTCTGTGTCTGCCTCATTCGGATTATAATTCACATGATACTTATCCAGTATTTCATTTAGAGAAGTACTCGGACTTGCAAGCTCTGCAAAAAGTGATGTTGGATAATCAATCATCTGTTCAGAAAATTGAGGAATAACCGTTTTCGAACGGATAATGTCATCCTCCCTAAAATTCGCCTCACATAATGTCTCAGCAAATGTAACAATATCTCTGTTGGCCTCCTTACCACCAAGAGTCGCACTTGTCAGTATATGGAGAACTTCCATAGAATTGCTAATTCTCGCTTTCAGCCTTCTCAGCAAAAACGATGTTTCCATTCCAGTAGTTCCCCTATAAATATGCGCCTCATCAAGCACAAGGAACTTTAATTTTGCGCCCGAAAAAACTCTGTCATCATTCGGTCTGAGCATCATATATTCAAGCATCGCATAGTTCGTTACCAAAATATGCGGCGGAGTCTGCCGCATGTTTTTTCTTGAAATAACTTCATTAGGTAAAGGCTTAAGAGCATGTCCATTAGCATCTTTAAAAATACGTCCATATTCAGCAATTCCAGCATCATCTTCCTCCTTGGTGCTGCTGTTATAAACACCAAACGTTATGCTAGGATAGTTCTTTAGAATCTGGCGCAGCCTTTTCATTTGATCATTAGCCAGAGCATTCATCGGATATATTAAAATTGCCCTGACTCCGCTTGTAAGCGTATCTTGCTCTTTTTCCCTTAACAGATGATTGATGATGGGAAGAATAAAGCACTCTGTCTTACCGGAACCGGTTCCTGTTGTGACCACAAGATTATGCTCCTGATTTATTTTTCGTATAGCCATTTCCTGATGAAGGTATAATTTTCTTTTCAGCTTGATTTCTTTATTGCTTTCGCTAACACCATTCTCGAGATCCTGAAAAAGAGGAGAAAGCTCTCCCTCAGATATTAATGTCTCAATATTTTCACCAGTTTCGAACGAATCACTGATGTCCAAATATGGACCCTTCGCAACTGTATTTACTTTATTAAGGTCTTCTGTAAATTGCTTTGCATAGTCTCGGTCAGCTATGTGAAAGTTTGTAGAAACATAGCTGATAAATTCATCCTTTATACTTTTTGACGCTTCAATAGGATTGAACATTACTGTATCCTCACCTTTCTATATGTATACAAGTCCGCAAGATAATATGTGTTCCGAGTGTGTACTGTAGGTTCTCTATCTGTAATTGCATATACATTTTTCAAAGCCGTTTTGTTGAAGTAGCGATAGTAATAAATTCCATCTCCATCTTCATCCGTTATGCTAAGTGTATGCTCGTTAATAAACGCGATCTTCACCGGATTTATTTTATATAATTGGAATCCTTCATCAGACATCATTCTCTCTGATGAAAATTCATGATGATTCAGGCTCTTTCCCATATAAAACATTTTACCTCTATATACAGGACATTCTCTATCTTCACTATCAACAAATTGTATGCCAAGATACTCAATCTGATTGATATATGTATTCCTTATATCGACACTGCAAAGGTTCCCATCTTCTTCATAGGTGATATTGGTAATTTCAATCATACTTGTGCTGAAACGTAGCTCATTTTTATCACCAATTACAAGCTGTCCCTCTTGTAAGACAGTCTCATCACCAAGAAAAATGTTTTCTGATCCTTTAACTATCTGATAATCATACTCACCAAGCGGAAGCCGCGGACTTGCTATAGCAATCTCAGCTTCTAAATCAAGAGGATACTCTTTTTCCCCATCCGCTACAGACAAACGCAGTACAAAGTTTCCATTTCTATTTCCTAGAAAACCAAGCCCTCTGTTCCAGAACAAATCTCCATTATGATAATCAAAACTAACACTTGCCCAAAATCTTTCTGTTCGTGAAATTCTCCCAATTTTATAATCCTTTATTAAGTATTTTCCCCTCAAGCAAAGTATGACCTCAATCCATGAATTTATGTTGGGGTCAGAATACGCAAAAACTGCATTTCCAAAACCAACTGTTCCAGTACTTTCTTCAGTAACCTCAAAATTACCTATCTTTATAACTGCATGGCATCCCTCTGGATAAGACAAGTACATTTTATCTTCCTGCCGTATATCCTTTATCCATATAGCCTTTCTGTTATCCCATACTTCACCTGTACTATCGCGAACTACAACACGCGGAATTTTTACCTCTAATGTGCCATCATCGACAGATATAGAGATGTTCTCATCATTCACTCCAAAGCAGTGATTCTTTACTTCTTGAAGGCTTGTAACACTAACAAAGGAATTATCATAATCCTCCTCTGTAAAGTAAAACTCTTTGTCAAATCTTACATTAAATCCTGTAATCAGTTTAAATAAGTGCCTCGATATGATTCGATTTTTGTCAAAATCGACAATCTGAAATTCGCATGTGTTATCACTTGCAAAAATCAGCGGAATATTATATGCAAATCCGTTCCCTATCGCCTTCGGATCAATACTCGAAATTTCAATTTTCTCACCATTCATTGCAACGATGCATTTCCGAAAATCCAATTTTTCATGTGCAACAATAACTGCATATTCATTCTTTGTAAGAACGTCATAATGATGTCCATTTTTTATAAAAGAAGCAGCCTTATTTGAAGATGGCACAATTACACGGACACCTCCGACAGACTCCCCGTTGGGAACATCATATGAAAGTATCTGTCCGTCAGATTTAATTAGAAAATCTTGTTCTAATCTAACAAAGTATGCGCTCCACCAAGTCCCAACATCAATTTCCGAGACTTCCGCACCTGAAAATTCAAATCTTATTGTTGAAGGTGCAAATATAGAGTATGAACCCTTAACTGCCTCTTTTATATCACATTCCTTTCCTTTTGAAAAACATAAGCACTCTCTGTAAAGAGATTCTCTTGAATCGTAAATTTCCTCATCATCACAAGAGAGTACAACACGAATATTAAGTGAACCATCACCTCGTCTCATGCATTTATCAAGATCTATATCGAATCCTTTTAATGTTTTACCAAGTTCATTGCCATAAAAGCTCAATGTTTTACTTTCTACAACAATATTTCCTGTATATACCTTTAATTCGACCTTGTTGAAATTAGTTTTCTTCAAACGAACATCAGGGAGCATTATAACCGGAGAAGTTTCATCTGAAAGGCTATACTGTGGACGAATCCTTGTGTAATCAATAGCTACATTACGTGAAACAATGTTACACCCACGGTTTCTTACCTCCTTGGCACTTCTCAGTTTGCTTTCAATCCATTGATTACAGAGAAGGTCTACATACAATTTTGTGGGTTTCTCTGAATGACTGATAATGCCATGAATCCTTTCAAGCATTCTAGAAATAATCTGAACCGCATATCCGGTGCGATATATAATTAATTTTCGAATACCCTCTTGGAAAGAATACACGTTACTACTAATTTCCAGATTTTCATCCTCAGCCTTATCATCGGCTATCAGCTTGCCCCTTAATGCAGACACCATTCGTGGAATGATAGGATCATCCTTTATATATGTCCATTCCATGTTAGTTTTATAAAAATCAAAGAGAAATTCATAGAAATGCATCCATGATCTTTCTGTTGTAAGTGCATGAACTACAATTGTAGATTTATACTGGTATCCTGTAGCGCTTGTCAAAAACCAGCGTCTATTTTTCTGCATAGCCCCAAGGACACAGTCGCATAAAATGCCCCTAAGCTGACCTGTATCATCACGATATCCAAACTGAGATGTTATATAGTGCCAAAAACCGGATTCGTCGCCTGTATCCCATTCCTTAGCATATGTTATGATCGCCAGCGTAATTTGCATCTGAACTTTCAAATTGAATTTTGTCAACGGGTTTCGGAGTCGCTGGTCAATATATCCTTTTGTAATGGAAAAAAGTCGTTCCTTCGTTTTCTCAGAAATAATTTTATTACCAATAAGCGGATTTTCAGCATATAATCTATCAAGCCAGTCCTCTGATGCAATATTATATTTCCGCATATCATCTTCAATAATTTCAAGTCCTTGCATATCATTCTCTTGATTCTGATTGTCAGCATATCCATATAATTCCGCAATTTCATCAATAGAATATCCATTCCTTGAGATAAAAGAACGGAACCACTGAGTGGAGTTGTTTGATGGTATCATCAATTTTCCATTAGTATAATGTGCGTTCAAAAACTCAATTATTTTCTCATCAGTAACTGTCGCCTGTGCAGTTGAATATTCCTTTCCAGTAAGAAACAAGCAATATTCATCTATAGACATTCCTCTAATATTTGCAAATTGCCTGAACTTATATGGACTGTCTGGAACAAAATATTCTTTTTTGAGAACAGAAGATGTTCTGCCAGCAGTAGCCAGTTCAAGCTCCTCCAAGGATAATTGGTCTAATCGGCTTTCCCTTATTATTTGTTGCAAATCCTCCGGAAGCATATTAAGAAAAAAACATTTAATTTCTTCATCATTTACAAATAAAAATGCACAATCATCCTCATTATTACTCAAAAAATATACCTTTGTTCCTTCCTCACAATCAACAAAATCTTTCTTTTCCTTTACTATCTGGAGAAGAAGATTTCTGTCTATATCTGTTAATTCTCTATTAAGCCAGTTCCCTTGATTGAATCGTTTATGGACAATCTGATTGACCCTAGAACGCGTAACGCCATACCACTCGGAAAGCCATGCAGTTTTAAATCTATAGTTTTCTCTGAGTTTATTTACGGTCTCAATGTCCACAGTTCGCTTATGTCTTTCGTCTATAGGTCTACTCTCTATATCCGCTCTATCCGCAGATTCAAAATATTCTGCTCCATCTTCTTTTATTGAGTTCCTAACAGATATTAATTCGTCAACAGACTTGCTGCCAATTCCGTGAATTGAAAAAATTTCATCCCTTGACATCCTCATCATCTTGCCAACAGTATCAAACCCACCCCTGATAAGCCCATTCAGTAAACGAACACTCAATTTCAGTTCACAAACTGAAATATTTTCTATTTCATTTGGCACTCCGTACTCATCGACAATTTCTTCTATAGTTCCACCCTCCTCAATCTCAAAGCCACCATCAGATATATCATCTAAAACATCCTTAATCTCCTGATAACTCTTCATTCCAAGGTTTTTAATATCAAGAAGTTTCCCTTCCTGATAAGCATCAAAAAGCTGCTGAAGTGTATTTATTCTTGCACGCTTCAATGAATTATATGATCGTACTGTAAGATTTAATTTTTCAATTCCTATTTGATCGTACTGTAAACCATCCATGCTTAACCCGTCTCCTTGTTAATGAGCTTCTGTGTCTTTTAAAGCCAATGATTACATTGCATCATTATAGCATGTATAACTATGTTCGTATATTGCTATCCGATAAGCATACAACCTACCATATATATTGTTTGGCATCTCCTTATGCAGGACAGTGCAAATCTGAACACCCAACCACACTTTATTTCCTACTTGTCTGTCCGATTATCCTTCCAGCTTTGCTCCTTTATCTATTTTTTTATCCTAATGCTTTCCTTAGTGATTGTACCACAAAAATTCTGATATTTCGACAAGATTTTGATAATATAAGCTTTTTATGATGTAACGTTTTTCAATTAGTCCGTCAAATCAGAAGACATTTTATCTCGCCCCTTGATTTTTCTGTTTTGTCTGATGTACCCTGCCTGCTTCTCTTTCTTTTACGACCTGCTCTTTTTGTTTGAGCTTATTTCTGACACTCCTTGCATCTACCACTTTTTCTCCGTAAATTTTTTCATACTCTGCACAAGCTGCCTCATAATCCATACTCTCTTTCTTTGCCACATTAAATTCCTTATAGAATGCCTGAACAGAATCGAATTTGTATTCTCTCACGATAGAGGAAAGCCGCTTTTTCATATTGGAAATCTGATTGTCCATACTGTCAATGCCCTGCTGTAATTCCTTTCGTCTGCCACCCTTGAAGATACCCGTACATTCGGATAATTCCTTTTTCAGCTTATCGCGCTTTTTCTCACGTTCAAAAATTGCTTTATTCTGCTCTTTGAGCTTACTGTCAATCTCTTTCAGACGGGGATATTTACTTGCGAGTACGGAAGGTTTTGGTTGCAGCGGTCTTTCTGTTTCCAACCTATTTGTTTCGGCAGGAACAGATTTTTGTTCTGCTTTTATCTGTTCGATTATAGATTTTTTGACTGCGACAGTATTTTTCTGCTGTGACTGTTCTGCTTTATTCTGCATATCCGTTTCTTGGCGCAGATTAACAGAAAATGGTATCTTTTTCTTTTCCTGCTGAGTCGCCGAACCAGCTTTTACATGGGCATGACTTTCCATTTCTTTTGGTATTTCCTTTATGGCATCAACAGCTTTATCAATAACTTTTTCCGCTATATCCATTACCTTTTGCATAGCTTTTATAATCAGACACTCTAATAATAAAATCGCCGCCCTGACAATCTCCCCGAACAGCTCCGGCTTGTTACCGTTCTGCTCCACAGATTCCTTTACCTTTTCCGTGATTTCTGTCTTTTTCAGTTCCACAACCTCCGTCTCGGATACGCCGCTTACAATAGCGCGGTCAACAGCCCTGTTCCATTCCATGCGGATTTCATTGTCTGCTTTTATCGCCTCCGCTTTGGGATTATTTTTACCGACTTTCTTTGTGGCAAGGTACGGACCGTTTTTATCAAATATGCTGAGCCTGTCCTTATCGTCAATCACCATCTGGTTAATCAGATCTGTGTAAAATACCTTCGCCTCGTCAAGAAAAGACTCCTGCTTAAAGCGCCCGTCTTTTATGGTAAAAATCTTACGCTCATACACTTCGCCTTTTTTGATGACTTTACACCCTTTACGTATATTTCCGTCCCCGTCAAGTATCTCTTTCTTTGTCCGCACATGATGTCCCTGCTCGTCATAAAACATATTCCGGGTGGCAGTCTTTTCTTCCGGC
>DKYC01000031.1 GCA_002492295.1 Lachnospiraceae bacterium UBA7110
GGGGCAGGAAAGACAGACGGCGCGATGGATGCGGGAAATATGCTAAAGCCGATGCTTGCAAGGGGTGAGCTTCACTGTATCGGTGCGACGACGCTTGACGAGTATAGGCAGTATATCGAGAAGGACGCGGCGCTGGAGCGGCGGTTCCAGCCTGTTATGGTCAATGAGCCGACGGTTGAGGATACAATCAGTATTTTAAGGGGGTTAAAAGAGCGCTATGAAGTATTCCACGGTGTCAAGATTATGGATAATGCGCTCGTGAGTGCGGCAGTACTCTCGCACAGGTATATTACGGACCGGTTTCTGCCCGATAAGGCGATTGACCTTGTGGACGAGGCATGTGCCCTGATTAAGACGGAGCTTGATTCCATGCCGGCGGAGCTTGACGAGCTGCAAAGAAGAATTATGCAGATGGAGATTGAGGTTGCCGCCCTGAAAAAAGAGGAGGACCGGTTGAGCGCGGAGCGTCTTGAGGCATTGCAGGCGGAGCTTGCGGAGCAGAAGGCAGAGTATGACAACAGAAAGGCGCAGTGGGACAATGAGAAGTCCTGTGTGGAAAAACTCTCTAAATTGAGGGAGGATATTGAAGAAATCAACAATCAGATACAGATTGCGCAGCGGGAAGGAAATCTTGAAAAGGCGGCAGAGCTAAGCTATGGAACGCTTCCGCAGTTGAAAAAACAGTTAGAGGTGGAAGAAGCAGCTGCAGGCTCACGTGAGATGCGTCTTGTTCACGAAAGCGTGTCGGAGGATGAGATTGCAAGAATTATCTCGCGGTGGACAGGGATTCCCGTAACGAAGCTCAATGAGAGCGAACGCAATAAGACGCTTCACCTGGATGAGGAGCTTCACAGGCGTGTCGTAGGGCAGGACGAGGGTGTCACAAAGGTTACGGAGGCGATTATCCGGTCCAAGGCAGGAATCAAAGACCCGGAGAAACCGATTGGTTCGTTCCTGTTTCTGGGACCTACCGGCGTTGGAAAAACGGAGCTTGCAAAGGCGCTTGCGGCATCGCTGTTTGACGATGAGTCGAATATGGTGCGTATTGATATGAGCGAGTATATGGAGAAGCATTCCGTATCGCGCCTGATAGGAGCGCCTCCCGGATATGTGGGATATGACGAGGGCGGACAGCTTACGGAAGCGGTGCGCAGGAAACCGTACAGTGTCGTGCTGTTTGATGAGGTGGAGAAGGCGCATCCTGACGTGTTCAATATCTTACTGCAGGTGCTTGATGACGGGCGCATTACGGATTCGCAGGGACGAACGGTGGATTTTAAAAATACGATACTGATTATGACTTCCAATATCGGGGCGCATTATCTGCTTGAGGGGATTGACGACAACGGGAATATCAGTGAGCAGGCGCAGGAATCGGTGATGGGCGAGCTCCGTGCGCATTTCAGACCGGAGTTTTTAAACCGCTTGGATGAAACAATTCTGTTTAAACCGCTCACAAAAGATAATATCGGAGGCATTATTCAGTTAATCCTTGCCGATTTAAACAGAAGGCTTGCAGACAGGGAACTTTCCATTGAATTGACGAGCCGTGCACAGAGTTATATCGTGGAAAACGGATATGATCCCGTATACGGCGCAAGACCATTGAAACGGTATATCCAAAAATATGTGGAAACTTTGGCGGCAAAGCTGATTTTGGCGGATCAGGTAAGGACAGGGGATACCATACGGATAGACTTAAATGAAGCAGGCGACGCGCTGATTGCTGAAATAAAGGAAGAAAGGGAATAGGAAAGAACTATAAAAAATAACGCACGGTTTTAATACGTGCGTTATTTTTTATGCCGTTTCAGACAATAATTGCATGCTTTAGCAGAAAATCCTTCCAAATCGGGTAATACTGTGCCCGGATATGTACCTGGTCCCATGTATAATCCGATACCAGGGAACCGTCTGCGCAAAGGATGCTTTCATTGATATCAATATAGAAAATATCCTTTTGGTTGGCAAGCGTGGCAATCAGCTTATTGCGCGCGGAAATATTTTCGTTCGTAATGTTTTCATCCTCGTTTGACTTGCTTTCCGTCACAAGAAGGTTTCCCTGGATGAAAATCAGTGCGTCAGGCTGAAGGCTCCGGATATCCGCCACGACATCCCTGTACTGCTCAAAAAACGATTCCGGCGTGCCTGTACCGCATTCATTGATGCCGACCATAAGGTAAATCTTTGAGAATTTCGTTTCCGAAAGGATTTCCCGTATGGACATTTTTTCGCCCTCGTAGGTAAATTTTTTTCTGTCATAATCGTAAATCGAAAGGGAATTCCGGCATAAAAAAGTAGCGTTTTCAATGCCGGAATACTGGCTGATACCCACCGTGCGGGAATCGCCGATAAAACATGCGTCTTTAAAATAAGTATCGTCGGCAGTCGTAAAACTGTATGTCTGTATGTCAGGGGACATTGCCTCCACAGCTGAAAGATTCGTCTCGCTGACACGAAAGGCAATGTTGCCAAAGAGCAGGGAATCGTTGTCAATTAAGGATGCCGATGCAAATGCCCTGCTGCCGAAAAAGTCCGAAAGATACGTTCCATCATGAATTGCCTTCATCGCTGTGACAAGCGGGATGTTTGGTACGGTATAAATATCCGTATTGTGATAGTATAAAGCGTTCCAGCGCGTGCCAAGCAGGCTGAAGGCAAGTGCCGATATTACGATTAAGGAAAGGAGTGCATAATTTTTTCTGTCACTCATAAGGAAAGCTGCCTCCAGTAAATCTAAAATCTAAAATATAAAAACGGGTTGTTGATTCCGATGGCTAACAGGTAAACGGAATACCAAAATACAACAAGCAGTATCAGAATACCAAGCGCTTTGTCACGTATCTTCTCAAAAAGCTTTTGCGGATAGCTGACAGAGAAAATAACGCTTGCTATTAAAAGTGGTGCATAATCGTTCAGGAGTCTCCAAAAATCAGTCAGCGGTGCAGTCTGTGCGCCGCCAGGGAACGGAAACATCCTGGATAGGTAAATACGAAGTTCAAAAAAATCGGTTATGGCAAAAATAATCCAGCTTACGGGAATATAGAGCAGGATATAAAGATGGGATAAAACCCACGCAAACACATTTTTGCCGTTTAAAAACCGGAGTGTTATTGTCTTTTCAATGACTAAGAGGGCAAAAATCATAAGTCCCCAAAGTACAAAATTCCATGCCGCCCCATGCCAAAGACCGACAAGAAGCCACACGACAAACAGATGAAAAACCGTGCGCAGCATCCCTTTGCGGTTTCCGCCAAGCGGAATGTAGACATATTCGCGGAACCATGCGCCCAGTGTGATATGCCAGCGCCGCCAGAATTCCGTGACGCTTCTTGCCATGTAAGGATAGCGGAAATTTTCGGGCATCGGAAAGCCGAGCATGTCGCCTAAACCGATTGCCATAACGGAATAGCCCCAAAAATCAAAGTAAAGCTGCATCGAGTAGGCGAAAGCGCCAAGCCATGCAAGCGGCGTGGAAATGCTCTCAAAGCCGATGGTGCAGACCTCATTCCATAGCGTGCCGATGCGGTTTGCAATTATCACCTTGTAGCCGAGTCCGATAATGAAGGTCTTAAGTCCGCGGTCAAAGTTCTGAATGGACAGGCTCCGCTCTTTTAAAGCGTCGGAAATGTCGGAGTATATGACAATCGGTCCCGCAATCAGCTGGGGAAACATGCATATGTACGCGCCCAGGCTGATAAAGGACTTTTCCGCTTTTACCTTATCGCGGTATACATCAATGATGTAAGATACGATTTGAAAGGTATAAAAGCTGATGCCAAGCGGCAGACTAACATTTAACGTAAAGAAATGCCAGTTGATGCCGCATGCCTTTAGGAGAAAATTTACATTTTCAATAAGAAAATTTGAGTATTTAAAAAAAAGCAGCAGACCGAAATTATAGAAAAGCGCAATCCAAAACAAAAAAAGACGCTCAGTCCTGCCCTTTTTATACCTTGCAATGCCAAGACCTAAAAGATAATTGACAACAATCGAGGCGAAGATTAAAAATAAGTAAAAGGGTTCTCCAAAACTGTAAAACACCAGGCTGCCCAAAAAAAGCAAGGTATTTTTGCTTTTCGAAGGTACACAATAATATAAAGCCAGAAAGGCGGGCAAAAAAGCAAAAATAAAAGAAAGA
>DKYC01000154.1:0-11299 GCA_002492295.1 Lachnospiraceae bacterium UBA7110
TTTACAAATTTTTTCAGCTTTTTATTTCTTAAATTCCTGCTTCAGATACACATCTTTTTGAAGACTAAGAATCCATAAATATCTCTGCTATTTTTAAATCTTCCGGCGTTGTAATTTTAATATTTCTATAAGATCCTTCTACTAGTTTTATCGGTATGTTCATAAAATATTCAACCACCATCGCGTCATCCGTTATTACAATATTCGCGGCACGCAGTATCTTTTCCTCCGAAACCAGTTTCTCATACGCCTCTGTTATCAGCGCTTTCTCAAACACCTGTGGTGTCTGTATCTGCCATACATACGAACGGTTCGGCGTGTTTTCCACGTATCCGTTTTTGTCTGAAAGCTTTATGGTGTCCTTTACGGGCATCCCAACCACACATGCCGACGTCTCCTGTACTGTCTGATACGCACGCGCTATAATGTCACAGTCTACAAAAGGACGCGCGCCGTCATGGATAAAAACATAATCACATTCCCAGCTGATTGCCGCAAGTCCGCACGCAACCGAATGAAACCGTTCTTTTCCTCCTGCCGTGACTACCCTTACTTTGCTTATCCCATATTTTTCTACGATTTCCTTTTGGCAGAACGCAATCTCGGTGTTTCCTGTAACAAGCACAATATCATCAATCATGCTTTCCTCAAATGCTTTTAGCGAATAATATAGCACCGGTTTATTATCAATAAGAAGATACTGCTTCTGCACCGTGCTGTTCATTCTTTTTCCTTGTCCTGCCGCCAATATAATGGCAGTCGTCTTTCCATTTTTCATATTTTTATAATCCTATAATACCAATATGTCCGTCTTTCGTTTTACCGCTCGCCCAATTTCAGGTTTGGAACGGCATTCAAATCATAGCTGCTCCTTACCCCTTTGACATACTCATAATACCCTGCCGTTCCAATCATTGCGGCATTATCCGTACATAATACGGGTGACGGATGATAAAACGTAATATTTCTTTTCGCACATTCCGCCTTAAATGCCGCACGCAGCGCGGAATTTGAAGCGACACCGCCTGCTATGGCAAATTTCCGAAATCCGTATTCCTGTACCGCATGTAGTGAATGTTCCACCAAAACATCAATCACAGCCTTTTGAAAGGAGGCTGCCACATCTGCCCTGTTAATCTCAATTCCTTTCATATCACAGGAATTGAGATAATTTAATACTGCAGATTTCAGACCGCTAAAGCTGAAATCATAGCTTGCACCGTCAACCTTTGCGCGCGGGAAAGCGATTGCTTCGGGATTGCCTTCCTTCGAAAGCCTGTCTATCTTTGGTCCGCCCGGATATCCAAGTCCGATGGCGCGTGCGACCTTATCAAATGCCTCACCTGCCGCGTCATCCCTTGTGCAGCCTAGTATTTCATATGTTCCGTAATCCCTGACTACTACAAGATGTGTGTGTCCGCCTGACACCACAAGACATACGAAAGGAGGCTCCAAGTCCTTGTTTTCAATAAAATTCGCACTGATATGCCCTTCTATGTGGTGGACACCGATCAGCGGTTTCCGAGTTGCAAAACTGATTGCCTTTGCTTCCGAAACGCCCACCAAAAGAGCACCTACAAGTCCCGGACCATACGTCACTGCAATGGCTGTTATATCCTCCAGCTTTGTATCTGCCTTTAAAAGTGCCTCTTCTATTACCTGATTGATTTTCTCAATATGCTTTCTGGACGCAATTTCAGGCACTACCCCCCCATAGAGCGTATGCAACGCTATCTGGGATGAGATGATATTGGACAATACCGTCCGCCCGTTTTTGACAACTGCCGCCGCAGTCTCGTCGCAGGAGCTTTCAATTGCAAGAATCAGCACATCTTCTTTTTTATCCATATACGTTAAGTCCTTTAAAATCATTTTTGGTTTACAATGTCAAAGCCGAGAATCTTCCAATGTCCGCTCCCTGATTCCTTGCGCAGCACAAAAATCTGTTTTGAGGATACATAATCCGCGCCTGTTTTAATGGAATATGTACAGTAAAGACTTGCACATTGTCTGCCTTCATGTGTGTATTCCTCCACATCCGTGCTCGAAGATGTCGTATAACTGATAATTGTATAGTTTTTATCGGAAAATTCCTGAATATCTTTCTTTAAGTCCGCAAGATACTGTTCCCTTGGATTGTTTTCCGCCAGCTCGTCATCATAGAGCGCAAGCATTTTATCTGCCATCTGCTCAAGCTGCTCGTCGGTATAAGTTTCATTGTAAAGGCATTTTGTGATATCGCCATAATACCGGATCAGCTCTCTTGGTGTAGGCGGATAATCATTTTCCAAATTACGCAAAAGTACGTCCTGAACCGCGGAAACGACCACTCCGTCGTCGCTCCTTCCTATATTAGACACATAAAAATAAAATCCTCCCACCAACGCAGCCAAAATAACAGCAATGACTACTCCCTTCAATTTCCCCATAGTAATCCTCCTTGTTTTTTATTTATTCCTCATCCTCAAACCTAAGCTCCTCACTCCAGCCGTCCTTTGCAAGATAGGTCTGCGGAAAAACTGCCTGCACTTCTTTTTTATAATCCTCTGGATGTGTGAGTGACGGTGAATAATGTGTAAGCCACAGTTTCATGACATTTGCGCGCTTTGCCATGTCTGCCGCCTCATAAAACGTCATGTGTTTGTATTCCTTTGCCTTTTCTTTTTTATCAGGTTCCCCATACATCCCCTCACATATAAATAAATCGGCATTTTTTGCGTTTTTCATAATCCCTTCCGTCGGTCTGGAATCCGTACAATAGGTAAGCTTTAAGCCCTTGCGCGGTTCCCCCAAAACCATATCAGGGGTATAAACGGTACCGTCAAGCTCTATCCTCTCGCCTTTTTGCAGCCTGTTCCAGTATTTCCTGTCAAGCCCAAGCGCCATTGCCTTATCAACCTGAAATTTTCCCTTTCGTTCAACGACAATATTATATCCATAACATAGAACATTATGGTTTACACGGAATGCTTCTATATGAAAACCTTCAAAATAAAAACACTGCTCGGGCTCGGAAATTTCCAAATAATTTATTTCAAACGGAAGCTCCGGTGCCACCACGCGCAGGGCATTTACCACTCTTGCAAGTCCTTTGGGACCAATCATGAGAAGCGGCGTCGTTTTTTCCGCATTCCCCATCGTAAGCAGCATTCCCGGAAGTCCTGAAATATGGTCAGCATGATAATGCGTGAAGCACATGATGTCAATCGGTTTTGGACTCCACCCCTTTTCCTTCATCGCAATCTGTGTTCCTTCTCCACAGTCAATCAGGATACTGCTGCCATTATAGCGTGCCATGAGGGAGGTCAGCCAACGGTATGGAAGGGGCATCATCCCCCCTGTTCCCAACAAACATATATCCAGTATTGTAATCACCTCTTCCACATAATAATCGCATCATCTTTTGGTTTCTCGTAAAAATTCGGTCTGATTCCTTCCGGACGAAAACCTGCATTCTCGTACAGCCTGATTGCAGGACTGTTCTGACGGCGAACCTCCAGCGTATACGCATGGATTCCGTATTCCTGGAATCCATATGCCAACAGCTTACCTAAAAGCGCGGTTGCGATTTTCTGACCGCGAAAGCGCTCATCCACTGCCACGTTTGTAATCTCACCCTCGCCTGCAATATCCGTAAGCATACATCCCCCGATAATTTCCCGGTTATCCGTTTCTGCCACCAGGTAGACACGGTGCGGATTTACGAGCGCCTCCTCAAAATCCTGATACCGCCACGGCATGGAAAAACATGCAGCCTCCAGTGCCGTAACCTTTTCCAAATCATCCCTTTGCATTTTGCGTATGTAATAACCTTGTTCCTGCATTTCCATCTGTCATCCTTCTTTGGATTTTTGATTTCTCTCCCGCTCCGCCTGAGACAGCCTTAGATAATCCGGCGTATGCTGTGCCGCCTCCTGCACGACACCCGCCCGGTAAAGTTTTTCCCCAAGCGCCGCCACGCATGCCGCACGCTGCCTGTTACAGCAGGGAGGCGCAAATTCATACGAAACCCTAACCAGTCCGGCAATCCGTTCCTGATAGACACAAACGCCGTCCCCCAAAAATACAGCCGCTTTCCCGATTTCATTGATATGACTGATAATATCAGCAATGTCAACGGCACACTGCGGCTCTATTGTGACAAGCGTATCGCCTTTAAATGTATAAAGACCCGTGTATACCTGATTTCTTCTCGCGTCCATCAGCGGACAAATCAGCTTTTCGCTGCCATAAAGATTATATGCAAGCGCATCTACCGTAGGCACTGGAATAATCGGAAGCGAAAGCGCAAGTCCCAAACCCTTTGCCGTTGCCGACCCAATCCGCAGCCCCGTAAAGGACCCCGGACCGGATGCAACCGCAAGCGCGTCAATCGTGTTTAAATCCAGCTCCGTCATACGCCTGATTTCATCAAGCATGGGAAGAAGCGTCTGTGAATGTGTCTTTTTATAATTTAGAGTATACTCCGCAACCGTGACATCATCCTCTACAACTGCCACGGATGCCACAAGTCCCGAGCTGTCCAGCGCTAATATTTTCATTTTCGGATTTTCCCTAACCTCTATTTCTTCGTATTCATCACATCAATTGTTATTTTCCTGTAATCAAACCCTTTTTCCAGATTTTTTTCAATGGTGATTTTTTTTGCACTTTGCGGTATCAGCTCCGATATCAGCTCCGCCCACTCAACTATGCAGACACCGTTTCCAAAAAAATAATCCTCATAACCTATCTCGTCCATTTCCTCGATATCCCCGATACGGTATACGTCAAAATGGTAAAAAGGAAGTCTTCCACTGTCATAGACCTGGACAATCGTAAAAGTGGGACTGTTTACGTGCCCAACCACGCCAAGTCCTTCCGCAAATCCTTGTGTAAACACCGTTTTCCCAACGCCCAAATCACCATATAATGTATAGATATCCCCCGGTGCTGCCAATAGCCCCATCTGTCTGCCGGCTTCAAAGGTCTCCCTGGGACTTCCTGTTTCGATAACTGTTCCCATGACTGTTTCCATATTCTTTTTTCCAGTCCTTTCCTCAAAATCGGATTTTTACCTTTTTCGGGGGCATATGGGTGGAAATCATCTGTATCAGTGCCTCTTTTTTCTCCCCCAAATCTCGTTTCGGAAATATGGAAGCGGTCGTTCTTGAGGTATAAAGAATGATGCTTCTTGCTGTTGAAACCGCCTTTACACAGTTTTCCCAGCTCTGTGCCTCCTCACTTTCCCTTTGGGAAACGCTGATGCCTTCCTCTGTCATTTTATAGTGCAGCGGTTCTTTAAATACAGGGTTGTTTACCGCCTGCTGCTTTGCTTTCAGAAAAAGGGAACAGGGCATATAAACAATCAGAACGATGCCCGCAATCAGATAAATAAAATACCGTGTGCCAAGAAATGCCATGACTAAAAAAACACCCGCCAGTGTCCCAAGCATACCCGAAAAACCCGTGTAAGTATGATATAACAGATAGTCATAAAGGTCTGATGAATTTATTTTTACATCAAATTCAAGCTCCATCGCCGCCCCTGCCTTTCCCTATGCATAACACCTTATACATAATCCCTTTACAGTATAACAAAACGTGCAGAAAGTGCAAGTCCTGATTAATATTCCACAGAAACAAGACATAAGCCCTTTGCCGGAACGAGTGTTCCTGACATTTCCCTCGTCCCCTTATCCAAAAGCGTTTGGACCGAACGCACGTCACGTTCATGCAGACCGACCTCTATCAGCGTTCCCGTCATTATCCGCACCATATGATACAAAAAACCGTCCCCTTTGTACGTGAGCACCAGTTCGTTTCCTTTCTGCTCTATCGTGATATCCTCAATCGTGCGCACGGTTGATTTCTTTCCTTTTTTCGTCGAAGTAAACGCCCTAAAATCATGTTTTCCCGTCAGAAGAGCCGCCGCCTGCCTCATTGCAGAACTGTCAAGCTTCTCCTCCAATTCATACACATATCTGCGCTCAAAGACACAGGGAAGCGGCGAATTCCATATACGGTATACATATGTCTTCTTTTTCGCATTCAGCCTGCCGTGGAAACGCTCCGGCATTTCGCAGATGTCAATGACTTTGATATCCTCAGGCAGATACCGGTTCATATAGCGCATAATTTCCTGCGGCTCCATGTCGGTTTCAAGCTGGAAGCTTGCCGCCTGTCCAAGCGCGTGAACCCCTGCGTCCGTCCGCCCCGAACCGTTTACCTGCACGAAGTCCGTCCCTGTCATCTTCCCGAGAAGTATCTCCAGTTTTCCCTGTATGGTATTTCCCGTCGAAACCTGCCGCTGCCATCCCTGATAGCGCGTCCCTTCATATTGGAGTATTATTTTAAAATTTCGCATTTGTTTTCCTCGCATCGGATTGCTCCAGGATTTTCAAATCGTCCTTATCCAGTCTTCGAAACCGGTTGATTTGCGACACAAGAATCCGCACACTCTGTTTTGGCGTGTCAAAAAATCCCGCCCCATTCATATTCACCACGATAATTCCAATCGGCACGGCAACAAGCATTCCAATCACACCTGCTGCCTTATAACCCACAAACAGCAGGATAATGGTCGGAATAGGCGGCATTCCAATGGAATCCCCCATGATTTTAGGCTGGATAATCTGCCGGAACAGCTGTCCTGCCCCCCATATAACAAGGAATCCCAGTGCGCGCACATATCCTCCTCCAAGCGCTGTCACAATTGCCCACGGCACAAGTACCGCCCCGCTTCCAAAAAACGGCAGGATATCAATTATCGCTATCAGAAGCGCTATCAGCAAAGCATAACGTACATTTAATATGCTAAGTCCCAGCAGGATTAAAAGGTACATCCAAACCTCAATTCGCAGCTGCGCTTTAAAATAACCGCCGACCGCCTGCTTTAAGCTCCCGTAAAACACGTCATACTTTTGCGCAATCCCTTTAGGTACGATTTTCTCAAGATTTTCATACAGCCACTCCCTGTCTGCAATAAAAAAATATGAAGAAAGCATTGTCATAATCACGGAAATCGCTACATTTGCAATACTTCCCACCATCGAACCCATACCGCCAAAGGTATCAAAATCCAGCCTGGAAGGCAGACTTGTTATCGCCTCCCCGATTGATTTTCCAAGATTATTCAAAAACTCCGTAAGTTTTGGTGCCACGCCCCCCATATACTGATTTGCAAGGGAGGCAAAGCTGTCAAGGTCGTGAACCAGAACCTCCCACATCTCAGGCAGTTCCTTGACAAATCCGTAAATCTGCCGGAACAGGACAGAAAATGCCGCATATCCGATTCCACTCACCACAGCGATGACCGCCACAATCACAACCACGGTCCCCGCTTTCCTGCGTATCTTGAGCTTCCTTTCCAAAAATACAACAAGAGGGTTCGCGATGCACGATATCACCCAGCCAATAAGCAGCGGCATAAAAAGCATAATCAGTCTCGGTATCAGAAAGACACACAGAAGCAGAACAACTAATGAAAACGCAAGATTTACCAACGCTTTAACAATTGATTTCATATCCTGATTCATATGCTACTCTTCCTCCACCGCCTTAGGCGCATCCTCTTCTCCTGATAAAATTCTGTTAATTATCGCATAAATCTCATCGCGTCCCTGTTTTGAGACCGCGGAAAAGGGAACGACAACGGTATTTTTGTCTGTTTTCAAACCCTGTTTTACCATTTTTATATGTTTTTGAATCTGGCTTTTGTTAATCTTGTCCATTTTGGTCGCTATTATAATCGGATGGTATCCGTTTAGGCAAATCCATTCATACATCTGCCTGTCGTTTGCGGTCGGTTCATGCCGGATGTCAATCAGAAGAAATACCGCTTTGAGCTGCTTTGATCTTTTCAGGTACCGCTCGACCATTTTACCCCACTGTTCCTTTGCCTCCACGCTTACTTTTGCGTAGCCATAGCCCGGTAAATCCACAAAATATAACGCACTGTTAATATTGTAAAAGTTAATTGTCTGTGTCTTACCCGGCTGCGCGCTGGTACGGGCCAATGATTTTCTGTTCATCAGCGCATTAATCAGCGAGGATTTTCCTACATTGCTCTTTCCCGCAAAAGCAATCTCCGGCAGCCGGTTTTCAGGTATTTTGCTTGTAACTCCGATAACGGTCTCAAGACTTACATTTTTTATTACCATTCGTTTTTCTCCTATTTGCGACAAAGGCTTTTTCAATAACCTCGTCCATTGACTCCACAAGGCAGATTTCCATGCCTGACTTAATCTCACCCGCGATTTCCGCAACGTCCTTTTCATTCTCCTTTGGCACAAGCACGGTTGTTATTCCTGCCATTTTGGCCGCCAAAAGCTTTTCCTTTAAGCCCCCGATTGCAAGCACCCTTCCCCTAAGGGTAATCTCGCCCGTCATTGCAACCTTTGCCCTCACCGGCGTGTTTGTAACTGCGGAAAGCACGGCTGTTGCCATTGTGATTCCTGCGGAAGGTCCGTCTTTTGGAACTGCTCCCTCGGGAATATGTATATGAAAGTCGTTTTCCTTAAAAAACTCCGGTTTAATGTCATATTTTGATGCAATGGAGCGAATGTAACTAATGCCCGTCTTTGCAGATTCCTTCATGACGTCGCCAAGCTTTCCGGTAAGCTCCACCTCACCTTTTCCAGGCATCACATTGACCTCAATTTCAAGGGTATCACCGCCGACGCTTGTCCACGCAAGTCCTCTCACAATCCCTACATCGTCTTTTTCATTTGCCATGTCCTCATGATATCTTGGCTTTCCCAAATATTTTTCCAGGCGTTTTGAGTCGACCCTGATGCATTTTTCCTTTGGCTCTTTGCTTTTTAGGATTTCCAGCGCCGCCTTTCTGCATACCGTTCCAAGTTTTCGTTCAAGACTGCGCACGCCTGCCTCCCTTGTATATTTTGCAATAATGGCGCGCACCGCATTGTCGCTGACGGTAAGCTGACTTGGTTTTAATCCGTTGCGCTCCAGCTGCTTTTTCCATAAATGTTCCTTTGCAATGTGGAACTTTTCGTTTGCCGTATAGCTTGACACTTCTATAATATCCATACGGTCAAGCAGCGGTCTCGGAATATTGCCCGCGTCATTTGCCGTCGCAATAAACAGAACCTTAGACAAATCAAGCGGAAGCTCCACATAATGATCCCTGAAATGACAATTCTGTTCCGTGTCAAGCACTTCCAAAAGCGCTGACTGTGTATCCCCTTTGTAATCACTGCTGACCTTGTCAATCTCATCTAAGAGCATCAGAGGGTTACACACACCTGCCTGCCTTAATCCCGCCGCAATCCGTCCGGGCATGGCTCCTACATAAGTTCTTCTATGACCGCGTATCTCCGCCTCATCACGTACGCCGCCAAGACAGATACGCACATATTTTTTCCGCAGCGCCTCTGCAATCGACTTTGCAATTGAGGTTTTTCCGGTTCCCGGCGGACCCACAAGGCAAAGAACCGGCGTATCCCCTTTATGTGTCAGACAACGCACCGCAAGATATTCTATAATGCGCTCCTTCACCTTCTCAAGACCATAATGGTCACGCTCTAAAATTTCTTCGGCGTGTGTGATGTCGTTATTGTCCCTTGATGCCTTATCCCATGGAAGCTCCAAAAGCGTCTCGATATATCCTCTCTCTACGGCGCTCTCTGAGCTGGAATTGACAATTTTCTTGAAACGCGTAATCTCCTTGCGGATTTTCTCCTTGATTTCAGCGCTTGCCTTGAGCTTATCAACCGCCTCCTCAAACTGCGCAGACTCCGAGCCCTTATCATCTCCGCCTAACTCATCCTGAATATACTCAAGCTGCTCGCGCAGAATGTAATCCTTTTGATTCTTGTCTATTTTTTCCCGGACTTTCACGGCAAGCTGTGTCCTGATTGCCGCTATCTGCGCTTCATTCATAATCAGGCTTACAAGCGCCTCGCATTGCCCGCCCAAATCCTCTATCTCAAGAATTTCCTGCTTTTTCTCATAGGAAAACGGGGTGTTAATCAGCAACTGGCTGACCAAAAAACGCAGGGTATTTTCCTCCTCAAAATATTTGCCAATGCTTTTGCCTACCTTCGGATAAAACCGTACAAACGTGGCAAACACTTCTTTCAGGGAACGCTTCAATGCCTCCTCCTGCACCTCGTCAACGTCATTTTCGTCCTCGTCAATTTCTTCAACAACCGCCGTAAAATATTCGTTTTCATTGTCCTTTACTTCCAAAAGCCTTGCCCTGGAAACACCTTCTACCATGATGCGTTCTATATTGTTTGGAAGCTTTGTTACCTGCTTGATGCTGGCAATTGTCCCGATATGGTAAAGCGTCTCGAGCGTGGATTTCTCCTCATTTTCGTCCCTTTGTGTTATTAAAAAAATAGTCTGATTTTCATTTAGGGAACGTTCTACCGCCTTTTTTGACATATCCCTGCTCAAGTCAAAATGGATAATCATATTCGGAACGACGGAAAGTCCCCGCAATGCTACCATTGGTAATTCAAATTGCTCCATTGATATAACTAACCTTTCTTATCCTAAGATTTTCCTGAAATTTGAACAAAAAGAGCAATCCCTGAGCGGATTGCCCTTTTATTCCATGCAATTATCTCGCCTTTTTCTCCCGCTCCGTGTGCACTGCCTCACGATGTACTATGAAAGGCTGACTCGTTCCTTCTACTGCCTCTTTTGTAATCACACAGGTCTCTATCGTATCATCCGAAGGAATTTCGTACATGACATCCATCATAATGCTCTCCATAATGGAACGGAGACCTCTTGCACCGGTCTTTCTCTCAAGCGCCTTTGCCGCGATTGCTTCAATTGCCTCCGGCTCAAAGCTGAGCTTCACGTTGTCATACTCAAACAGTTTTTGGTACTGCTTAATCAATGCGCTCTTTGGCTCTTTCAAAATGCGGACAAGCGCTTCCTTGTCAAGCCCCTCAAGAGATACGTTAATCGGCACACGTCCCACAAACTCCGGAATCAGACCATATTTGGTCAAATCCTGAGGAGTTACCTGTTTGAGCACAGCACCGATATCCCTTGTTGATTTCTCGGCAATATCCTTATTAAAACCAATTGACTTACGGTCAAGTCTGCTCTCAACAATCTTATCAAGCCCATCAAAAGCACCGCCGCAGATAAACAGGATGTTCGTCGTATCAATCTGTATCAGCTCCTGATGCGGATGCTTTCTGCCTCCCTGGGGCGGCACGCTAGCGACGGTCCCCTCCACAATTTTCAAAAGCGCCTGCTGTACGCCCTCGCCTGACACATCCCTCGTAATCGACACATTTTCGCTCTTTTTTGTGATTTTATCAATTTCATCAATATA
>DKYC01000154.1:11573-18322 GCA_002492295.1 Lachnospiraceae bacterium UBA7110
TCATCAATATAGATAATGCCATACTGGGCACGCTCGATGTCATAATCAGCCGCCTGTATCAGCTTTAGTAAAATATTCTCAACATCCTCGCCTACGTATCCTGCCTCCGTGAGCGTCGTGGCATCCGCAATGGCAAACGGTACATTGATAATCTTTGCGAGTGTCTGCGCAAGATACGTCTTACCAGATCCCGTCGGTCCTATCATGATAATATTACTCTTCTGCAGCTCCACATCCAAGTCCTTCTCAGCCGTAACGCGCTTATAGTGATTATAGACCGCCACCGACAATACCTTTTTTGCCTCCTCCTGCCCGATGACATAATCATCCAGAAATTCCTTAATTTCCACAGGCTTTAGGAGATTAATGTTAAAGTCGCCGTCTATGGTCTCTTCGTCCTCATATTCTTCCTCTATAATGTCAGCACAAATATCCACGCACTCATCACAAATATAAACGCCTGCAGGACCTGCTATCAGCTTTCTGACCTGATCCTGCGTTTTGTTACAGAAAGAACATCTTACCCTTCCCTCAGTGCTTTTTCCTGCCATCCCTATTTCTCCCTTTCAATTGATCCGATTCAATTGCTTCTATCCAGCCAATTGCCTTTATCACAACAATCATTACTCTTCTTTATTCTGGTCTTCCCGTTCCGCGATTACCCTGTCAATCAGACCATACTCCATTGCCTCCTCGGCAGATTTCCAGTTATCGCGCTCCGTATCCGCTGCAACGATGTCATAAGGCTGACCGCAGTTTTCCGCTAAAATCGTGTTTAACTTCTGCTTTGTGCGCAGGATATGTTTTGCTGCAATTTCAATTTCCGTAGCCTGACCCTGGGCTCCGCCAAGCGGCTGGTGGATCATGATTTCAGCATTCGGAAGCGCAAGCCGTTTTCCCTTTGTGCCTCCCGCAAGCAGAAATGCCCCCATACTTGCCGCCATGCCGATACATATCGTGGAAACATCACACTTTATGTAACGCATCGTATCATAAATCGCCATTCCGGCAGTCACGGAACCGCCGGGACTGTTAATATACAGCTGAATGTCCTTGTCCGTATCCTCAGCCTCCAAAAACAAAAGCTGCGCCACGACAAGACTTGCCGTTACTTCATTTACCTCCTCGCCGAGGAAAATAATACGTTCCTTTAAAAGCCGTGAATAAATATCATAAGAACGTTCCCCACGGCTCGTTTGTTCAATGACATATGGTACTAAACTCATGATTTTCTGCCTCCTGTTCCGGTTTATTTTTCAACGGCATTCTCCACTACAAAGTCTGCCGCCTTTCTAATGCGGATATCTTCCCTGATGGACTTTTTCTCAAATGCGCCAATCATATCGTCAATCTCTTCAATCTTCATTTTGTAAGTGTCCGCCATTTTTTTGATTTCCTCATCGTACTCTTCATCGCTTGCCTCGATGTTTTCCGCCTTGGCAACTGCCTCAAGCACAAGCCTTGACTGGATTCTCTTCTCTGCCTGCGGCTTAATCTGCTCCAAAAACGCCGCTCTTGTCAAGCCCGTAAACTGGAAGTACTGATCGATTGAAATCCCCTGCATCTGGATCCTCTGTGCAAATTCATCTGCCATCTGACGCTGCTGTGTCTCAAGCATTGCCTCGGGAATGTCCATTTTTGCACCGGCAATAATCGCATCGACAACCTTATCTTCCTTCTCGAGTTTTGCCTCCTCTGCCTTTTTCTCCGCAAGATTCTTTCTTACGTCTTCCTTATACTCCGCAAGTGTTTCAAATTCGGAAACCTCACTGGCAAACTCGTCATCCAAATCCGGCAGCTGCTTTTCCTTGATTTCCTTTATGGTACACTGAAATACCGCCGGCTTTCCCGCAAGCTCCGCTGCCTGGTAATCCTCAGGGAAAGTCACATTGACCTGTATTTCCTTATCGATTTCAGCGCCAATCAGCTGCTCCTCAAAGCCCGGAATAAAAGTATTGGAGCCGATTGTCAAAGGATAGTTCTCACCCTTCCCACCTTCAAAAGCCACACCGTCAACAAAACCTTCAAAATCAAGCACGGTCATATCGCCGTCCTGTACTGCCCTGTCCTCTACTGAGACGGTTCTGGCGTTGTTGTCCCGCTCTCTCTCAATCGCTGCATCCACTTCCTCATCCGTTACGGACGCGTCTGTTTTTTCAACCTCTACCCCCTTGTATGTTCCAAGCGTCACTTCAGGCTTTAATGCGACCTTGGCGGTAAAGATAAAGGGCTTTCCTGCCTCTGCCTGCTCGATATCAATCGCAGGCTGGGACACGATTTCCTCCGTGCACTCATCAACCGCCTTCGCATAAGCAGAAGGAATGGCATAATTTGCGGCATCCTCGTAAAAGATTTCCTTTCCATACATCTGCTCAATCATTTTCCTGGGGGCTTTTCCCTTGCGGAAACCGGGAATATTGATTTTATTTTTACTTTTTTGGTATGCTTTCTCAACAGCCGCCTCAAAGTCCTCCGCCGACACCTCTATTGTAAGCTTCGCCATATTTCCTTCTAACTTTTCCACCTGTAAACTCATTTGTTCCATTTCCTCCTTGCGAATATTGACTATTCTCTTTTCTAATCACGCGTGCAGTCCATAATGTCTACACAATCATTTCATAATTATATCATAGCAATTCTAAAAAAAAAAGAGTGAATTTATTAAAATAAAAAAAATAATTCAAAAAATCAGGCAGGTATTCTCAGATTTGATTCCCTGCCTGATTTCTTAATTCTTTTTCCTATTCCTTTTAACGGCGGAAAGGATTTTTTTCTTATGAGTCCTTATTTAATTGACTCCTCATAGCTCTTAACCATTCTCCTTACCATTTCGCCGCCGATGGAACCAGCTTCACGTGATGTTAAATCGCCGTTGTAACCTTCTTTAAGGTTAACGCCAAGCTCTGATGCTACTTCTGTCTTGAAACGGTCCATTGCTGCCTTTGCCTCCGGAACCTCTACTCTGTTTGATCTGTTCTGTGATGACATATTCATACACCTCCATAAAATTCTTTTCATTTATAATATCTATCTTCAAAGACAAGCTTTTGTCGCTTATCTTAATCCTATTATTTGCTTTGTTTTCTGTTTTATGAATGGTATATTTTTACTAAATTGGCAGTCATCACGGCAAAGCTTTTCTTTTCATCCGACGCATAATTCATTTGACAACGTCAGTACATGGTATCGGCGCATCACAGATAAACAACGCTTTTACCAAGCCTGTCCGCCGTTTCACGGTCAAGCAGATTCGCTATTATCTCAAGCCCGAACGCAATCGCCGTCCCCATTCCGCGGCTTGTAATCACATTATCCGCCTTCACAACCTTGTCATACACAACCTTTGCACCTGCAAGCTCTGCCTCCATTCCCGGATAAATGCACGCCTTTTTTCCATTTAAAAGCCCCATATGTCCGAAAATACTCGGTGCCGCACAAATCGCGCCAATCAGCTTACCTGCGTCATAAAACGCGCGCAGCTGCTCTGTAAGTTTTCCGCATGCCTCAAGGTTTTTGGTGCCCGGCATTCCGCCCGGACATACCAAAATGTCAAAACTGTCGAAATCAATCTCATCAATTCCGGCATCCATTCCGACGGAAATTTTATGGCTGCCTGTGGTGCTCTTTTCATTATTAATGGAAACACAAACTGTCTCAATGCCTGCGCGGCGGAGCAAGTCCACCACTGTGAGCGCCTCTACTTCTTCAAAACCCGTTCCAAAAAATACCGCTGCTTTTTTCATTGTACCATCTTTCTCCTTTCCAAAACTGCCTTTCGCCTGCATTTATTTCCAGTTTAGCATGCTTTTGCCCCCCTGCCAATCTGATTTTGTATTTTCCATGTAAATTCCATGCGGATTTTCCATACTGCTGCACATAATAAGGGCATGAAAAAAATAACCGTTCATTACTTTGACTACTATGTACTATTATTCTTCTGCCTGTCCTTTTTCGGGTGGCTTTGGGAGGTTTTTCTATATTTCATGCAAAACGAAGGTTTTGTAAACCGCGGTGTATATTATGGTCCTTACCTTCCGGTGTATGGCATCGGAGGGCTTATTCTGATGATTCTTCTTCACGCAAAAAGAAAACATCCCCTTCTGGTCTTTACCTGTTCCGCCATCATTTGTACCATAATCGAATATGCCGCCGCCACATGGCTTGAATACAAATGGGGCGTACGGTGGTGGGATTACAGCGGCGCTTTTTTTAATATCGACGGAAAAATCTGCCTTTCATGCAGCTTCGGCTTTGGAATTGGCGGCGTGCTGCTTATCTGCATTTTCCAGCCCTTCTTTCTTAAATTTTACCACAGAATGACACGCGGTATGCGCATTTTTATATGTGTTACGCTGATTCTCCTCTTTGCGGCGGATGCGGCTTACTCAATTATATGCCCCAATAAAGGAGCAAATATTACTTGTATTTTTGTTCCGGATATCATACCATAATGGTATTATCATTAATTTTGGATGCATTTATCCAAAAATACACGGAGGTTATCTCGTGTGAAAAATAAATTTTTCACATAACGAACGAAGTTCGTATTGCAAATATTGTGCTTACCCATTGTGAACAAAGTTCACATTGAATTCGCAGACATTGGCAAGAATGGAGGATTAAGATGGAAAACTTTGAGATTGAAAAGAAATATACGGTAAAAAAACTGCCTGACGGGCTGGAACATCATCCCTGCATCATAATCGAACAGGCTTATCTGAACACGGATCCGGTAGTACGCGTGCGCAGGTCAGATGACAAATACACGCTCACCTACAAGAGCAGCGGCTTAATGGCGCGAGAGGAGTATAATCTTGCTTTAGACGAAGCATCCTATCGGCACCTTAGCCAAAAAGCCGACGGAAATGTGATTTCCAAAAAAAGATATGTCCTGCCGCTTGAAAATCCGCATTTTCAGGACAGTTTCATTCCCCGGAAAAACCTTTCCTTAAACATTGAGCTTGATATTTTCGAACCACCCTTTGCGCCGCTTATCATCGCGGAAGTCGAATTTCCGGATGAACAGACGGCGAATGCGTTTATACCGCCCGAATGGTTCGATGAAGATGTCACATTTAATCCTAAATACCACAATTCGAATTTGTCGAAACAAATGTTCTGATTTCACTGCAATGCCTGTCGTAACAGATTAACAAAATAAACGGCATACATTGCCAGCATCAGAGCACCACCGGTACGGCTTAATTTCTGTTTCCGGAATACAAGCAGCCATAAAACAACCATTACAAGAATCGCCACAATACTGTCAAAAATAAATGCGGTTTCATATGCAACCGGTGTAATAACCGCACTTGTTCCAAGCACAAACAGAATATTAAACAGATTAGAACCCACAATATTTCCAACCGCAATATCCGTTTCCTTTTTCTTTGCTGCAATACAGGATGTTACCAGCTCTGGAAGCGACGTCCCGAATGCTACGATGGTAAGTCCGATCAGACGCTCGTCCATTCCAAATTCTGCCGCAATGTTTGACGCGGCATCAACGGTTACATTAGAGCCCGCGACAATCATCACCCCGCCCACAAGGATTAAAAGCAGCAGTTTCCAAACCTTGTCATTTTCATCCGCAGGTTCAAAATCCTCATCCGACGCCTGGCTTTTTCTGGTAAGCCGTATCATATAAACGATATAGATGACAAGAAGCACCCAAAAGGCCAGTCCGTCTGCCCGTCCGATTGCCCCGTCCATCACCCCGAATACCAGCAAAAGAACAGACGCCAAAAACACATATGGGATGTCAAACCGGATGGTTGTCTTTTTCACCGCAAGCGGATATATGACAGAGGAAAGCCCCAGTATGAGCAGTACATTCATGATATTGCTTCCCACAACATTACTGATTGCCAGCTCCACGCTCCCCTTTAAGGCAGCGCTGATGCTCACTGCCGCTTCCGGCGCACTTGTCCCGAACGCCACAATAGTAAGTCCGATTACAAGGTGCGGTATTCCAAACTTGTCCGCCACCTTGGAAGCGCCGTCAACAAACCAGTCGGCACCTTTCATTAGCAATACAAAGCCCACTGCCAATAACGCAAACTGCAAAATGATACTCATCTCAATAATCCTTTCCTTTCCCAATTTCAATCCTGTGTTCCGGGTCCCAGCATTCCTAATTTAAAATGCGTTCTGCAAAGCGCCACATAACTGTCATTCGCACCAAGGAATACCTGTTCGCCGTCACGTATGATTCCGTTTGCATTAAACCGTGCATTTGCCGTCGCCTTCCTGCCGCACCAGCATACGGTTTTAATCTCCTGAATCGTATCCGCTATGGCAATCAGCCGCTCACTCCCCGGAAAAAGATTGTTTTGAAAATCAGTGCGCAGACCGTAGCATACTACCGGAACCTCCATGAAATCCACAATATCGGACAGAAAGTCAATCTGCTCCTTTGTCGCAAACTGCACCTCGTCAACAATAATGCAGTTGTACTGCTTAATCTCCTCCCCAGGCATATCCAAAAGCTCCGACAGGAAAATACACTCCATTTCCAAGCCTATCCTGGAACGGATAATGCGTGCCCCGTCTCTTGTATCTGTCTCCGTTTTACAGAGCAGCGCCTTCTGCCCTACTTCCTCATAATTAAAATGTGTCATAAGTGCATTTGCAGTTTTTGAGCTGTTCATCGCACCGTAATAAAAATACAGTTTTGCCATAACGATTCCCTCCGTATGCATTCGAGTAGGAAAGATTTTTCTTCCCCTACTCGTGCGCCGGGCGTCCGT
>DKYC01000142.1 GCA_002492295.1 Lachnospiraceae bacterium UBA7110
CCCGCGGCGCGGACATGCCCGGGGCGGGGGCTTTTTTCCGGCTCCACGGCCTGTAATACGTGGTCTCAAATTCCATTGCATTACAGGCTGAAAACAGCCTCAAATGCCCGTAAATATTGAGGATGAGTTCAGACTAACTTGTTTGCTCAAATTGCGTTTTGAGCAAACGGATTTTATGTAAACCATTTGTCCTACAAATGAAAAATAATAGAGATTGATGAGGTATGGAACATGATTGATGGCAAGAACATGAACAACAAACTGTTTCATGAAATGGATCTGGAGGAACAGGAAGAATATTTTTCTTTTCGTAAAGATTCATTCATGCATAACATAGACACATTTTATTACAGTGTAAAATTCAAAAATGATTTCCGGGCAAGGACTAAGGACAAAAAAGTCCTCAAGCTCCGCCGTTACTTTGATGTAAAATATCGCTATGTCTATGATAACGATGATCCTGCTTCAGGTGATTTTTACCTAAAGGATATTGATAAAAACCTTGTATTAAAACCCGTGACATTTTCGCGCTTTTATAACATATGTCTTTCGTATCCCGAGTATTTTGACATTTTCATCGCGCCTTCCGTGCCGAAGGCCGGAGATGGTGGCGAGTCCGTAACAGCAGAATGTATTGTGCAGCTTCGAAGTTATATGCTGTGGCAGTATGGTGTGCGCGACAGCTTCGAAAATTCCTACAGATACGTGCAGAGCTTTGCGAATTTTTTTGGTCTTGAAATTTCCGAAGTCAAAGAAAACAGAATTGACTACTGCTGGCATACAAACTATTTAAACAATCCCGAAAAGTTCTTTGCTCCGGAAAGCTTCTACAAAATGCGTGTAGACCGTTTCAAAAATGCTACGTACGTAACAAACAAAGTTGGTTCCGAAGATTACGAGATTGATTATGTCGCACTCGGCAAACGTTCCGACAAGGTATTCATTAGAATTTATTTAAAAACACGTGAAGTTATAGAACAGAATTACAAACCGTGGTTCTTTCAAATATGGGAAATGAATGGTCTTATCAACAAATATGACAAGTACGTATACGAAAAATGCTATGAAAAGAAAAACTGGTTCTACCGTTTCTATGCACGGCTTGAATTTTACAAAGAGCATGGAAGGGATCCGGAAAAGCTTGCAAAAGTCTGCCGGATACTTGACGGCACGCTACAGGTTAATGAAGATGACCTGATAAAGCTTGCGGATGAGCTGACACCGAAAATAAATCTGGTTGTAAATGTTGAATATCAGACAATGAGAAGACACAGCAAAAGCTATGAGCTTATTCCGTTCAAGGACTATTCGCAGTTCGGCGAGTGTGCCCGCGTCTACCAGTATTTTGACAACCGCAAAATCATTATTGACTATCTGACTGACAAGGTATTCCGGATGGTGGAAAAGACAGGAGACGAAAAGAAGTCACGCCGCCCGTTATGCCGTTTCTGGGATGCGCTCCGAAGGACGCGCTGCATCGACATGCGAATGACTCCGGAAGAGGCGCGCCTTGTCCGAAACTACAACAGGAAATTAAACATTGACGCTATGAAAAAGCGCGTGCTCTGTTCCGCGATTACGCTTGGCATTTATTCAAGAGGGTTAAATGAGGACAGCCCGCTTCAGGATGCATACGAAGCACTTTTGAAAATGAATGATAATGACATTTACAATGCAATGCTTTACAAATCAAAACGGCTGCGGCAGTTCAACCCGGAGGAACTTTCCGAAGTGTATGAAGGCGGAGAACTGCACCGTTTCCGCCTGCTGGATGAAGATACCGGAGAGCTGTTTGACTATGAGGATTTAAAGAACGGAGATTTTGACAATGACTATTAAGGAAACCTACGACATGTTTATCCGGAACAGGTCTGTCTACTGTTCTCCGGAAACGCTGCGTTCTTACAAAGGACATTTGAAGGTATTCTTCGATTTTCTTGAAGCAGAAAGCGGAAAAGGCATCGGGCAGCTTTCCTTTGACGATTTCAAAGATGCTGCGTTATTCGGCGACTTTATCATTCACCTGCGGAAAAAGAACGTGAAAAATGTTACAATCCGCAGCTACTGCCGCATTGCAAAGGCATACCTGAGGTACTGCTATCAGAATGATTTATGTCCGGATTATCTGAAAGGCGTCAGGATGCCTCCGGATGATTCCGTGCCAAAGGTTGTACTATATTCTGATGAAGTAAAAAAGATTGATGCCTGCTTTGACATGCTGACGGAAAAAGGGCGGCGCAATTACTGTATATTTCATCTGATGCTTGACTGCGGTCTGCGTTCGCAGGAAGTCCGGCATCTCCATTATGAAGATATTGACCGGGAAAGGAACATCATACATATATTGGAAAGCAAGGGATGCAAAAGCAGAATTGCATTAATTCCTGATTTCCTGATACATGAAATTGATAACTATGTGCTATTGCGCATCCAGTCTTCCAATATGCTGTTCCAGTCTCTGCGTTCCAGCGAACCGATAACGGCTGATGCGGTAAAGCATCTTTTCACAAAACTGAAAAAAGAATCCGGAATAAAGAGGCTGCATGCGCACCTGCTCCGGCACACATTTGCAACAAGCTACCTCATCGGCGGCGGCAACTTGGAATTTTTGCGCGTATTCATGGGGCACAGCGACTACAACGTAACAAAAATTTACAGCCAGCTTGCAGCGGAAAGTAAAATGCTGGGTGTTGATGTATACCATCTTGATCCAATATTTTTTAAAAAAGGCTATTAATCCTGAATTTAGGCACTCTGATTTTTAGTTAGGGTGTCTGAAAACGTATTTTGTAATACAAATCATAAACTGCAGCGTGCGGATCAACTCCATGCTGCAGCGAATTTGTATTACAAATCAGGATGGAGAGGAGAATTATGATTAATACAAACATAGGTCAAATGCCATTGGAAGATTACCTGGAAATAAAGGCGCTGCAGTACGGATATGACAGCTATAAGGATATGCTGGATGACAAACTGATCATTGAAATCGAAGCGGAAAACGCCAAAAATAAAAACACCATCCCCAAGGCTTAAGCCTCAAAAATAGTGCTTTCCTGCACCGCCAGGGGCTCGAACCCT
>DKYC01000075.1 GCA_002492295.1 Lachnospiraceae bacterium UBA7110
GAGCGGCTTTCACTGGTCGGAATGCTGTTGGACAGGCTCGAAAGCGAAATGCGGGAGAATCTGGAAACCGCGGATTATCTTTCGGAGCTGATGAAGATTTTGAAAATCATAAAAACGTTGCATGAAAAGGAAGAAAACGGCGAAAAAAAGGAAATGGGAGGACTTATCGCGACGCAGGTACAGGCAAGGCAGAAGCTGCTTGAAAACATGCGCTCTGCGGGCACGCTTTCCGGCGAGGACAGAAGGAAAAACCGCGCCATCATCCAATTCCTTGAGGCACGTGAAAAGGAGCTGCGGCTTAGTCCGGGTGAAAATCCGCTTGCGATACTCAAAAGTGCGTTTGACGGCGAGGTAGCGGCGATGAAGGAAGAAAACGCCCGCATTCAGACACGCCTGCACAATGTATTTGCATTCAGCGAGGTGGCGTTTATGGACGGAAATGAGATGCTTGTGCTTGTAACGGAGCTGACGGTCAATGTGTACAGCGCGCGTTTTATCAGTATGTATGGAAGCCCCGACTATGCAAGGCATAATGAGGACTTAATGCTTCACGAACGCGAAGATGACATCATGCAGGAAATTGACAGACTTGAGCTGTAAAATATAAAACAAAGTTCGACATTTGGAAAGGCGGATGTTTGCTTATGGACGATACACAAATGCAGACAATCGAAAACCCTGTGGGCGGAGGACAGATCGCGTATGCGCCGTACAAAAACGGTATTGTAATCAAGCGCTACCGTGGGATTGCCGCGGCGGTTGAAATTCCCCCGTATATTGATGAAAAGCCTGTTATTGCCATTGAAAAAAAGGCATTTCTAAGCTGCAAGACCATCAAGGAAATCAGTCTGCCCGACACGATAGAGGAAATCGGCGACTGGGCATTTGCACATGCGGAACGGCTGCGTACGATTACCATACCCAACCGCGCGCTGACACGCGGAAAGGAACTGTTTTTAGGCTGTGTGCGGTTAAAGGAAATCTGCATTCGGACACAGGAGGAATTTCGTGCGCTTGGGCTGGCGCGAATGCTTGCGATGGCGGTAACCGTTCTCCATGATTATTTCCTCTTTGACCCGCCAGAGATGGGAAGCGATACATGGATAGCGCGTTGGGACGCAAAGCTTGCGGATTTAATCCGGCTTGATGATTTGGACGGTTTTGAGGAACTGTGGACATGCGGCGAGGAGGACTACGAGGGGAAGGATTACGATATTAAATCCTATCCTGTGGAAAAGCGGAAAATGAAACTGCGTGTTGTATACTTCCGGCTGCTTCATCCGTATAAGCTTGCATCAAAGACGGAGCAGGAGCTGAAAGAGTACTTAAAGGTTTCCCGCGAGGCATGGGACATTATCATGGAGGAGCATGCCGACGATTTGGAATACTATAGGCTGTTTGCTGACGCGGGATGTATAACGGAGGAGAACTTTGACAGACTTTTAACAGATTTGGCTGGCAAAGACGCGGAGATAAAGGCGTATATGCTTAAGTATAAGGATGAACATTTGACGGCGGCAGACGCGTTTTCGGCATTTGAGCTTGACTGGTAAGCTGGGCTGGATAGACGGAACCAATAAAAAAGTGGAACTATGCAATTGTACGCATGTCTCCACTTTTTATTCTTAACGATGCTTATTCTGCTGTTGTTTCTGTTTCCGTACTGGTTTCTGCCGCCGCTTCTGTTTCGGTCACTGTCTCTGCAGCGGTCTCTTCACTTGGCATCTTGTCAGGGTCTTTGTAGCGGTCTACAAGGTAATCCAAAACAGTATCATGTATTTCGTTCTGCGCCAGATATCCTTCGCCATAGTTTTCCACCATGCTTGCAGCATAAGTTTCATCCCCGGATGATGCGTTCAGCTCCGCTTTTGCAGCATCCATGTCAATTGTTAATCCCGCTTTTTCAAAGATAGCCTGGTATACCATCGCTTCCTTTACCGTATCCTGCGCACGCTCCGAAAGTGATTTTTCGTAAGCAAACTCATTTTCATCACCGGTCATATCCCATACGTTTGTGGAAGCCTGCATACCGGATGACGAGAACATCTGGCTATAATAGTTTGCCATCGCCTCGTCGTTCGCTTTTGTGGTGGCTTTCGTAATTTTTACATAATTCTTCGGATAAGAATTTACGGTCGAGTTTTCAACAATATAAGTTGAGAGGAAGTTCCGGAGGTTGTCCTCATAATAATTTTTGGCAATTGATGCACGGTATTCGTCGGTATTTGTAATCTGTTCCGTAAGCAGTCCGTTCTTCTCGAGAAATGCGTCGTCAAAAGCAGGCAATTGGTAAATACCGTTTACAGTGACAGCAAAAACGGCATCTTTTCCTGCAACGGCATCATCGCCGTAATCATCGGGAAATGTCACTTCAACCGTTACGTTATCCCCGGGGTGCGAGCCTATCAGCTGCTGCTCAAAATCATCAACGAAGGAACCGGAGCCGATTGTGAGGTCATAGCCTGCGTTGTTGCTGTTTCCGCCTTCAAATTCCACGCCGTCAATTGTTCCGACATAGTCGATGTTTACCTCGTCGCCGTCAGCCACTTCAAGACTTACATCGTAATTCACTTCCTTATATTCTTTTAAAAGATCGTCAATATCCTTTTGAACCTGCTCGTCCGTGCTGATGTCTTCATCCGTAATGGGAATATTTTCATAATCAGCTAAAGTAAGCGCGTCCGCAACATTGACACCCTCAATTTTTCCGTCTGCCGTAAGACCGGCGCTCATGTCAGTGCTCGGAGTCGTGCGGATTGCAGCCAAATAGAGTTGCTTTCCTGCCATAACAATAATAACTCCTGCAATAAATCCAAGAATCGCAAAACTGGCAACGCGCGAAATCATGCGGTTCCTTTTGTTCTTTGCTATTTCCTTTCTGCGCTCTTCGCGCTTTGCCTTGCTTTTGCTGATGTCCGTAATTTCAGCAGCTGTTGTTTTTTTGTCCTTTGCCATTTTATAACCTTTCCTTTACTTCTTTTAAATACTTTTTTAATTAGTCTGTTTCACATTGCCTGTTTGAAGGCAGTCTGTCCGTATGGGCATACTTCTGGACATTTAAAAACATTGTACTACAAAACAATAAAAAAATAAATACCCAATTTTCAAATTTGACGGCGCAACAGTAGCAGTCCGGACCGGAACTTTTGCGCGCAATACCGGATGCCAAACGCTTGACAAGAAAAGTGCTTACGGACTATACTATAAAAAGAGAAAATGCGTAAAGCGATGATTTCCATCGCATCGATAAATGGTATTAGAAAGGTGAAAAGCCGTTAAAAAGGCGGAATGAGAGGAAATATGAACGTAGAAGATATCCCTGTACCATCAATGGCAACAATAAAAGTAAGTAAAGAAAATAAATCCGCAGTCTTTGAAACCACAGTAATCCACACCACGGATAATAAGTATATTTACTGCATGCCCGTAAGGGTGGATGAAAAACTGGTAAATTTTGAGGCAAAGGGAATGCTCAAGGAACTGAAAATCGAGTTTGCCCCGTTTGAATTTTACGCATGGAAAAATATTTCCATAATAAGATTTGTGGAAGATGGGAAAAGCTATTTAAGAATCAAGACGACAACGCCGGGCGTAAAGGCGATGGCATGGCCCGATAAGCCTGTTACGACGCGGAAGAAAAAGAAGGAGCCTGCAGTTAAGAAGGAAGCATCCGAAGAAGCGGAGGGTGCGCAGGCGAAAAAAAATTAGGGGGAAAAAGGAGCAGTTATGTATAAGGGGACAATAAAGACGGCAGCGGCACTGATGCTGTCTGTTATAATGCTTACAGGCTGTCAGAAGGATGTAACGATTGAAAATGTAGGCGATAAAATAAGCGAGTCGGTGAGCGACACGATTGCAAAGACAAAAAAACAGGTGGGCGACGACTTGAAAAGCGCGCTTGCGGACGAAGTACAGGCGTTCATTAAGAGCGATGATTTGGCGGTAACCCTGGGAATCAGCGAGGAGGAGCAGGAAAGCATAAACGAGTCCATACAAAGCTATATTAATGACTATGAGTTTGATGAAGAGCAGCTTAAGGCTGCAAAGGAGACCGTAGAGGAGTTTTTGGAAAGTGCAAAGGGATTGTCCGCAGAGGAAATAAAACAGAATATTGCGGATATTTTTGAAGAAGGGAAACAATAAAAAAACGCCGTTTGGCGTTTTTTTGTATCATATCATACGGATGATTTCTGCTTTTGGTTTAGTCCGCAGATCAAACTGTACATTGCTTACAAATACAGTCGGGCGTGAAAGTGCATCTTCATGGATTTCTATGATACGTCCTTCCACATTTCCGGTCACACATACGCGCCTGTCCAAATACATATTTGCAATGCGCGTTAAAATCGGTTTAATATGTTTGCCGTATTTGACCTCGAATCCCTGTTCCTCAAACACACGGATTGCCTGGAACGGCGTCAGCGCTACGCGATGTGAGCGCGGATGCGTCATTGCCTCATAAGTATCCGCGATTGCCGCTATCAGTGCAAACGGGTCAATGCGGTCTTCCTTAATGCGCGCGGGGTAACCCGAACCGTCGCACCGCTCATGATGCATAATCATGACGCTGACTACATGGGGTGGGAAATTTCTGTTTTTCAAAAGGTCATAACCTAAATGGATGTGATGCTGCATCTGTAAAAACTCTTCCGGCGTGAGCTTGTCCGGTTTCCACAAAAGCTCATCGGAAATCTTCGTTTTCCCAACGTCAAACAGAAATCCGGCTATCGTAAGATTATCCAAATCCTCCTCGCCAAGCCCAATCCACTGACCGAAAATGTAGCACAGCAGACCGCAGTTAAAACAATGGTTATATGTAATCTCATTTTCGTCGGGCATCATATTGTAAAGATAATCAATAAGCTGCTCACCGCCCATGACAGTCGCCAACATATCATCGCGCAAAGACAGGAGCTTTGACGTATTTAAATCAATCCCCGTATCCAGGGTGCGGATTAATTTATTGAATGTTGTAAGGGACAATGTGTACATCGCGTTAAACTTTTGGAAGTGCGGATGCTGGTGCAGATGTTCATAGTGCGGCATATCCACTTCACTCGGCTCGGCAAGCGCTATTTCATCAAAATTATGGTCGCATAAAGTCTGTATCATTTCCTGGGTAAGACGTGCATTGGCTTTTAATATTAATTCTCCTGAGGGAGCGTAGATATCCTCATAAGTAATCATTCCCGGTTTTAAGGACTGAGTTGACAAACTGTACATATTTACCTCCATTCGTGTTTTAGGCGAAATCTTATCAGCAATATCATAT
>DKYC01000106.1 GCA_002492295.1 Lachnospiraceae bacterium UBA7110
AATTGTCATATCTTGATTCTTACCCAAAAAGAGGTATTTTTTTCCAAAGACACAAATTATTTTACACTACCAAGACAAATGGAAATTTAATATTATTCTGCCCAAAACACTCTGTTATTTTTTCGCTTGGCTGCTTTTGGCGTATCTCCTTCGATATAGCCCACGGCACAATGCCCTATGCCTTCCCATTCTCCTTCAACACCAAGGTCTTTCAATAATTGTTGATATTCCGGCAATTCAAATTCTTCTTTGGCTCTATGTATCCAAATACTGCCAAGTCCAAGAGAATGAGCGGCAAGCATCATGTTTCCCATAACAAGACTGCCATCGTACACACGATTTGCCCAATTCTTATCGGCAAGAACAATTAAAATAACAGGCGCACCATAAAATGGGTCAAAGCCGTCTTTCCACCCACCGATTTTACAATTTATGACAGAGAACCTGTCACGCAGTTCCTTGTTTGTAACTGCAATCGTTATTGTTGCCTGTTTACCCATGCCATTCGCAGCATAAAGACCTGCTTCGATAATCTGCTCAATATCCTCTTTCGCAGGCATATCCGGCTTGAATTTGCGAATACTTCTGCGTTCTTTCATAGCTCTGATAATACCGTTCATTATTTACTCCTCCTCGTAATCAATTCTTTCAATTTTGAAAATGACAGGGCGTGTACCGTCTGAACAGCAGGTTATCATTACATTTTCTTCACGCATCCAGCCCTTCATTATTGCACCTCCCTGCAATCCTGTATAAATATAGCGCGCTATGGCGTCCCACGCTTCGGAACAGAAAGGCATTTTAGAACCGCCTGCAATCATATCAGGGTCTGCGTTTGTTTTAACAAGTGTGTTTAATCCCATTTGCCAAAAGTCGTCCTTCTCTTCATCACGGTAGAAAACAAATTCATCACCAACATTATAGCATGGACAGGCTCCGGCGTTCGGATTGGCACAATACTGATTTTGCAGGTCGGGGTACAATTTTTTATCAATTACAGTTACTTTTACTTATGTTTCATGCTTAACCTCCGAATAATTTTAATTTACCGTTATAAACAATACCGAAATTATATCATACAACCAACTGGATCACAATGACACATGATGATTTTCACGTATTTGTCCATCCATATTAACTTTTAACATTCTTATATCCTGCATTGACAAAAGGCATCTTTTTCATATTACGGCATGGAACAGTGGAAGAGGGATTCTCCCTGATATATACCAGAGTTTTCCGGACAGTCTGCCAAGTCTTGGAAGCATCGGGATTTCATAGTATACTAAGATTACACAAAAGAAAGGAACTATAGGATGATAAAGAAAACGCAGAATTTAAGACCTGATACAGTGTTAAAAATTACTGGAGTGATAACGGGCAGTTTGCAGACTTTTTTAATGCAGTCCTGTTTGACGGGGAACAGGTTATCTTCCCTAATGAACTGGAAGACATCGACACAGAAGAATCATCCATAATGGAACACAGGGATTATGCAGAAAGCATTAAGGCATCAAGGGACAATATAAAAATATGTAAAAAAGTCCACCGCATATGCTGTTGAGCTTGTGATTCTTGGAATAGAGTCACAGGAGCATACGGCAAACAGTCAGAAAGGTCTCCAAATTTCCGGAAGCCATAACGTGATTGATCAGATTAATACATATTATAACGGAAATACAGGAATACAGATTGCAAGAGGCAATGCTGCTGACAATGATATCAGTGACTGACCGTCGTATAACACGGTAAAGAACTGTACTTCATTTAATAATGCAGATGCGACGTATGAGGATGCGGATGGCTTTGCAGCCAAGCTGACGATAGGCATGGGCAATGTATTTGACGGATGTATCTCTGCTTACAATGCCGACGACGGCTGGGATTTCTATGCAAAAGGAATATCAGGACCGATTGGACAGGTGGTGATTAAGAACTCTATCACGTTTCGGAACGGATATGCATTAAAAAATGAAAAAGGTGAGCTTGACATATATGAAGGAAAGCCTACCGGTACCGGAAACGGAAACGGATTCAAAATGGGCGGCGAGAGCATTTCGGGACATCATATTCTTTTAAATTCCTATGCGTTTGAGAATAAGGCAAAGGGAATTGACAATAATTCGTGTCCTGACATACAGGCATACAACAGCATCTCGTTTAAGAATGAAGGCTCCAATATACTGCTTGCCGCAAAGTCTGCAACGAAGGAGACGGATTTTCGGATGCAGAACGTAATTTCTTATAAACCGGGTGAGAACGACAGTTATTCCACCGGTAAGCAGGATGCAGGCTATTTCTTAAATGACACAACGTATTTTGACGGAGCAAATAAAAACGGAAAGCGTGTGGAAGATGACTGGTTTGAATCACAGGATTTTGTTTTCCATATTACCGGCAGCGACGGAAGTCAGGGAGAAGATTCCACAATCGCAAGAAACAGCGACGGAACCATTAAAATAAACAACGGCTTTTTGCAGCTTACGGATAAAGGACGGACGGAAGCGGGATTTGTTAATTTGAAACAGGATACAATCTCTGCAAATGTCGGGACAGTCATGGTCTATGTACCGGTGACGGACGGCAGTGAAGGCGATATCGCAGGCGGCGCCGTTATCGGCGGAACAGGCTCTGATGATATCACCATTGATAAAGATAAAGATACATCAGGTGAGATTTCAAAAGGCGACGAAGATACGGAAAGCAGTGCGGCATGGTCTGATGAGGAGCTTGCCTTAATTGACACGACGATTGGAAAAATCACAATTCTTTTGGATTTGGATGCAGAGTCGCTGGACGGCAACGGATATTACCATATTCCATACACGGGCATGGCAGTAAAGCCGGGTGTGCGCGTGGCAATGGGAAATGGTTCGGACGTACTGCCAAGCGAAGTAGATGCAGCTAATTTTACGGTGACATATAAAAACAATAAGCTCGCATATCCGTATTCCCCGAAAGATTCTCAATTTGACGGCAAAAAGGCGCCTGCAGTCATTTTGAAAGGAAAGGGAAATTATAAGGGAACATATCCCATTTACTTTATGATTGACAGAATTTCTCTTGATGACAGCAGCAAGGTGGCAAATACCGGTCTTGTAACGGTCGAAACAGGCAAAAGCATAGTGCTGCCTAAGCTGATGTATAACGGCAAGGCGCTGAGTGAAAAGGAGTACGGCTATAAAAATGCGGAAATAAGAGATGCAGACGGCAGGAAAGTAAATGAAATCAAGAAAAAAGGAAACTACACGGTAACATACAAGGCGTTGGATTTGAATTTCACAGGCACGGTGACATCAGATGTACGCGTGTTATCGACGGACGAAGTAACAAATATGACTGATATCAGCAGGCTAAAGACAGAGAAAATCACCAATGTGACCTATAACGGCAAACCGCATACGCCAGCAGTCCGGTTCAAGGATGGCAAGTCTGCAAACGATGTTTGCAGTGTACAGTATGTCGGCAACATTGACGCCGGTACAGCATCAGTCATACTGACAGGCAATATGGAGAAAAACTATTATGGTACAAAGACCGTCACATTTAAGATTATGTCAAAGTCTTTAAACCTGAATGACTATTCCATAACAGCAAGATACAATGGAAAAGATATTGTGTTTGATAGGGAACATAAGAAGTTTGATACTCCCATTGATTCAAACGGCTCAAGTGTCAGCTTTAACGGTGTACAGGTATGGGTAGGTGCGGCAAAGAGCGGCGAAGAAGCACTCAAAGAAGGTATTGACTATAAGGTAGCATATTCCGGCGTCAGGAAGGCAGGTACAGGCAGCATAATCATTAAAGGAATCGGAAACTACAAAGGCAGCATGAAAGGCTCCTTTAAGATTGAGGCACATGATATTACATCGGACAGCACTTTTACAGTGCAGATATCCGACCAGCCATATGCGAAGAATTTTAAAGCGCCGACAATTATATTGAAAAAAGGCAACATGGTCATTTCACCGGATAATTACACGGTAACCTGTACGGAAAAAGTTTTGGGTGATTCCGTTGCGACCGTAACGGGCAAAAATCTGCTCAAGGGCAAGAAAACCAATATTCCGTTCAAAATTGTGGAAAAAGAGATGTCCGCAGTAGTCATAAGTGCGCCGAACGTATATAACGGCGGCAGCGTTAAGACAAAAGGGGATCAGATACCGTTTATGACGAAAGCTGCAGTTTTTGATAATAACAGAAAAATGGCGCTCAAAAAAGATTACACGCTTGAATATTACAAGGCAGACCAGTTTGATAAAGCGTTGTTTGACGAGACAACCGGAACTGCGTATTACAAAGATGCCGCAACAGGTGAAAAAAAGAAAGGCATGCCGCTTGGAAAAAATGAAAAAGTTGATTTTACAGGCGCAAGCCAAACCATCTATGTTGTTGCAAAAGCAGTTAAGGGCAGCGGTCACAAAGGCGCAACGTATACCTCTTACAGCCTTGTAGGCAAGAATATGCTGGATCGACTGAAAGTTGAAAAGCTTGATACTCCTATCGGGTATAAAGAAGGGGAAGCCGCCAACGTATTGATTGGCAGAATTATGGGACAGTATGTATCCGAGGGCAGGCTGAAAATCCAAAACAAGAAATTTTCCGAGGACGGAAGGTATGTGAATGAGGATAGGTCTACACTGCTGACTGCCAATGACTATGAGATTGATTACAGCAAGAGTAAGTACAAAAAAGGTAAGGCAACAATTGTCATTAACGGCAAGGGCGATTATGCGGGTACAAAGAAGATTTCCGTAAGGGTAGAACCGCTTGATTTACATGGTTTTTTGTCGGGAAAATAATGATTGAATGAGGCTATCGTTAACGCAAAATATTTATGGTAGGCAAGAGAACATTCTTGCTTCGCATAGAAAATGACTATTAAATAATTGTCCGGTATAATGTGAGACAATATAATTGTTTTCATAAACTATACCGGGCAATTTTTAGTGGTAAATAAAGGCAAAGGCGATTTTCCTATCCAGTTAAATTTCCTGTTGATTGGTCGGTTTCTTTATGCTAAAATCCACCTGGATCTGTTATTATTTTATATTTTTCCCGGATATGGGAAGCCCAGCCGCCAGCCGCAAGGCGATTATACAGGCACGTTTATGGCATCAATGCGTTTACTGCGTTGGTGCTTTTTTTAAGAACATTGGATGACTGGTAAAACGCGATAGCGTGCCCTGCCGTGAGGTGCCGGGCGAATTTGTGGATATTTTGCACAAAATAATAAGTTAGTATTCCCAAACATATTGGTTAGTATGATGAAACTTTGGTTAGTGATAAAAAGAGCGTTGACAAAGACCGCTTATTGTCATATCATAATACATGGTTAGTGAATACTAACTTTTATTTGGCAGACTGGGTTAGTGTAAACTAATACATATTTCAAAGAAGGTGAATGCATGATGCCGCTTACATTGGCAGAAGTAGGGGAGGAAAACATTATCAGGAAAGTCGGGGGAAAGCAGGAAGTCAAGGCTCATTTGGAAAATCTCGGTTTTACTGTGGGAGGGGCGGTTACGGTAGTCAGCGCCATCGGGGGCAATGTCATCGTGAACGTGAAGGATTCCCGTGTCGCAGTCAGCAGGGAGATGGCGCAGAGAATCATGGTGTGAGCAATGCGAAAAGCAGCATACTCCACGGAGCTTTGAGCGTGTATATTATGAAGCGAGGAGGAAACAGAAAATGAGAACACTGAAGGAATCAAAAGTTGGCGATACCGTCCGGGTCGTGAAGCTTCACGGCGAGGGAGCGGTCAAACGCCGGATTATGGACATGGGGCTGACAAAGGGGGTGGATGTGCAGATCCGCAAGGTGGCGCCTCTAGGTGATCCGATTGAAGTGACTGTCCGCGGCTATGAGCTTTCCATCCGGAAGGCGGATGCGGAGATGATTGAGGTAGACAACGTGTAAAGAATGGCTGAAAAGCAGCATTTTTCTGAGGTGTTGGTAAGACTGGGGATAACTCCCTAAATTTTTTAATCAATAGTTAGTTACAACTAATAGAAAAAGGAGAGGAAAAATTATGAGTATGCGAATTGCCCTTGCGGGTAACCCGAACTGCGGAAAAACAACGCTGTTCAATGCCTTGACAGGATCCAATCAGTTCGTCGGAAACTGGCCGGGTGTCACAGTAGAGAAAAAGGAAGGAAAGCTGAAAAGGCACGACGGCGTGACCATCACCGACCTTCCAGGTATTTATTCCCTTTCCCCCTACACATTGGAGGAAGTGGTGGCAAGAAATTATTTGATTGGCGAGCGTCCCGATGCGATTCTGAATATCATCGACGGAACGAACCTGGAGAGGAATCTGTACCTGACCACCCAGCTCACCGAGCTTGGCATTCCGGTTGTTGTGGTCGTCAACATGATGGACGTGGTGGAGAAAAACGGTGATAAAATCAACACGAAGGAGCTGTCGCAGGCGCTTGGCTGTAAGGTGGTGGAAATCTCCGCCCTGAAGGGAAACGGCATCGTGGAGGCTGCGGAGGCAGCAATTGACGCGGCAAACAACGGGAAGACCGTTCCCCTGCACACCTTCTCGGGTACAGTGGAGCACGCTCTTGCCCATATCGAGGAGGCTGCGGTGCACGGTCTGCCGGAGGAGCAGCAGCGTTTCTATGCCATCAAGCTGTTTGAGCGTGACGACAAGGTCCTGGAGCAGCTTGGTCTGAGTGAGTCTGTCCGCTCCCACATTGAAACAGATATCAGGGCGGCGGAGAAGGAGATGGACGACGATGCGGAATCCATTATTACCAACGAGCGGTATATCTATATCGGCAGCATCATCAAAGGGTGCTTAAAGAAAAAATCGGCAGGGAAGCTGACCAATTCCGATAAAATAGACAGGATTGTGACAAACCGTTTCTTAGGTCTTCCGATTTTTGCGGTGATTATGTTTCTTGTGTATTATATATCCATGGTGACGGTGGGAAGCGCGGCGACGGACTGGGCAAATGACGGACTGTTCGGCGACGGATGGCATCTGTTCGGTATCGGCTCGGGAGACTACGGGGAGGCGGCTGGGGAGTACGGCGATGCGGCGCTGATTGTGGATGGTTATGACGCCTATGTGGAAGAAAGCGGCGCGGCTCCCACAGGTGATTTCCCCTATGAAGTGGTGGACGACGAGACGCTGGAAGTGACGGTGGAGACGGCATCCCTCGAAGATTATGAGAGTGCGCTTGCAGTGATGGAGCAATACGGCGATGAGCCTAATCCGGCGGCTTACGGGGTATGGGTTCCCGGCATCCCGGTTCTTGTGGGGAACGGATTGGAAGCTGTGGGAGTCGCAGACTGGCTTGCAGGGCTTATCAATGACGGTATCGTGGCAGGCGTTGGCGCGGTTTTGGGATTTGTGCCGCAGATGCTTGTTCTGTTCCTGCTCCTTGCGTTCCTTGAGGCGTGCGGCTATATGGCGCGTATTGCTTTTGTGCTGGACCGGGTTTTCCGCAAATTCGGATTGTCGGGCAAGTCTTTTATCCCGATGCTTATTGGTACCGGCTGCGGTATTCCGGGTATCATGGCGTCGAGGACGATTGAGAATGAGCGTGACCGCCGTATGACGATTATGATAACTACCTTTATTCCCTGCGGTGCGAAGGTGCCTTTTATCTCCATGGTTGCAGGTGCAATTTTCGGCGGTTCCGCATGGGTGGCGACAAGCGCGTACTTTGTAGGCATGGCGGCAATCATTATCTCCGGTATTATGTTGAAGAAAACGAAAATGTTCTCCGGCGATCCGGCTCCTTTTGTCATGGAGCTTCCGGCTTACCATATGCCCACTGCGGGTAATGTGCTGCGCTCCATGTGGGAGCGCGGATGGTCTTTCATCAAGAAGGCTGGCACCATTATCCTGCTCTCCACGATTGTAATTTGGTTTACGACTTACTTTGGATTTACGTCAGATGGCTTCCGGATGTTTGCCGAGGAGGAGATGGATCAGTCCCTTCTTGCGGTCATCGGTAGTGCAATCGCATGGATTTTCATACCGCTTGGCTGGGGAAACTGGCAGGCGGCGGTGGCGTCTATCACGGGTCTTGTGGCGAAGGAAAATATTGTCGGAACAATGGGGATTCTCTATCCCGGCGGATGGTCTGAGATTGCGGAGAATTTCAACATGGTCTCCGGATATTCCTTTCTTGTGTTCAACCTTCTTTGTGCGCCCTGCTTTGCGGCAATCGGCGCTATTAAACGGGAGATGAACAATGCGAAATGGACCTGGTTCGCTATCTGTTATCAGTGCGGGTTAGCCTATGCGGTGGCGCTGATGGTGAACCAGATTGGTTCGGCGTTTACCGGGAACTTAAATGTAATCGGTCTTTTGGCTGCCATCGTCATCCTTAGCGGTATGATTTATATGTTGTTCAGACCTTATAAAGAGGCGACAAAGCTGACCACAAACATGAAACTGAAAACAGCAAAGTAAGGACAGGAGGATTTCAATGCTTACATGGATTATGGGAAATATGGCGACAATCGTCATCGGCGCGGTTTTGCTTCTTGCGGTGACGGCTGTCATTACCAGTATGGTTCGCGATAAGAGAAAGGGAAAGTCATCCTGCGGCTGCGGGTGTGCAAGCTGTCCGGCAGGCGGCTGTTGTGCCATGAATGGTGTCTGCCACCCGGCAAAGCCGGAAACCCTGCGAAAATTTTGAAGAAACGCAAGGAAAAACTTGAGGAAGTGCATAGTGGAATAGAAAAAGGTAATCCGGTCACCTTTTCCGAGTAAATATCAGTTGAAGGGAGGGTATTCTGTTTCCCCTGCCAGTTCAAAGCCCTTTTTCGCTGCAATCACAGCGATAATCTCGTTAATCACGGCTGCAGCGTGATGTTGTGTGTTCATCCACTGGATTTATGGACGGCACATAATACGGACCGCGTCTGAATTGAAAAAACAGTCTTCTTCTGCTATAATCAGTGGTGGAAAAAGCTGTAACAATAAGCAGCCTATTTAAATTTAATTAGAAGTGCCGGAGGTATCTATGAGTTTTCTTTTTGTGGCCCTTGGCGGGGCAATAGGGGCAATGGGGCGGTATGCAATAAGCCTTATCCCGATAAAAAGCGGCTTCCCAATTCTGACGTTGATAACAAATTTTATCGGGGCTGCCCTGATTGGTTTTATTGTTGGTGCAGCAGGCAGAAGGGGAGATATTTCCCCCAATACGGTGTTATTTTGGAAAACGGGAGTATGTGGGGGATTTACGACATTTTCCACTTTTTCGCTTGAGGCGTTTTGCCTGCTTGAAAACAAAGCTTACTTATCAGGGGGAATCTATATCATACTGAGTGTTGCAGGGTGCATCATAGGTGTTGTTTGCGGGAAAAAACTTGCACTGCGCTGAAAAGTTTGCAGAATAGCATAGTGGTTAAAATTATTCCTGATAAGCATTCCATAATTCCAAATCAGAAAGGATAGAAAGAGTAAGTTCCGCGGCAAAGGGACCGGAAGCAAGTTTTTCACTTTGGATGTTTGAGGCAAAAAAGTAAGTATGGTTATCCTTTTCGATGTATCCGATAAACCAGCCGGAAGTATTTTTTCCATTCATTCCTTCTGTGCCTGTCTTCCCGGAGAGAGTGCCGTTATCCGTAGAATAAAGGCGGATTGCATCTTTTACGGATTTGATATTTTCCGGTGAAAATCCCAATTGGTTATAGTACAGCTTTTGTAGCATTTGAACCTGTTCAACAGGCGATATTTTCAGTGATGAATTAATCCAGTAAGAAGATATATCGCCTTCGATGCGCCTGTTCCCGTAGCCTATTTCCTGAACGTACTCCTTTATGGATGACAGGCTGGTTTGCCGGTCGAGTGCCTGGAAATACCATGTGACGGAATTTTGCATGGCGGAGTCTAAGGTCTGGTCAGCGTTCCATAAGTCATTTTTATAATTTTGCCCGTTCCATGAAATGGATGAGTGTTCAGGTGTAATGATTCCGGATTCCAGACCGAATAAAGCGCTGTATATTTTAAAGGTAGAAGCCGGGGGGATGCGTGTGGTGGCATATTCTTTATTATAAATCAGCCATGAATCCTCTGCTGCATCATATAACACAAAGCTGCCGTTATAATCCTCAAAAACATCACTTAGGTCAACATATGTAATATTGCGGTCCGTTTCACTAAAGTAGTAGCGGTTATTTTCCGCAGCCTGAATGGATAGAATTGGGGCGGTTCCTAACAGGAAAAACGCAATCATGATAAATGCAAAGGCGCTATGTAATTTTTTGCTGAATGAAGCCGGACGATAATTTGCAATGTTTATAATCCGTTTCTGCATTTGTTTCATGTTTCCGCTGATTCCGGATACAAAAGGAAATGGTGAAAGCGACATCTTTTCTGCAAAGTTAATCAAAGTATTACCATAATCTTCATAATCATTTTCATCAAGCAGTTTTAATACGGAAGTGTCGCAGGCAACCTCCCGGTCATTTTTCATCTCTTTGAGTGAATACCATACAAATGGGTTAAACCAATATAATACACCGATTATGTGCATGAAATAATTGGCTAATGCATCTTTGCATCGATAATGCTCAAGCTCATGCATCAGAATATACCTTATGTCGTTTGCATGATAGTCTGAAATCAGGTGAATCGGCAGATAGATACACGGCTTAAAGAAACCGACAATAACAGGTGATTTCAGAAATGCTGTACTGTAGACCGGAATAGGCTTTGTAATATGCAATTCCTTCAAACAGTCATGATACAGTTTGCGTACGGCAGGATTCTGCAATGGAAGCGCAGAGTTTTTAATGCTTTTAAAGTGCAGCATTGACTTCATCATCAGCACAATCATGGTAAAAATACCGGTGCCCCATAGGATATATAGGATTAAACCAATCGCAGCAGGCGTCCTTCTGCTGACTGATATGCAAAAGTCGTTCATCCAATTTGCAGCATTGGGTTGGTTTTGGGGAGCGGTTCCGTTTATAATTGTTTCAATGGGGGATATGGATGCATTTTTAAGGCTGCCAATCCATGTAAAAATCTTCAGGAAGTGGATTGGCTGAACCGGAATAAAGGGAACAGTTAATAAGCCAAGCAATAAATACCATAAATTGTGATGCATTCGATTGGTCAGACTGTTTCTAAGCAATTGCTTAACGAGCAGGAATATTCCAATAATAATACTGATAAAAACATTGCAGATTAAAAATCGAATCATAAATTCTGCCACGTTAATTTCCTCCTTTTTAATTTTGGGAAAGAAGGGAGCGGAGTTCCTCAATTTCTGCTTTTGACAGTCTGTCATTGTCAATATAGGCAGACAGCATAGCAGTAAGATTACCATTATAAAAACGGTTGAGGAAGGTATTGCTTTCCTGTCCTATATACTCAGCTTCGTCTACCAATGGCGTATAGACATACATCCGGCTTTGCTTTTCATAAGAAAGAACGCCTTTTGACACTAAGCGTTTTATCAGTGTCTGTATTGTCTTAGGACTCCATGTTGTGGTTTTGACCAATCGGTCCGTTATTTCATTTGTGCTGATTGGAGCATATTTCCACACGATTTTCATGACTTCAAATTCAGCTTCTGAAATTTGGGGCAATAATCCCACAGCAAATCCCTCCTAAATCTTACACGCGTAATAAAGAAGATATTATAATAATTGTTGACAGGATTGTCAACTGTCGCGGACAGATGGCTCCTGTTTTAACGGCGGAATGTAACTATGACGGATTAGTCAATGTGAAACATTGCCGCAATCTGGTTTAGTTTGTCAACGGTTTCAATGCAGTTTTCTACAAGTTCATTGTTTTGGACTGTCTGTTCCACAACATTTGTTGTTTTATTTGCAATATCGGTCACGCCAATCGTGGATTCGTTAATCGTTGAATTAATGCCGTCGAGAGCGTCCGCAATTTTTGTAATTGTGTCCGTCAGTTTAATTACGGACTCTTCAATCGTGTTCATCCCCGACGAATATTTTTCTGAATCGTTATAATAGTGTTCTCCAACCTCGGCAAACTGTTCATAATCTTTTAGGACAATTTTATCAAGAAACTCTACCGTATCCTGAAGCGATTCTGTCAACGTGGAAACCGCATGATTTACGTCCGCAACGATTGTGTTGATGCTTCCGACCGTTTCGGATGTCTGGTTTGCCAACGAACCGATTTCTGTCGCAACAACGGCAAAGCCTTTTCCGGCTTCGCCTGCCCTTGCTGCTTCAATCGATGCATTGAGTGCAAGAAGACCTGTCTGTGAAGAAATTTCCATGATTGCATTCGTAAGTTCATTGATTTTTTCAACCGCCTTGGAGCCTTTGACAGCCTGTTCCGTTTTCTCACTGATATTCTGATACATTTTCGTGGTTCTGTCCATTGCTTCGTTTGTTGTTGATTTCAGGTCTTCTGCGCGTGTTTTAACTTCACTTGCAAGACGTTCTCCCTCAGCGGTAAGACCTTTAATCTGCTCGGCTTCTTTTCTCATATGGACAATATTCCCGTTGATGGTTTCCGTCGTTGCCGCAGCCTCCTCCATACCCGCCGCAAGCTGTTGGGTTGTTGCAGAATTATCGGTACATTTGTTGTTGATTTCGGCGGAGATTGCCTTAACTTCATTCACATTACCGGTAATCTGGACGCTGACATCTTCGATATCGCCGACCATCGTACGCATGTTTGCACGCATATTGCTGATGGCACGTCCCATTAGTCCGATTTCGTCTGTTTTCTTTACAATTTTGTCGCTTGCCGGATTTTTCTTAAAGTTAAACTGGCTTGTATCGTTAATGATATCCGTAATCAGGTCGAGCGCTTTCAGCATATATCCGACGATAGCCAGGCTTAATATAATACCAATGGCAACTAAAACCGCGCCACTGCCGATCAGTCGGTTTCTGACCTCTGTCACTCCGCGGAGAATATCATTTTCATCAGCTGTCATAACCAATATACACTGGTTGTCTAATACCTGAAACGCCGCATATTTCAAAACGCCCTTAAAATTATAGGTAATGACATCTGGCTGTGGAACAACTCCCCTGTCTAAATCCGCAAGGATTTGTTTCACTGCTTCATTTTCAACAGGCTGTCCGATTTTTTCCGGTGTCGGATGATAGAGCATGGTACTGTCACGTGCAACCAAATAGGAATAGGAGCTTTCTACCCCTTCTAACTTTGCATCAACGAGAATACCTGCGAGCATTTCAATAGGCATTTCACCGCCTGATCCGGAAATCTCATATTCCAGCATTCTCGCAGATGCCTTTGTCAGTGATAGCATGGAGCTGCGCGCCTGTTCCCGGATCAGTTTGGAACTTGTCGGCATTGCAATCACGATACATCCTACAACTGCAATAACCAAAAAGGCTTGTGCCAAAACCATGATTTTAAATTTTAATGAACGGAAAAATCCTACTTTACTGTTGTTCTTCATTTTTTTCTCCTTTTGTTTCTTCTGCTGAATATATTAAAAAGTAATGTGTATTTATTATAACACAGTTTTTGCTTTATGGAAGGCTTTTAATTTTTTTTGCATGATTTGCCGTATCTGTATGGAAGCCGTGTTTAGTGTCTGAAATGTGTCACCCGAAGAACAACAGCAGGAATTTATACCTATCCTTTGCCCTGTTTTTCGTCCCGGACTATGGATGGGGATGCTTCGGCTGATAAAACCAGTGGTTGGAGAAATTGGGCAACTTTACATGGATTTTACACAATCCTGGTGACGAATTTTACATAAGGCTGTCAAACTAATACAGTCAAAATGATACGGAGAGCCCTGCCATGGCACTTCCCGGCAGATTATAAAAGGAAAGCAGATGATAAAATGATGGTAAAAAGGCGTCTGTTTTGGTCGTGGAGGAATCGCTTGCAGCGGAAGCGTTAGAGAGGGCGGAAGCAGCGGCATTGCAGGATTATGTTCATACCTATTCGTCCATGAAACCGCAGGACGCCGTAAAAGTATTTGACAGCATGATGCCTGACCAAAGCGGTTTGAGTGTAAAAATCCTGCAAAAGCTCATGGCACGCCAGCGCGGACATTCTCTCGCAGATGAGCGTCGAGAACGTCGCGGAGCTGACAATCAAAATGGGGGTTTTAGAATGTTAAAGGATGTAATTCATGGGTTCTGTATGGCGCTTGCGGACAGTGTCCCGGGAGTTTCCGGCGGAACGATTGCGTTTATCATGGGATTTTACGATAAATTTATCGGTTCAATTCATGACTTGACATTTGGGAAAATGCAGGAGAAAAAAAGTGCGGTAAAATACCTGGCAAGGCTGGGAATTGGGTGGGGAATCGGGATGGCAATTGTTGTGGGAATCACGTGGATGAACAAAAAGACAGGGGGAGCCTCCATGGATTTGGCACAGATTTCTCCCGGGATGGCATTCATGCTGTTTCTAATTGGGATGGCAGCTGTATCGGCGATGTTTCTTCCGGGGATATCGGGTTCTACGCTGCTGCTGATATTTGGAGCATACATTCCGGTAATTACGGCAGTAAAGGCAGTGCTGTCCATGGACTTTACCTATATTCCAAACCTGGTGTTTTTCGGATGCGGGATATTGACAGGGGCGGCGACAGTGGTAAAAGTAATCCGGTTCTGTCTTGATAAATACCGCTCTCAGACAGTTTATATGATTTTAGGAATGATGACTGGTTCCCTATATGCTATCGGCATGGGACCGACAACCCTGGAGGTCGCACAAAGCCCGCTGGATATCGACAATTTTCATACGGCTTCCATGATAGTGGGCTTTATTTTGGTATGCGTGTTACAAAAAATAAAAGAGAAGACAAAGTATTAAAGGAGAGGGTGATATTATGCATCATTACGGGAGGTTTAGACTGGTATAACACGTATATGAATTTATTTCTTTTGGCACAAAAAAAGAGTCTAAATAGGAAATTTAAAATTTGACATATATTTTACAAAAGCATTGTTTTTGATTTTACATAGCGTATGTATCATCTTAGTTAAGGGTGAGGAAAACAAACCCGGAAAACAGAAAATGGAGGAATTGTTATTATGAGAATGAAAAAATTGATTGGTGTGTTGACAGTGGCGGTATTGTCCGTCAATCTTCTGGCAGGTTGTGGAGCAGGCAGTGTGCAGGGGGCTGCCGCAGGGAACAGTGTGCAGGGAACCGTATCCACGGACGGATCGACTTCCATGGAAAAAGTGATTGGCGCACTGGGTGAGGCATTCGAGCAGAATAACGGAGGGATGTCCTTTACATATAACCCGACAGGATCCGGCACGGGGATACAGGCAGTTATGGAAGGCAGATGCGATATCGGGCTTTCATCCAGAAGCTTAAAGGACGAGGAAAAAGCACAGGGACTTACTGAAACTGTTTTGGCATATGACGGTATTGCGGTTATCGTAAATCCTGAAAATCCGGTGACGGATTTTGATATCGAGACGATTGCAAAAATCTATACAGGGGAAATCACTGACTGGAAGGATATCAGTGGAAGCACCGGCGAGATTGTTTTGGTAGGACGCGAGGCGGGCAGCGGTACAAGGGACGGCTTTGAAACAATTACGGGGACGCAAGACATATGCAAGTATCGTCAGGAGCTGACATCGACAGGGGATGTGATTGCGACCGTTGCGGGTAATCCAAACGCCATCGGCTATGCATCGCTGGCATCCGTATCGGACAGCGTTAAGGCGGTGCCGGTAAATGGTGTCAGTCCCAGCGAGGAGACGGTGAAGGACGGCAGTTATATAGTACAGCGTTCCTTTGTCCTTGTCACGAAGAGCGGACAGCAGCTCTCGGATGCAGCGCAGAAGTTTTTTGACTACTGTATATCAGCCGATGCGCAGACAATCATCTCCGGGGCGGGTGTTGTACCTGCAAATTAAGGGGTTTTTGACATGAAAAAATTTTCAAAGAAAAACTGCTTTGAAGGGATGGTGCAAGGTATTTTCCTGCTGCTGGGACTGGTTACAGTGGGCTGTGTCCTGCTGGTCACCATCTATCTCGTCATCGCGGGCATTCCTGCGATACGGAAAATCGGATTCATCGAATTCCTGTTTGGAAGGACGTGGGAATCGACTTCAGCGGAGCCGTCCTACGGGATACTGCCGTTTATCCTGACGAGTATATATGGGACGGCGGGGGCGGTTGCCATCGGGGTTCCAATCGGTTTCCTGACGGCGGTCTGCCTTGCGAAGACGGCACCAAAGGGTGTGCGGAAAATCGTGGAATCGGCAGTGAGCCTGCTTGCGGGTATTCCGTCTGTCGTGTATGGTCTGACAGGAATGCTTGTCCTTGTCCCGGGTATCCGCCGCCTGTTCCATGTGCCGGACGGCGCAAGTCTGCTTGCAGCGGTCATTGTCCTTGCTGTCATGATACTGCCTTCAATCATTAAAGTGTCTGTCACGGCACTTGATGCAGTTCCCAAAGAGTACGAGGACGCATCGCTGGCATTGGGGGCAACACCTATAGAAACGTATTTCAGGGTTTCTGTTCCGGCGGCAAGAAGCGGCATTGCGGCGGCTGTCGTGCTGGGAATTGGAAGGGCGGTCGGCGAGGCGATGGCGGTTATGATGGTATCCGGGAATGTGGCAAACATGCCGGGGTTGATTCAGAGCGTCCGTTTTCTGACAACGGCTGTGGCAAGCGAGATGTCTTATGCAAGCGGACTGCAAAGGCAGGCGCTGTTTTCCATCGCTTTGGTTCTGTTTTTGTTTATTATGCTGATTAATGCCTCGATGAATTTCTTTCTGAAGGGTAGGAAGGAAGAGTAAAATGATACAAAAAAGCGGCATTTCCGTATCGCGCAGGATTTTTATCCTGTCCATGCGGATTCTGATGTGGATTTCTGTTGCAATGACTTGTGCTCTAGTGGTATTTTTAATTGTGTATGTCTTCCTGAAAGGTATTCCGAACATTTCATGGGAGCTGTTGTCCACGAAGCCCAGTTACCTGTCCGGAAGGATTGGGATACTGCCCGATATTCTGAATACCATCTATATTGTGCTGGCTGCGCTGCTGGTTGTGCTTCCCCTGGGGGTCGGGGCAGCGGTTTATCTGACGGAGTATGCGGGAAACAAAGCGCTGGTCGGCGTGATTGAATATGCGGCGGAAACGCTCTCAGGCATTCCGTCCATTATCTATGGTCTTGTGGGAATGCTCTTTTTCTGCCAGTTTTTAAATATGAAAACTTCCCTGATGGCAGGCGCCCTGACGCTGGCGGTCATGAATCTGCCAACCGTCATGCGCACGACGCAGGAAAGTTTAAAGACTGTCCCGGCAAGCTACCGGGAGGGGGCATTCGGACTGGGTGCCGGGAAATGGCGCGTGATACGCACTGTTGTGCTGCCGGGCTGTGTGGACGGTGTGATAACAGGTTGTATTTTGGCAGTAGGACGTATTGTCGGGGAGTCGGCAGCACTGCTGTTTACGGCGGGCTTTGCACATGCGCTGAACGGTGTAATTGAGGGACTTTCTAGCTCAGGTGCCACGCTGACCGTCGCGCTTTATGTGTATGCAAAGGAGCAGGGAGAGTTTGGCATTGCTTTTGCAATTGCGGCAATTCTGATGATACTGACACTGCTGATTAATCTGTCTGCCGTGCTGGTGGAACATTATTTTGCAAAGAGGAGGAACCGATGAGCGATATTATTACAGTGAGGGATATGTGCCTGTGGTACGGGAATCATCAGGCGCTTTCCAATATCCATATCCAAATTCCCGAAAAGAGCATCACGGCGCTGATTGGTCCATCAGGCTGCGGAAAATCTACTTTTTTAAAAAGTCTCAACCGCATGAATGATTTGGTGCCGGATGTGAGGATAACGGGCGATATCCGTTATAAGGGCATAGACATACTGGGGGCGTCGGTCGATGTAAATGAACTGCGCAGGGAGATTGGCATGGTTTTCCAAAAACCCAATCCGTTTCCGATGAGTATTTATGATAACGTTGCATATGGTCCGCGCACGCATGGAATTAGGAACAGGGCAAAACTGGATCAGATTGTGGAGCAGTCGTTAAGGGATGCGGCAATATGGGATGAGGTAAAGGACCGGTTGCAAAAGAACGCGCTGGGACTTTCGGGCGGGCAGCAGCAGCGCCTCTGCATCGCGCGGGCGTTGGCAGTAAAACCAGCGGTTCTTCTGATGGATGAGCCGACCTCCGCGCTGGATCCGATTGCGACTTCTAAGATTGAGGATCTCTGTACGCAGCTAAAAGATACATATACAATCGTTATGGTAACGCATAATATGCAGCAGGCAGTCCGCATTTCGGATTGGACAGCATTTTTCCTGTTAGGGGAACTGATTGAGTGTGGGGATACGGAAACCATGTTCTCCACACCAAAGGATCAGAGGACGGAAGACTATATAACGGGGAGGTTTGGATAATGCGCAGCAGGTTTGATGAGCAGCTTGCACTTTTGAATAAGGAAATGATACTGATGGGTGCTTTGTGTGAGGAGATTATCACGAAGGTGATGAAGGCGCTGACGGAGGAGGACACGCAGCTTTTTGGGAAAATTGCCGAACTGGGTGTAGAGATTGACCAAAAGGAGCGGACTATAGAGACGATGTGCCTGAAACTCCTGCTCCAGCAGCAGCCGGTGGCGGGGGATTTGCGGCAGATATCGGCAGCATTGAAAATGATAACGGATATGGAGCGCATCGGTGATCAGGCGGAAGATATCGCAGAGATTATTCCGTTTGTCGAAAAACGTTCTGCCCGGACGGATACGCTTCTGCGCGAAATGGCGGATGCGAGCATCCGGATGGTGACCGAGAGTGTGGACGCGTTTGTCGGGCAGGATGTTGGTCAGGCGGGGAAAGTCATCTCGGACGACGACATGGTAGATGGATATTTTACGCAGATTAAGCAGGCGCTGGTTCAGGAAATTATAGAGAATCCGGGAGACGGAGAGCGCTCTATTGATATGCTGATGATTGCGAAGTATTTTGAGCGGATTGGCGACCATGCCGCCAATATTGCGGAGTGGGTTGTTTTTTCCGTGACAGGTGTGCACAGGGAAGGGGGGATACGATGATCTGGTGCGTGGAGGATGATGCAGGGATAAGGGATATCGAAGTTTATACACTGCAGTCCACTGGTTTTGAGGCGCGGGGGTTTGCGGACGGAACGTCCTTTTGGCAGGCATTGCAGACGGAAAAGCCGGAACTGGCTGTTCTTGATATTATGCTGCCTGGGATGGATGGCATCACCCTTTTGAAAAAAATGCGGGAAAAGCCGGAATTCCAGGAGATTCCCGTCATCATGGCGACCGCAAAGGGTGAGGAGTATGATAAGATACAGGCACTGGATATGGGGGCGGATTATTATCTGGCAAAACCTTTTGGCGTTATGGAGCTGGTTTCCTGCGTCAAGGCGGTGCTGAGGAGATACCGCCACGGAACCGTTGACCATCTGCTTCAGACAGGAGGGCTGGTCGTGAATTTGGATGAGCATACGGTGACGGCGGACGGCAGGCGGCTTTTGCTTACGTATAAGGAATTTGAAATCCTGCGCCTGTTTCTGTCACATCCCGGTATGGTATATACAAGGGAGCAGCTCATGACGGATATTTGGGGGACAGATTACTGTGGTGAGACAAGGACGGTGGATATGCATATCCGTACCTTGAGGCAGAAGCTTGGGGCATACGGTGAAATGATAGAAACGGTACGGGGTGTCGGCTACCGTTTGGAGGCGGGAAAATGACAAGAAAAATATTTTATTCCATCCTTTCCGTGGCGGCAGCTGTTCTGCTGTCATGTATTGTAATTATTATGGGCGTTTTGTATAACTACTTTGAGGAGGTGCGCGCAGGCGGCTTAAAGGCAGAACTCGAATTTGCCATCGCTGGCGTGGAGGACAGCGGGATGCCGTATTTGGAAAAAATCCATTTGGACCGCTGCCGCCTGACATGGATTGCGGCGGACGGAGCAGTATTATATGATACCTTGGCAGGAACAGAAAATACGGAAAACCATGGGGAGCGTGCTGAGGTCAAAAGCGCGCTGGAAACAGGCGAGGGTTGGAGCAGCCGCTATTCTGATACGCTGCTGGAAAAAACGATGTACTATGCAAAGCGTATGGAGGACGGAACGGTACTGCGTATTTCCGTGAGCAGTGCGACGGTGGGATTGCTGGCGCTTGGTATGTTACAGCCGATTTTGATTGTTGCGGTAGTGGCATTTATCCTGTCAGCCCTCTTTGCGTACAGACTGTCAAAAAGGATTGTCGGACCGCTGAACAGACTGGATTTGGATCATCCTTTGGAAAACGATACGTATGAGGAGATTGCGCCTTTGCTCAGCCGGATTCACAGACAGCGCAGGGAAATCGAAAGGCAGTTCGATGAGCTGCAAAAGCGCGCCGACGAGTTTTCCCAAATTACGGCATCCATGAAAGAAGGGCTTGTCCTGACAGACCGGCAGGGAACAGTGATTGCTGTCAATCCGGCGGCAGATGCAATCTTCGCACAAAAGCAGGACAGCGTTGGAAAGGATTTTCTTACGGTCTGCCGTGACCGTGAGGTCGGCATGTGCATGAAGACGGCAATGGAATCCGGGCATGGCGAAATGCAACAGACAAGAGCCGGGCGCGTGTATCAGCTTACGTTTAGCCGTATTGAGTCGGAGGGTGTCAGCATTGGGGCAGTCCTGCTTGTTTTCGATATTACGGAAAAGGTTCTCGCGGAGCAGGCAAGGCGTGAGTTTACGGCGAATGTTTCCCATGAATTAAAGACGCCGCTGCAGGGAATCCTCGGCAGTGCTGAATTGATTGAAAACGGTATGGTGAAGGAGGAGGATTTACCGCGCTTTATCGGTCATATCCGGAAGGAGGCGGCGCGGCTTGTCACGCTGGTGGAAGATATCATCAGGCTTTCCCAGCTGGATGAGAATACAGAGTTTACAAAAGAATCCGTGAACCTGTACGCGGTCGCAGAGGAAGTGGCGGACAGTCTGCATGACATTGCAAAAAGCAGCGGCGTGGAAGTCCGTGTCAGCGGAGTACAGCAGGAAATCGCAGGCGTCAGAAAACTTCTGCATGAAATTCTATATAACCTTATTGATAATGCCGTCAAGTACAACAGGAGCGGCGGAATGGTTGATGTGACCGTGGCAGACGCGGACGATAAAGTGATTCTGACTGTCTCCGATACAGGAATCGGTATTCCGGCGGAGCATATCGACAGGGTCTGTGAACGGTTTTACCGTGTTGATAAAAGCCACTCCAAAGAAACGGGCGGTACCGGACTGGGACTATCCATTGTCAAACATGCCGTTGTCTGTCACAAAGGAACTATTTATATACAAAGTGAGGTGAACAAAGGGACGAAGATACGGATTGAATTCCCGAAGTAAGAACAGTTCAGGAAATAATCCGATTTTACATAAATTTTACAATAACCGGATATCAGATTTGACATTTCTTCTGTATGTTTGAATATGGAACTGAAAAATGGTTGAAATATTAAAATGCAATGCATACGAGGAGAGAACAATGGATTTTTTTGATTTACTGGCTATGATTGGAGGGCTCGCGCTGTTCTTATACGGAATGAATCTGCTTAGCGACGGGCTTGAAAAGCTTTCGGGAGGCCGCCTTGAGCGAATCCTGGAAAACCTGACAAATAACAGGCTGGGAGCAGTGCTTCTGGGTGCAGGAGTGACGGCGGTTATCCAGTCGTCATCGGCAGCCACTGTCATGGTGGTGGGATTTGTCAATTCCGGCATCATGAAACTTTCGCAGGCTGTAGGCGTCATTATGGGCGCCAATATCGGGACGACTGTCACCTCATGGCTGTTGAGTCTCACAGGCATAGAAAGCGGCAATTTTTTTCTCCAACTTGTCAAGCCGACCTCATTTTCACCGATACTTGCCATGATTGGCGTCATTCTTATCATGTCGGCAAAAAGCGGCAGAAAGCAGGAGGCAGGATGTATTTTGGTCGGATTCTCCATACTGATGTTTGGCATGGATGCCATGTCGGAGGCGATGAAACCGCTCAGCACAGTTCCGCGGTTTACGGGGCTTTTTACCATGTTTCGGAATCCGCTTTTGGGAATTGCCGTGGGTGCGCTTGTAACGGCAGTCATTCAGTCCTCCTCGGCATCCGTGGGTATCCTGCAGGCGCTGTGTATGACCGGAAGCATCAGCTATGCATCGGCGCTTCCCATTATTCTTGGGCAGAATATCGGAACCTGTGTCACGGCGCTGATGTCCGGCGTAGGAGCGTGCAGGAATGCAAAACGTGCATCTGTCATCCATCTGCTGTTCAATATTATCGGAACGGCTGTTTTTATGACGGTATTTTATTCAATAAATGCCATATTCCGCTTCGGATTTATGCAGGAGACGGCGGACAGTGTGGGAATCGCGCTGATACATACCGGATTCAATGTGTTTACTACCCTGCTTCTGCTTCCGTTTGCAGACTTTCTTGAAAAGCTGTCCTATCTTCTGATTAGACCTGACGGGGAGGAGGAAAGACAGGCAGGGGAGAATGAGCTTTTTTCCAAGATGGATGAACGCTTCCTGAACACGCCGTCCTTTGCGTTGGACCAGGCGCACACTGTCACCCTGAAAATGGCGGATCTGGCAAAAGAGACTCTGCATATGGCATCTTTAATCCTGTTTAACTATGATAAGAAAACACTGCAGGAAGTGGAGCGGATGGAACAGACAGTGGACAGATATGATGATGAAATCAGCAGTTATCTGACAAAGCTTTCCGGCACAAATCTGAATGACCAGGATACAAGAAGGCTCAATATGCTTCTTCATAGCGTGGGTGATTTGGAACGGATATCAGACCATGCCATGAATTTGGCAGACTGTGCAAAGGAGCTGGGAAAGAAAAACAGGCGGTTTTCTGAGATGGCGGAGGCGGAGCTGAAACGGTTTTCGCAGGCGGTCGGGGATATCGTAGACGCTTCCATGGAAATATTCAGGACAGGGGACGCGCAGGCTGCAAAACAGATTGAACCCTTTGAGGAGTCCATTGATATCCTGCAGAAAGAGATTAAGAAGCGTCACATGAAGCGCCTGAGAAAAGGAAAGTGCACGGCACAGATGGGGTTTGTCCTTTCGGACATCACGAACAATTATGAAAGGATTGCCGACCATTGCTCCAACCTCGCAATCAGTGTCATGCAGCTCTATGACGAGGATGCCTATGCACACGAATATATTGATAACATTCCAAAGGGCAGGGGAAGTGCGTTTAACAGGAGTGTGCGGGAATATCTGAAACGTTATGAGCTGCCGGAAAAAAACGGAAAATGACACGGTAATGCGGTGGCGACATAGTCCTTGCAACATTTTGCACACCATGATAAAATAATAAAAGTTGCAGCGGTTTTATATACCAAAAGAGAGGAATTATCCATATGCTGGTATTGGTTAAGACATCGGCGGCATGTCTTTTGTTTATGATATACATGGTTGTGTTTTATTATCGGAAGCCGCATATTCCGATTCGTTCCACGAAGCTGTTTCAGTGGCTGATTGCAGCGGCGTTGTGCAGCACATCGTTTGATTTGATTACTATCTGTACGGTAAATCATAGGGATGTGGTTCCGGACTTTTTAAATTTGGCGGCGCATATTATATACCTGATGTCAATTTTGGGTTTTATTTATCTGCTGTTTGTATATATGAGGAACTTTTTGGAAACGAGCCTGAAATTTTCGAAGACGGTAAGGATACTCCAAAGCCTGCCGTTTGTGCTATCGTCGGCAGGGATTTTTCTCCTGCCGATTACATATGTACAGGGGACGACAACGGACTATTCTTTAGGCCCCAAGGCGTATGCGCTGTATGGTAGTCTGGTGGTTTATTTACTGCTTATTTTATATTACTGCCTTCGGTATTGGAAGCTTTTGGATGAGGAGAAACGGCTTGCGATTATTCTTGCCGTGCCGCTTTATGCAATTACTGCGGTTATTCAGATGATGATTCCGGAAACGCTGGTGGTGGTTGTCTGTTCAACGATGATTTTGCTCGGACTGATTTTGAGCAATGAGAATGCGGAAAAATATGTGGATAAGAAAACAGCGCTGTTTAATCAATACGCGTTTGAACAAGTGCTGGAGAGGTTTGATTTTGAAAAACAGACGCCGGTTATAGCTGTTTTTTGTTTTTGCAGGACAGAAAGAAACATGGACTGGAAACAGGGCACCGAGCTGCTGAACGATATTTATAAGGCTTTAAGGCAAGAACGCTCGTACGGGTACCGTGTCTGTGAGAATGGGGTGGCATTTATCGGGAACGCCGAAGATAAAGTGCGCTTCGTGCTGGAAAAGGTTGAAAATCTTGTTGAAGGCAGGTATGGGAAAGCGGCTATTGAGATTGAAACAAAAATTCTGACGGGGAAAGCGGTTGGAACAAAGAACCGATGTATACAGAGCATTATCGCGTTTTGCTCAGAGGTAGACAGCCGTTTTGCCTATATTGACCACCTGACAAACATCTATAACCGCAATGCTTTGGAGCGGGATTTGGAAAACGTGCAGGGAAGCGCAGACATATATTATTTTATTGCGGATTTGAATAATCTCAAGATTGTGAACGATACAATTGGGCATTCGGCAGGCGATAAGCTGCTGCAGGATTTTGCGCGTGTGCTCACGGATGCAGTCGGGGAGAACGGGTGCGCGTACCGGCAGGGCGGGGATGAATTTGCGGTTTTATACCGGAAAAATGCCCAGGCTTTCATCGGCGATTTGGAAGAACGGTGCAGGAAATATAATCAGTCTTATGCGGTGGCGCTCAGCTATGCGATTGGATATTGCCTGCTTGCGGAGGAAAATTTCCGGGACGTGGCGGACAAAATGATGTATGCGGACAAGCGGCTCAAAAAGGGGCAGAAATAGTTTTTTGCTGTATCCTGCATAAAATACGGATTTTCGTTAAGACATATAAGGAAAAACAAATAGGAGTAATGCGGCATGAAAACAGGACTGGTACTGGAAGGCGGCGCCATGCGCGGGGTGTATACGGCGGGCGTTTTGGATGTGTTTATGGAAAACGGCATCGGCTTTGACGGGGTAATCGGCGTGTCAGCAGGGGCGCTGTTCGGCATTAATCTGTTGTCGAAGCAAAAAGGGCGCGTGATACGTTACAATAAAAAGTTTAACAGCGATAAAAATTACATGGGATTTCGTCCGCTCATTAAGACGGGAAATATTATCGATACGCAGTACGCATATTATACTGTGCCGTCGAAGCTGGACGTGTTTGATAATGAAACGTTTATGGCATCAAAGGTTCCGTTTTACGCAGTGGTAACAGACATGGAAACAGGGAATGCCGAATACATCCGAATAACGGACGCGTTTGCTCAGATGGAAACGCTGCGTGCGTCGGCATCCATGCCGTTTGTGGCAAGGCCGGTTGAGATTGACGGCAGGCGCTACATGGACGGGGCGGTGGCGGACAGCATTCCGTTTGAGAAGTTTTTGGAGATGGGCTATGACAGGCTTGTGGTTGTTCTGACGAAGGACGCGGATTACGTAAAAAGCCCTGTTTCGCCGTTTATGGCAAAGGCGGTGTACGGCAAAAAATATGCCCGCTTTGAAAAAAAGCTGCGCGAACGTCATGAAAATTACAACGGTTGCGTGCAACGTTTAAACGCGATGGAAAAGACGGGAGGTCTTTTTGTAATCCGTCCGTCCACGCGGATTAAAATGAGCAGGATTGAAAAAAATCCAGATACGCTGCAAAGCATGTATGACCTTGGTGTAAAGGATGCGAACGCATTGCTTGGCAGGATGACGGATTATCTGCACAGGGAGGGATAGACAGGCTTATGAAATGGATGATTGCATCTGATATACATGGTTCAGCATACTACTGCCGTCTTCTGCTGGAGGCATTCGACAGGGAGCAGGCAGAGCGGCTGTTACTGTTGGGGGATTTGCTGTATCACGGACCGAGAAATGATTTGCCGCGTGATTATGCGCCAAAGGAAGTTCTTGCACTGTTAAATGCGCGCAAGGACAGCCTTTTGTGTGTGCGCGGAAACTGTGATACGGAGGTTGACCAAATGGTGCTGGACTTTCCGATTCTTGCTGATTATGCGCTTTTATATGCAGACGGCATCACAATGTACGCCACGCACGGACACATTTATAATCCGGACAGTCTTCCGCCGCTTTGTGACGGGGATATTTTATTAAACGGTCACACGCATGTGCCAAAGTGCATAGAATATGACAGCTATGTTTATATGAATCCAGGCTCAGCGGCAATTCCGAAGGAGGACTCGTGGCACGGGTATATGACGCTGGAAAACGGGGTATTTTTGTGGAAGGATTTGGAAAATACGGAAGATTTCCGGGAAATAATGCGTTATGAAAAAATATAAAAAATGGGAAAATTCTGTTGACAGATGGAAAAAAAGTGATTATTATAAATAAAAAAGAACATGGTCTGAAACTGGTGACCAAGAGGAGTACATACTTTGGGAGATTTTCAGAGAGCCGCAGGCGGTGTGATTGCGGCAGTCAAAGAGGTATGGAATGGACTTGGGAAGGTGGGAGCAACGAGCCAAAGGCTTTAGTAATGCCCGACGGGATTTCCGCCCGTTATCAAGGGAAAGCGTATGATAGTACGTGTGCAGAGTGGGTGCATTTTTATGTGCCAAATTAGGTGGTACCGCAGAAGGTTGAGCTTTTGTCCTAGTAGGAATATTAGGATAAAAGCTTTTTTTGTGTCCATGGGAGGGAAATTTATGATAAAACCAACATACGAACAGGTGAAACAGTATGAAGCGGATTACACTTATGTGCCGGTCTGTAAGGAAATATTAGCGGATGACGTGACGCCGATATTAATGCTTAGAAAGCTTGCGGCGCTTGACGGACAGTATTTTCTGCTAGAGAGCGTGGAGGGCGGAAGCCTCGGACGGTATTCATTTTTGGGATATCACCCGAAGTTTTCCGTTTCCTGCAAGGACGGCGTGACAAAGATTAAAGAAAACGGCGTGGTGCGGATTGTGCCGGGAACTCCCAAGGAGGCGCTAGAGCACATTCTTGCACAGTACCGTTCACCGCGGATTGAAGGGCTTCCGACATTTACGGGCGGTCTTGTGGGGTATTTTGCATATGAAATGATACAGTACGCGGAGCCGAAGCTCAAAATCAAACAAAGTGACATCAATGACTGCGAACTGATGATGTTTGATAAGCTGATTGCTTTTGACCAGCTTCACCATAAGCTCTGCTTTATCATAAATGCAAAGACCGGGGAGAAAGAGGAAGGCTATAAAAAAGCGGTGGAGGAGCTTGAGGCGTTTGTGGAGACGGTACGGCTTACCGAACCGATTGCATATGAGCCCGCGCTTCCCGCTCCTGAGTTTACCTGTAACCTCTCAAAAGAGGAATACTGCAGGATGGTGGAGAAAACAAAGCACTATATCAGGGAGGGCGATATTTTCCAGGGGGTGATTTCAAGGCGTTTTGAGGCGGATTATGACGGAAGTCTTCTGAACGCATACCGTGTACTGCGCACGACCAATCCGTCGCCGTACATGTATTACATGCAGATTAAGGATATGCAGATAGCGGGCACTTCACCGGAGACAATGGTAAAGCTGATGGATAAAAAGCTGATGACCTTTCCGGTGGCAGGCACGAGAAAGCGCGGCATGGACCGGACGGAGGATATCAGACTGGAACGGGAGCTGCTTGCGGACGAGAAGGAATGCGCGGAGCACAACATGCTTGTAGACTTGGCAAGAAACGACATCGGGCGGATTGCGGCATACGGAAGCGTGCGGGTTGAGGATTATATGGCAATCCACAGATTTTCAAAGGTCATGCATATCGCAAGTACCGTAACCGGAACGCTCGCACAGGGGAAAACGGCGGCGGACACGGTAGAGGCGCTGCTCCCGGCAGGAACGCTTTCCGGTGCGCCAAAATTTCGGGCATGTGAGATTATCAATGAGTTGGAGCCTGATGCAAGAGGTGTGTACGGCGGAGCAATCGGATACCTTGATTTTGGCGGAAACCTTGATGTCTGTATTGCAATCCGCACGGCGGTAAAAAAGGGGAAAAAAGTCTATGTGCAGGCAGGCGCGGGGATTGTTGCGGATTCGGTACCCGAGAGCGAATATCTGGAATGTGCGAACAAGGCGGGGACCGTAATTGAGGCCGTCTGCATGGCGCAGGAGCTTTGCGGATAGTTTGGGGAGGAGATGAAACCATGATACTTTTGATTGATAATTATGACAGCTTTTCCTTTAATCTCGTGCAGATGATAGGCGGACTGATGCAGGAAAAAGCAGGGCTTAAGGTGATACGCAATGATGCGCTTAGCACAGAGGAGATTATGGCGCTTGCACCGTCCCATATAGTAATCTCGCCGGGACCGGGAAAGCCGTGCGACGCGGGTGTGTGCGAGGCACTGATAAAGGAAGCGGCGGGTAAGATACCGTTGCTTGGCGTATGCCTGGGCCATCAGGCGGTTTGTGAGGCGTTTGGCGGAAAAATCACTTATGCGCCGCAGCTTATGCATGGGAAGAAAAGCCGTGTAAAGGTAAAGAATGAGAGCCTTATTTTCCAGGGGCTTCCCGAAGAACTGGACGTGGCAAGGTACCATTCCCTTGTGGCTGCAAAGGGGCAGCTTCCGGACTGTCTTGAAGTCACTGCGGTTGACGGGGCGGGTGAGGTCATGGCGGTGCAGCATAAAACAAGTCCGGTTTATGGTTTACAGTTTCATCCGGAATCGATTATGACGCCGGACGGGAGTCGCATGATACAGAATTTTCTGATGTGTGGTAAGGTGCGGGTTTGATGTAAAAATGACACGCGTGTCATAAAACAGATAAATATAAAAAAGAGAAAGGAGAATTTATTATGATTATAGAAGCGACAAAAAAATTGGTGGAAAAAGAAGATTTGACGGCAGCGGAAGCAGAGCAGGTCATGGATGAAATTATGGGCGGAGAGGCACAGGATATCAATATGGCGGCATTTCTTACGGCGCTTCGCATGAAGGGCGAGACGATTGAGGAAATAACGGCATGTGCAAAAAGTATGCGAAATCACGGGGCAGCGGTGCCTGTAAACGGGGATGTGCTTGAGATTGTCGGAACGGGCGGTGACCAGTCCAATTCCATTAATATCAGCACCATCGCAAGCATTATTGTTGCGGCTGCAGGCTATAAGGTGGCAAAGCACGGAAACCGGAGCGTGTCAAGTAAGAGCGGTGCGGCGGACTGTTTGGAGGCGCTTGGCGCAAAGCTTGAGATGGAGCCGGAGCAGAATGCAAAAATTTTGGAGGAGGGAAACTTCTGCTATATGCATGCGCCGAAATACCATCCGGCAATGCGTTTTGTGGCACCTGTCAGAAAAGGAACGGGACTGCGCACAATTTTTAATATCTTGGGTCCGCTCACCAATCCCGCACATGCAACGGTTGAGCTGATGGGGGTATACAGTGAAGAACTGGTGGAGCCGCTTGCGCAGGTTTTATGCAATCTTGGCGTAAAACGCGGTATGGTTGTTTATGGGCAGGACTGTTTGGATGAGATATCGTTGAGCGCACCGACGACATGTGTGGAGATAAACAACGGTACACTAAAGAGATATGAAATGACGCCGGAGCAGTTTGGGCTGACCAGGTGCAGGAAGGAAGACTTGACAGGCGGCGACGGGACAGAGAATGCAAGAATTGCGGAGCGCATTTTAAAGAATGAGGATACCGGCGCAAAAACGGATGCGGTTCTGTTCAATGCAGGTGCAGCGATTTACCTTATGGATGGCGCAAAATCAGTCCAGGAGGGTATTGAGAAGGCACGCAGGACGCTTGAGAGCGGTAAGGCGTATGAAACGCTGCGCAATTTTGTAAGGCTCACAAATGCAGGTTAGCGGAGGTCTGGCGTGCCATTGGTACAGGGCACAACCGGAAGGCTGTTTGGAAACGGAGGTTTTGGAATGATATTGGACGATTTGGCGGCAGCGGCAAGGGCAAGGGTGGAACGGAAGAAAGACATGATTCCGTTTGCAAAGATAAAGGAGAGGGCGGTACGGCTTGCAGAGTGTGAAAATGCGACTGCGTTTCCGTTTGAGACGGCATTGCGGCAGGACGGCATCCGCTTTATCTGTGAGGTGAAAAAAGCGTCGCCCTCGAAAGGAATTATCGCAGAGGATTTTCCATATCTTGGGATTGCGCGCGATTATGAGCAGGCAGGAGCGGATTGCATTTCCGTTCTCACGGAGCCGGACTTTTTTAAGGGGGAGGATCGTTTTTTGCAGGAAATCAGCAGGGCTGTCCGTATTCCGACACTCAGAAAGGATTTTATCATTGATCCGTATATGATTTATGAGGCGAAATGCCTGGGCGCTTCGTGCGTGCTGCTGATTGCGGCACTGCTCGATGCAGATACCATACGGGAGTATAAAGCGGTCTGTGATATGCTTGGTCTGTCCGCGCTGGTAGAGGTGCATGACGAGGCGGAGCTTGCAGGCGCATTGAAAGCAGGGGCGCGCATGGTTGGTGTGAACAACCGCGATTTAAAGACATTTACGGTAGATATCAGGAACAGCCTCCGCTTAAGAACGCTGGTGCCAAAGGACATTCTGTTTGTGGCGGAGAGCGGTATCCAAACGGCGGATGACATCGCGGCATTGCGGCAGGCGGGGGCAGACGGCGTGCTGATTGGCGAAACGCTGATGCGAAGCAGCGATAAAAAGGCAATGCTTAATGAGCTTAGGGGGAAAGAATATGACAAAGGTTAAAATCTGCGGTTTGAAAACACTTGCGGACGTGGAGGCAGTAAACCGCTGCCTGCCGGAGTTTGCGGGCTTTGTGTTTGCCAATACAAAACGCTTTGTGACGGACGAACAGGCGCTTTTGATGAAACGGGCGCTGAATGAAAATATTAAGGCAGTGGGCGTTTTTGTGGATGAACCGCTTGCACATGTCATCCGTTTGTGCGAGAATAGAATAATTGATGCTGTGCAGCTTCACGGTTCGGAGAGCGAGGCGTATATCGGGGAATTGAAGCAAAAAACCGACACTTGTGTCATAAAAGCAATCAGGGTCCAGACACAGGAGCAGGTTTTAAGGGCTCTGTCCGGGGAAGCGGATTATATGCTTTTTGATACATATAAAAAAGGGAAGCCTGGGGGAACGGGCGAGCGGTTCCCGCTGGAAATACTGGAGGGATGCCTGCCATGGCTGCACAAACCGTTTTTTGCTGCGGGCGGTCTTGACTGTGACAATGTTTTGGATGTGATTGGAAGGACCGGATGCTTTGCGGTGGATGTGAGCAGCGGCGTGGAAACAGACGGCATAAAGGATGAACGCAAAATAAAGCAGTTTATAGAAAAAGTCAGAAGTAAGGAAAGGTAGATAATGGATATGGAAGAGAGAAAGGGCAGATACGGGGAATACGGCGGACAGTACATACCGGAGACACTTGTTCCCGCGGTACAGGAAGTGGACCGGGCGTATGGGCATTATAAAAACGACCCGGCATTCCAAAAGGAATTGAAGGATTTGCTGGAAAAATACGCTGGCAGACCGTCGCTGTTGTATTATGCGGAAAAAATGACGAAGGATTTAGGCGGAGCAAAGATTTATTTAAAAAGGGAGGATTTAAACCATACAGGTTCGCACAAAATCAACAATGTGCTCGGACAGGTGCTTTTGGCAAAGAAAATGGGCAAAAAGCGCGTGATTGCGGAAACCGGGGCAGGGCAGCATGGTGTTGCCACAGCGACGGCGGCGGCGCTTATGGGAATGGAATGTGAGATTTTCATGGGAAAAGAGGACACGGACCGGCAGGCACTCAACTGTTACCGGATGGAGCTTTTGGGGGCGAAGGTCCATCCCGTTACATCGGGAACCAAGACGCTAAAGGATGCGGTCAACGAGACGATGCGGGAGTGGGCGTCGCGGATGGACGATACGCTGTATGTGCTCGGTTCCGTGATGGGACCGCATCCGTTTCCGATGATGGTGCGGGATTTCCAAAAAGTGATTGGCGAGGAAATCAAGCAGCAGCTTTTGGCGGCGGAAGGAAAGCTTCCCGACGCAGTGATTGCCTGCGTGGGCGGCGGAAGCAATGCGATGGGTGCGTTCTATGAGTTCATACCTGACACGAGTGTCAGATTGATTGGCTGCGAGGCCGCGGGACTTGGCGTTGACAATCCCAAAAATGCGGCAACGATTACAAACGGGAGCGTCGGTATTTTTCATGGTATGAAATCAATCTTCTGTCAGGATGAATACGGGCAGATTGCACCGGTATATTCGATATCGGCAGGGCTTGACTATCCGGGTATCGGACCGGAGCACGCTAACCTTAATGATACGGGACGCGCGCAGTATGTGCCCGTGACGGACGATGAGGCAGTGGATGCGTTTGAGTATCTGTCAAGGACGGAGGGCATTATTCCGGCGATTGAGAGTGCGCATGCAGTGGCATACGCGAAAAAAATCGCGCACACGTTTGGGAAAGACCAGATTATCGTAGTGAACATTTCGGGGCGCGGTGATAAGGATGTAGCGGCGATTGCGCGGTACAGAGGCGTGGATATTTTTGACTAAAAACGAAAAGGATTTGGGAGAGGAGCATTGAAAAATGAGTAGAATCGAGAGGGCATTTGAGAACAATAAAGCATTTATTGCATTCGTAACGGGCGGCGACCCCGACCTTGAGACGACGGAGGCATTAATTCCGCAGATGGCAGAGGCGGGTGCTGATATCATCGAAATCGGTATTCCGTTTTCCGACCCGATTGCGGAGGGGATTGTGATACAGGAGGCAGATGAGCGGGCGCTCCGGGCGCAGACGACAACCGATAAGCTGTTTGACATGGTCAGTCGGGTGCGTGGAAAGGTGGATATTCCGCTGGTGTTTATGACGTATGCCAATCCGGTATATACGTACGGCACGGAAAAATTTATGCGAAGGTGTGCGGAGTGCGGGATTGATGGCCTGATTGTGCCGGATGTGCCGTTTGAGGAGCGGCAGGAGGTAAAGGCGTTCTGCGACGCGCAGGGGATTGAGCTGATTTCCATGATTGCGCCGACCTCAAAGGAGCGTATTCATATGATTGCCAGGGAAGCGCAGGGCTTTCTGTACTGTGTGTCGTCCCTTGGCGTTACAGGTGTAAGAAGCAGGATTACGACCAATATTCAGGAAATGGTACATCAGGTTAAGGCAGTGTCAGACATTCCGTGTGCAATCGGGTTCGGCATTTCCACGCCAAAACAGGCAAGGGAGATGGCATCGGTTTCGGACGGCGCGATTGTCGGAAGTGCGATTGTGAAGCTGATTGCGCAGTATGGGAAAAATTGCATATCTCCGGTCTGCGATTATATAAAAGAGATGAAAGCGGCAGTGCTGGCTGCGTAGAAGGAAAGTCGGATGTGTCAGCGTCCGACTTTTTTCGTGCGCGAACTTGCACAAATAAGAAAAGATGTTATAATCGTATTTATAATGACTTGAAATAAAAGTATTATAAAAAGATTTGGATAAAAGGAGAGGGACAGACGCATATGAAAATCATCATAGCAGGAGACGGAAAAGTCGGCTCGACGCTGGCAAAACAGCTTTCTGCCGAGGGATATGATTTGACACTGATTGACGCAAAATCAAAGGTGCTTGAAGCAAGCGAGGAGCGCTATGACGTGATGGCGGTTCAGGGAAACTGCGCGACAATGGAAGTGCTTGACAACGCGAAGGTACGGGAGACGGACCTTTTAATCGCAGTCACAAATGCTGACGAGGTGAATCTGCTCTGCTGTCTGCTTGCGCATGGCATGAACCCGAAAATACATACGATTGCACGTGTGCGCAATCCGGAGTATACCAAACAGGTGTACGAAATGCGCGGGCTGTTTGGCATTTCCATGATGATTAATCCCGAGGGCAGTGCGGCGCTTGAGATTGAGCGGCTGATTAAATATCCCGGCTTTTTGAAGCGCGACACGTTTGCGAAGGGACGGGTGGAGATTGTGGAGCTGCGCATTGAGAGCGGTTCGAAGCTTTGTAATCTGGCGCTGAACGATTTGGAGGGCGTCATCAAGTGCAATATTTTGGTCTGTGCCGTTTTGCGCGACGGAAAGGCAATTGCTCCGAACGGTTTTTTTACGCTGAAGGAAAATGACAGGATATTTGTGACGGCATCGCCGCAAAACCTGACGATACTGTTGAAAAATCTTGGGATTATCACGCACAGGGCAAAGCTTGTGATAATCTGCGGCGGAGGCAGGGTGAGCTATTACCTTGCGAAGGCGCTGACGAACAGCGGCATTTCCGTGAAGATTATTGAGAGCAGTAAGGACCGGTGTGTGGAGATTGCAGCGCTTCTGCCAAAGGCGGATGTAATCTACGGGGATGCAAGCAGCGAATTTGTGCTTGAGAGTGAAGGAATTGCAAAGTGCGATGCGCTTGTGACGCTGACCGGCGTGGACGAGATGAACACGATGATTTCGCTGTACGGACACAGTTGCGGCGTGCCGCAGATTATTACAAAAATTGCGCGGATTGAAAACAGTACGCTTTTAAATTCCCTTCCAATCGGAAGCATTATCAGTCCGAAGGCGCTTTGCAGCAACGCGATTGTGCGGTATGTGAGGGCGCTGCGCAATCATACAGGGGCGGCACGCGCCATTCATTATATTGCCGACGGACAGGCGGAGGCGATTGAATTTTATGTGGATGAAAATACAATGCACTGCGGTGAGCCCTTAAAGCAGCTCCATATTAAGAAAAATGTGCTGGTAGCGTCTATCACAAGCGGATTTCGCCAAACCATCATACCAAACGGTGATTCCTTCTTTGAGAAGGGCAATACCGTTCTGATTGTCACGAGTGCAAAGCAGGTTATATACAGCTTAAACGATATTTTTGAATAAGATGTGATAATAACGGATAAGGGTAATGGGATACGGTTATGAATTATAAAATGATGGGGAAATTTATCAGCAGGATTTTGCTGGTGGAAGCTGTTTTTATGGTACCGGCGCTGCTAATCAGCGTATTTAACAAAGAAACAAAAAGCGTGGTTGGTTTTGTCTTAGGTATTGTAATTATTTTGGCGCTTGCAGGGATTCTGATGTTGCTATGCGGTAATTCGCCAAGGGGTTTTTACGCGCGGGAAGGACTTGTCTGTGTGGGAATGAGCTGGATTGTGATGAGTCTTTTGGGATGTCTGCCATTTATTATATCCGGGGAAATCCCTAATTTTATGGATGCGCTGTTTGAGACCGTTTCGGGATTTACCACGACGGGCGCTACCGTGATGAGTGCAATTGAAGAGATGCCGTACGGAATCCTTTACTGGCGAAGTTTTACGCATTGGCTGGGCGGTATGGGCGTACTGGTGTTTGTGCTTGCCATCAGCTCCGCAGGCGACAGCAAAAGCGGCTATACAATGCATCTTTTGCGCGCAGAGAGCCCGGGACCGAAGGTGGGTAAGCTGGTGCCGAAAATGAAAACGACGGCGGAGATTTTGTATGTGATTTATCTCGTTCTTACGGTACTGAATATTATGTTTCTGTTAGCAGGCGGAATGCCGGTGTTTGATGCGGTCTGCACGGCTTTTGGGACAGCGGGGACCGGGGGATTTGGCATCAAAAATGACAGTATTGCAGGTTACAGTCCGTATATCCAAAATGTATGCACGGTGTTTATGCTTTTGTTCGGCGTTAATTTCAGCTGTTATTACATGCTTTTAATCCGGCAGTTTAAGAGTGTGTGGAAGGACGAGGAGCTGCGGTTTTATCTGGGTGCGGTCCTGGTGAGCATTTTTGTGATTGCATGCAATATCAGAGGGCTTTACGGCACGATAGAGGAGACCGTAAGACATGCGGCGTTCCAGGTGGCGAGTATTGTGACGACAACCGGATTTGCCACGACGGATTTTGACCTGTGGCCGGCGCTTTCCAAGATGGTATTGCTTGCGCTGATGCTGGTGGGTGCCAGTGCGGGCAGTACGGGGGGCGGTTTTAAGTTCGCAAGGCTTCTTCTGATTTTAAAGAGCATTAGGAGAAATGTGCGTCAGGTGCTGCAGCCGCAGAAGGTGCAGGTGGTGCGGGTAAACGGACAGCCCGTGGATGAGAAAATTTTGGAGAACACAAATGCATATCTTGCGATTTATATGATTATAATTGTGGTAAGCTGTATTTTAATTGCGATAGACGGATTTTCCATAACGACGAACATTTCGGCAGTGATTGCGTGCTTTAATAATGTAGGTCCGGGGTTTGAGGCTGTGGGTGCTACATGTAATTTCGCAGGCTTTGGAGCTTTCTCAAAGCTGGTGCTGATTATTGACATGCTGGCAGGAAGACTGGAAATATTCCCGATTATTATTCTGTTTTCAGGCGCGGCATGGAGACACAAATAGAATAATGGAAAAGGGGTTTTTTATGGAAAAAGAAGAGGCGGTAAGGCTTTTGGAGAAGAAAGGCTTTACGGTAGTGTATGAGAGCGGCGTGCCGATTGTCATCTATGAGGGCGGCGAGAAGGAAATGAAGGAAACCTATAAGAAGGCTTCGGATTTCCTGAAGGAAAAGGGATATGCGGCAAGCTTCGGCGTGCGCGGCGATGCAAAGAACAGGCAGCAGTCCGCAAAAGCGCCCTATGCGCAGCTGCGGGAGAACGCGGACGGACAGCTAAGCTTTGTAACGGATTGACGAATCCGTAAAATGCGATTATAATAATACTACTGGATTGAAAGGGCACAGCTGTCAATAGATTAATAGATTGGAGAGGTACAGGATGAAAAAGCTTGAGGAATACGTAAGGGCAATTCCCGATTTTCCGGAGCCGGGAATTATATTCCGGGATGTAACAAGTGTTTTGCAGGATGCGGACGGACTTCGTCTTGCAATTGATACCATGCAGGATTTGGTGAAGGATTTGGATTATGACGTAGTGGTCGGGGCTGAGTCAAGAGGGTTTATTTTTGGCACACCGATTGCCTACAATAATCATAAACCGTTTGTGCTGATCCGCAAAAAGGGAAAACTTCCAAGGGAAACGGTTTCCGTGGATTATGACCTTGAGTATGGAAAAGCGACAATTGAGATGCACAGGGATTCCATTAAACCCGGTCAGAAGGTGCTTGTTGTTGACGATTTGATTGCGACGGGCGGAACGACGGAAGCGATGATAAATCTGATTGAATCGCTTGGCGGAGAGGTTGTCGGTGTTGTTGTCCTGATGGAGCTTGCAGGCTTAAAGGGACGCGACAGGCTTGCAGGATACAGATTGGATTCCGCAATAATTTATGAGGGAAAATAACATAAAAATCAGGGATTTTTCATGCGGCAGATTTGTGCAAGGCACAGATTCGCAGATTATGGATGATATAAAGTATTATAATTGGTTTGGTGATATAAAGTGACGGATGAAAAGCAGTTAAAGACGGGGACTTATGAGGATTCCTTAATTATTACCGGAAGTAAATCAGGTCCCCGGAGGACGGATGAGCGCAGAATTGAATATATCAAGGAATTTCAAAGCCCCGATACCCTTTATCAGGGGCTTATTCGGCGTGTGCAGAAATATCACCCCTCCGATGACATTTCGCTGATTGACAAAGCGTATGCTACGGCGTGTGAGGCGCATAAGGATCAGGTGAGAAAGTCGGGGGAGCCGTATATTATCCACCCGCTCTGTGTGGCAATTATCCTTGCGGATTTGGAGCTGGATAAGGAGACGATTATCGCAGGACTTTTGCATGATGTGGTGGAGGACACCATCATGACAAACGAGGAGCTTACCGAGCAGTTCGGTCCCGACGTGGAGCTTTTGGTGGACGGCGTGACAAAGCTGGAGCAGCTGCAGTATACGGGAGATGCCGCGCCTGACCGCCCGACAAGCCGTGAAGAACTGCAGGCGGAAAACTTAAGGAAAATGTTCCTTGCGATGGCAAAGGATATCCGTGTCATCCTGATTAAGCTTGCCGACCGTCTTCACAATATGCGCACGTTAAAATACAAGTCCCCCGAGAGTCAGAAGCGGATTGCGAGGGAGACACTTGATATTTATTCCCCGCTTGCGGAACGGCTTGGTATTTCAAAAATTAAAATAGAGCTTGACGACCTTTCACTCAAATATCTTGAGCCGGAGGCGTATTATGATCTGGTGGAAAAGATTGCCTTACGGAAGGACGCGCGTGAAAAGTATGTGCAGGATCTGGTTGATGAGGTTACGGAGCATATTGTGGGTGCGGGAATAGAGGCACAGATAGACGGACGCGTGAAGCACTTTTTCAGCATTTACAAAAAAATGAAAAACCAGAATAAGACCATCGACCAGATATATGATTTGTTTGCGGTGCGCATTATTGTCAATTCATTAAAGGACTGTTATGCGGCGCTTGGCGTAATCCATGAGATGTATAAGCCGATGCCGGGACGGTTTAAGGACTTTATTGCCATGCCCAAAACCAATATGTACCAGTCGCTTCACACGACGCTGATCGGTCCTACAGGCACGCCTTTTGAAATACAGATCCGGACCTATGAGATGCACAGGGTAGCTGAGTACGGTATTGCCGCACATTGGAAATATAAGGAAGAGAGTGACGGAAAGGTTTCCAAAGGCGGTGAGGAGGAGAAGCTTGCATGGCTGAGTCAGATTCTTGAATGGCAGCGCGATACTTCCGATAATAAGGAATTTGTCAAGCTGTTAAAGAGCGATTTGGATTTGTTTTCCGATCATGTTTACTGCTTTACGCCATCCGGGGAGGTCAAAAACCTTCCGGCGGGATCTACACCGATTGATTTTGCGTACAGTATTCATAGTGCAGTCGGTAACCGGATGATTGGGGCGCGGGTAAACGGAAAGCTTGTTACGATAGATTATAAAATTAACAACGGGGACTGCATTGAGATTATTACTTCACAGAATTCCAAAGGACCGAGCCGTGACTGGCTCAACATTGTAAAGTCCTCGCAGGCGAAAAACAAGATTTCGCAGTGGTTTAAGAATGAGTTTAAGGAAGAGAATGTCATCAGGGGACGCGAACTTTTGGCAAATTACTGTAAGTCCAAGAACATCAATGCCCAGGAACTGCTGATGCCGGATTATCAGAATGAGGTCATGCATAAGTATGGATTTAATGACTGGGATGCATTGCTTGCGGCAATCGGGCACGGTGCGTTGAAGGAAGGGCAGGTTATCAACCGTCTTCAGGAAATCTATTCCAGAACGCATAAAAAGGAGATAACGGACAGTGAGCTTTTGGCATCCATTCAGGAGAGCGGTGCCAGCAAGGCGATGCGTCCAAAGGGAAAGGGCGGCATTATCGTCAAGGGAACACATGATGTGGCGGTACGGTTTTCCCGTTGCTGTGCGCCGGTTCCAGGGGACGAAATTGTGGGCTTTGTCACAAGAGGGCGCGGTGTTTCCATACACAGAACGGACTGTGTGAACATCATCTGCTTATCAGAGATTGAACGTGCGAGGCTGATTAGCGCCGAGTGGCAGAATGAGACAGAGAATGAGAACGAAAAGTATCTTACGGAAATCGTGATTTACGCGCATAACAGAAGCGGACTGATTGCGGATATTTCAAAGACGCTGATGGAGAAAAACATTGACGTGATTTCCATGAATACAAGAACGAGCAAGCAGGGGATTGCGACGCTGGCAATGTCTTTTGAGATTGGCGGACGCGACGAACTTCGGATGATTATAGAGAAACTGAAAATGATTGATAATGTGATTGATATCGAAAGGACAACGGGATAATGGCAGATTTAAGGGTAAAAAGAAGGGTGCTTGGCGCCTGTCAGACAAATTGCTATTATGTTTACAGGGAAGGCGCGGATGAGATTGTGATTATTGATCCGGGTGACAATGGCGACGTGGTGTATTCGGATGCAAAGGGTTTAGGGTTTGGGAAAATAGCGGGCATTCTTCTGACGCACGGCCACGGGGATCACACGGGCGGTGTTTTGGAGCTGAAAAGGCTCAGCGGTGCGAAGGTTTATGCATATGAGGATGAGGCGGAGATTTTAAAGGATCCGGAAAAAAATGTCTCGCAGTGGTTTGGAACAGGGTATGGTTTTGAGGCGGATGTGTATCTGCATGACAGGCAGACATTTACGATGGCGGGCGTGGAATTTGAAGTGCTTCATACTCCGGGGCACACAAAGGGAGGCTGCTGCTTTTATGTGAAAGAGGATTTGACGCTGTTTTGCGGAGATACGATTTTTAATGGCTCTGTGGGAAGGACAGATTTGTATTCGGGTTCCATGCGTGCACTTGGGGATTCAATCCGGGAGCGGATTATGACGCTTCCGGATGAGGTAAAGCTCTATTCAGGACACGGTGATGCCACAACGGTAGGATATGAGAGAATGTATAATCCATGCCTTGGATAGGCATGGATTTTTACGGTATTACGATAGCAGGGAAAAGGTTAGGGAGTGCAATGATTAAAATCTATACGAACAGGGAAAATTACCAGTATGATTTACACGCGCTGTTTAAGGCGTTTTACCCGGAACAGGAAGTACGGGTATATGGCGAGGACGCTCAAGCTGTTTTGGGGGACGGCGACAGGAGGGCAGCCATACATTTCGAGGACAGACGGATAGAAGCCGTGTTGGATATTGAAGGGGAAAAACATTACACGAATGTTTATAAAGATGACACATGTGTCACAAAAAAAAGATTAAAACTTTCCGTCTATGAGGATTTGTGCGATTACACGGGAAGGACGCTTCCATGGGGAAACCTGACGGGAATCCGTCCGACGAAGCTTGCAATGGGAATGCTGTCGGAGAACGCGGGCGATGACGACATCATTGCATGGATGAAGACGGAGCACGCGGTCAGCGACGAAAAAGCACGGCTTAGTCTGGATATCGCAAAGCGGGAGAAACGGATTTTGGACAACATTCATTATGCGGACGGATATAGCCTCTACATCGGAATCCCGTTCTGCCCGACAACGTGCCTTTACTGTTCGTTTACTTCCTATCCGATTGTGCAGTGGAGCGCGCGCGTGGATGATTATCTGGAGGCGCTTTTTCGGGAAATTGATTTTGTGGCAGAGGCGTATCAGGACAGGATTTTGGATACGGTTTATATCGGTGGCGGAACGCCGACAACACTGGAGGCGGATGCGCTTGACAGGCTTCTTTCAAAAATCCGGAAAAAGTTTGATTTTCGTCATGTGGCGGAATTTACGGTGGAGGCGGGAAGGGCTGACAGCATCACGGGGGATAAGCTGGAAACCTTAAAAAAGCACGGTGTTACGCGGATTTCAGTGAATCCGCAGACCATGAGGGACGAAACGTTAAAAACCATAGGACGGCAGCATACTGTGGAACAGGTAAGGCAGGCTTTTTTCCTTGCAAGGGAAGTTGGATTTGACAATATTAATATGGACATTATTTTAGGACTTCCGGGTGAGCTTGAGACGGATGTACAGTATACAATTGATGAAATTGTTAAACTGAATCCGGACAGCCTTACGGTTCATTCACTGGCAGTCAAAAGGGCGTCAAGACTTAGCCAGTGGATAGAGGAAAACGGTATCACGTCGCTAAAAAATACGGACAGCACAATGGAGATTGCAAGGCTTGGCGCAGACAGGCTTGGCATGAAGCCCTATTATCTTTACAGACAGAAAAATATGTCGGGGAATTTTGAGAATGTGGGGTATGCGAAAGAAGGAAAATATGGGATTTATAATATCCTGATCATGGAGGAGGTGCAGACCATTGTGGCACTCGGCGCGGGTTCGATTACAAAGCGGGTGTATCCCGACGGGCGGATTGAGCGGTGCGAGAATGTGAAGGATGTGACGCAGTATATCGCCAGAATCGAGGAAATGATAGAAAGAAAACGTGTATTATCAGAAGATTAAAATTTCGAAGATGTTTCATAAAAATCCAATTGCAAAACTGCCGGTAAAATTGTAAAATGTGAGTAGGAAAGTGTGCAGACTGCGCTGAAACCGGGCAAAACTTTGTGACACGGCAAAGCACAGATCTGTGGGGTTTAACGAATAGACAATGGAAAACAGACCTATAATTTGATTATGAAAGGAACTTATACATATGGGAAAAAAAGTGCAAAAGAAGACGTTTCCGATTAAGGCGAAGCTGTTAGGGACGATACTGCCGGTCGTTGCAGTCATGGTTTTGGTTATTGCCATGACTTCTTATTTGATATCCAGGAATATTATCAAAGAATATTCCCAAAATCTTTTGGGTTCTTCCATTGCAAACCAGGCGAATGAAATTGAGTCGTGGCTGAACGAAAATCTGTCTGCGTTCCAGACGGCAAAGCAGGTGATTGAGGGGACAAACCCGGATGAAAAAGCGCTACAGCTTATATTGGACAGCTATTATCAGTTTAATGATAATTTCCCGGAAGGGTTGTATGTGGCGGATGAAAACGGAAAGCTTATGAAGGCATCAGAATCGGAAAAGACACAGAGCAATCCGCTAGAATCCGTGTGGTACCGGGAAGGCATGACACGGCTGAATATGGGATTTACGGATGCCTATACAAATGAGAATGGTGAAGCGATTGTCAGCGCTTCTGGAATTTTGGATGATAATTCCGGTGTTTTGAAGGTTATTTCGGTAGATTTATCCTTACAGCGTATTAGTATCATCGTAAACAGTTTTATTGAGATGGAGGATGCGCAGGCATTCCTTGTCAATTCCAAGGATGGTACGATTCTTGCCCATCGGGATAACAGTCTGATATCCAAAAGGCTTGCTGATACCGGGGATGCCTTTATGCAGGATGTGAATGAAAAATTCAGTCAGAACGATTATCGGATGACGGAAATCGATGGCATGATGACAGCGTTTACGGAAATAGAAGGAACAGATTGGGTTTTGGTTTCTTATATTCCTACGGAAACGATTTATGCGGATATTAACGGTGTCAGAATCCTGATGGTTGTGATTGGTCTGGTATCGCTTGTGTTGCTCGCCGTTTTGATTGAGCGCGTTGTTCAGGCAGTGATTAAACCGGTTAAGGAGCTGACAAGGATTATTACTGCGATGACTGATGGTGATTTTACGGTTTGTGTGACAGCGAAGTCTAACGATGAAATCGGTGTTATGAGCCGCAGCGTGGAGCAGTTTATCCAATCCATGCGCAGCATGATTTTGTCTATTCACGGGGTGTCTGATAAGCTCCATGTTCAGGCAGATAACAGCAATAATGTTTCTGATGAAATGTATAATGCCTCAAAGCTGCAGAGTGAGTCGATGCAGGAGCTGAACAATACGGTAGAGCAGCTCTCCATTTCCGTGAATGAGATTGCGGGAAATGCCACCACGCTTGCGTCGGTAGTGGCGAATACGAGGGAAGATGGTGAACAGGTAGACCTCAAGGTGAAAACAACGGTAGAGGTTTCCCGTCAGGGAAAATCAGACATGCAGAATGTCGGAGTTGCGATGCAGAGCATCAATGAAGCAACGGTGAAGCTTCAGCAGGCAATCGACAAGGTAGGAAGCGCATCCGAGGAAATCACGAAGATTACGGGTGTAATTAGTGATATTGCGGACGAGACAAACCTGCTGTCCTTAAACGCTTCGATTGAGGCAGCCCGGGCAGGAGATGCGGGAAAAGGATTTGCGGTAGTTGCTACGGAAATTGGAAAGCTTGCGCAGACCAGTTCCGATTCCGTACATGATATCGAAAACCTGATTTCCGAGATTAATGTTCTTGTAAAGGATGCAGTCAGTCAGGCGGATGACAGCGTAGGCAATATCCAAAACAGCAGCGATTTGGTACATAATGCGCTTAGCACCTTTGATATGATATTCAATAATATTGATGAGGTTGACAATCTGGTACAGCAGATGATGGAAAAGGTAGAGCAGGTAGATAAGGTTGCAATCAATGTGGCTGCAATTTCAGAGGAGCAGGCGGCAAGTTCTGAGGAGATTTTGGCGACATCGAATACGATGGTAGAACAGGCACACGGCATCACCGGAAACAGTGAAACAGTTGCGCAGGGTGCAAAAGAGCTGACGGAGTCTGCGGTAGAGCTGGCAAATCAGGTAAACATGTTCAAGGTGGATAGGAGGAATGAAGAATGAGAAAAAAGCTGGGAATACTGTTGGCTGTGATACTGTTGGCGCTTACTGGGTGTGGGAGCAACAGTGGCGTTGCTTCAAATAACGATATCAAAATCCTTCTAGTCCTAAACCAAATGGATAGTTTCAGGGGAACACTTGTTGCTTCGGCAAGGGACACTGCCGCGGCGCAGGGCGTGCAGTTTGAGTTTAAGGATGCGGAGGGTTCGATTGAAAATCAGGTAAATTATCTGAAGGCGGCAAAGCAGGAGGGCTATGATGTGATTCTTTGCAGCCCGGTATCTGCTGAGACGGCTGTGGAGCTGAAGGCAAGCGCGGGGGACATACCGATTGTTTTTATCAATAGCTGTCCGGATGAAAAGCAGCTGAAAGAAGGGAAATATATTTATGCCGGTTCTGACGAATTTGTGTCAGGGCAGTTTCAGGCAGAATATGTGTTAAATAAGATGGCGGACAAGCAGGAGATTAATGTAGTGCTGTTAAAGGGTGAAAAGGTTCATTCCGCGACGGTTGGCAGAACGAATGGGGTAAAGCAGACGTTAGAGGAAAGCGGGAAGAAGATTAATTATGTGTTTGAGGATTATGGTGACTGGGATCAGGGACTTGCAAAACATATGTTTGAAATCTTCTTGAAAACAGGTTCACCGGTAGATTGCGTGATTTGTGAAAATGATACGATGGCGCTTGGAGTGATTGAGGCATGCAAGGAGGCAAATATTGATTTAAATACCTTGCCGGTGCTGGGCATAGATGCGACTTCCGACGGATGTGCGGCAATCAAAAGCGGCGACATGGCATTTACGGTTTTCCAGTCCGGAGTTGGTCAGGGAGAAGCAGCGGTAAAAGCGGCAATCCGGTTTGCCCGGGGAGAATCGCTCGATTCGCTGGAAGGTGTCAGTGAGGATGGAAAATACATATGGGTTCCTTTTGAAAAAGTTGACAGTACAAATGTGTCGCAATACAGCAATTAGCAGTTATCATGAAAGAGGCTTTGGAAAAAAAGGGACAGGAAAAACTGGTTTTTATATTGAGGAGGAGTTTCAGATGGCAGTATTTAGCGGATTAGAAGATATGGACGAGCTTGCACGGCAAAAAAAGAAACAGCAGGAAACGGAAATTGAGGATGTGATTAAAATGCTGGATGAAAAGACTGCAGGAGGTGTCAGCCGTATTAAGGTAGAGGTATCCGACGAACAGAGCGAGGGAACGGTAAGCACCGCGTACCATCATGGACGCTGCGATGTAGGGAGTCCGTGGGCAAAGGGAAGTGTGCGCAATTTCGGGTGCGACTGACGGGTTATAAACCATAAGGAGTGACATCGGCAAATCGAGATAACTCTTGAAAAGCCTATGTAAAAAGAGTAAAATCATTAATGGTTATCAAATTATGGAAATGAGGTACATTTATGGCATTAAATAAAAAGCCTGTGACGGGCATGAAGGATATTCTGCCTGAGGAGATGCAGCTGCGTGACTATGTGATTGGCGTAATTAAAGAAACATATGCAACGTTTGGTTTTACTCCAATCGAGACGCCATGCATGGAAGATATTCAAAATCTGAGCAGTAAGCAGGGCGGTGAGAATGAGAAACTTGTCTTTAAAGTGTTAAAGCGCGGGGAAAAGCTGAATTTGGAAACGGCAAAGGAAGCATCGGATATTGTTGACTATGGTATGCGCTATGACCTGACCGTGCCGCTTGTACGATACTATTCCAACCATGCAAACGAGCTGCCTTCGCCGTTTAAGGCGTTGCAGTTAGGCAATGTGTGGCGTGCTGAAAGACCGCAGAAGGGCAGGTACCGCCAGTTTATGCAGTGCGATATTGATATTCTTGGCGAGGCGTCCAACCTTGCGGAAATTGAATTGATTTTGGCGACAACGACGACGCTTGGAAATTTAGGATTCAGGAATTTTGAAATCCGTATCAATGACCGCCGGATTTTAAAGGCGATGGCAGCATACAGCGGTTTTGACGAGTCACAGTACGACAGCATTTTTATTACGCTTGACAAGATGGATAAGATCGGTCTTGACGGCGTAAAGCAGGAGCTGCTTTCGGACGGCTGTGCGAAGGAAAACGTTGACAGATATCTGTCGCTTTTTCAGGGAATGCAGACCGCAGAAGACACACTGTCTTTTATCAAGGAAAAAATGACAGGCTTTTTGGAGGATGAGGTGTGGACAAACTTTCGTGAAATTATCGAGAGTGTGAACGCAACGAAGAATGATTGTTTCGAACTGGTATTCGACCCGACACTCGTGCGTGGCATGTCTTATTATACGGGAACAATTTTTGAGATTGCAATGCCAAAGCTTGGCATAAGCTGCGGAGGCGGCGGACGTTATGACGGGATGGTTGGAAGATTTACGGGAAAAGATGTTCCGGCATGTGGCTTTTCCATTGGCTTTGAGCGGATTATTCTGGTTTTGCAGGAGAGCGGATTTCAGATTCCCAATCAGAGTAAAAAAGTTGCATACCTTGTGGAGAAGGGCGTGTCCAAGGAAGCACTCTGTTTTGTGATTGCCGAGGCACAAAAGGAGCGGGAGAGCGGTGCAAAGGTGCTTGTCGTGCGGATGAACAAGAACAGGAAATTCCAAAAGGAACAGCTTACGGCACAGGGCTATGAGGAGTTTCGGGACTTTTATAAAGAAGGATTAAAAAACTGAAAAAGAGGTTAGGATTATGGCAGAATCAATGAAGGGGTTGAAGAGAACCCACAGATGTACAGAGCTTTCGGCGGCAAATGCCGGCGAAGAAGTGACCGTTATGGGCTGGGTCCAGAAGAACAGAAACAAGGGCGGTATTATTTTTGTGGACCTTCGGGACAGAAGCGGTATTTTGCAGATTATTTTTGAGCAGGGCGCGGATTTAAGCCGTGCGGTGGATGCGGAGACTTATGAAAAAGCAGAGTCACTGCGCAGTGAGTTTGTAATTGCGGTAGTAGGCAGGGTGGAAAAGCGCGAGGGCAATACCAACACGCCAATGAAAACGGGGGATATTGAGGTGCGTGCGACGCAGCTTCGCATTTTGTCGGAGTCGGAAACGCCGCCGTTTCCGATTGAGGCGGACTCTAAGACGAAGGAAGAGCTTCGGTTAAAGTACCGTTATCTTGACTTGCGCAGACCTGATCTACAGGAAAAAATTATGATGCGCAGCCGTGTTGTTTCCAAAATCCGTGAGTTTATGACAAATGAGGGTTTTCTGGAGATTGAAACGCCGATTTTAAATAAGTCAACGCCGGAAGGGGCAAGGGATTATCTTGTGCCAAGCCGTATCCATCCGGGCAGTTTTTATGCGCTGCCGCAGTCGCCGCAGCTTTTTAAGCAGCTTTTGATGTGTTCGGGATATGACAGGTATTT
>DKYC01000105.1 GCA_002492295.1 Lachnospiraceae bacterium UBA7110
TAACTTTGCCGACCAACACAAGCGCATTGTTGAGTTTATCGAGAACAACCAACATAACCTTGTACTGATAAAGTCCAACAACGCCGTGTAATGACTAGCGGCGTGTTGGTATCAATTCTTTAGGCAAAGTTGTCTATAAATCTATGCCCCATTTGGACCTAAAAAGCCGTAAATCATGCCCCGCTCCACGCGAAAAGACAAGTCATTTACGGCTATATGGTTCCCATATTTTTTTGTCAGATTTTTTACTTCAATCAATTATGATACCTCCCTGATACAGTCCGATTTTCCAAATTCTGTATCGTTTACCATTGTATGCATAATATTTGATAAAAGTATGACAAAAGTGTGTTTTTTGTGTGTCCTGGTTTTTCCGTCTGATATCCATTTTTTCTTTGCGTATTGATGCTATCTCATATGCCCGTCAAAACCCGCAAGATAATTGACAAACTGCTGCGCCGTGCGCCCCGAAATGCCGCCGTGGCTTAACTCCCACTTATTTGCCTCCGCGCGCAGCTCATCGTCCGGCATCGTAATCCCCTGTCTGTGCGCAAGCTCTGTCACAATATTGAAGTATTCCTTCTGCGAGGGCTTTGAATAATTGATTGTCACACCAAAGCGGTTCACTAAGGAAAGCTTCTCCTCCATTGTGTCGGACTGATGCATGCCGTCCTGAACCTTGACATCGCTTCTGTCGCTCCATGTTTCCTTAATCAGGTGCCTGCGGTTTGAAGTCGCATAAATCAGGATATTATCCGGCCTGGTCTCCACACCGCCCTCAATCACTGCCTTTAAAAATTTATATTCCGTCTCAAACTCCTCAAACGACAAATCGTCCATGTAGATAATAAAGCGGTAATTCCGGTTTTTAATCCGTGCAATCACGCTTGACAAGTCCTTAAACTGGTGCTTATAAATCTCAATCATACGCAGTCCCTGCGGATAGAATGCATTCACAATCGCCTTAATGCTTGTCGACTTGCCTGTGCCGCTGTCGCCAAACAAAAGCACATTGTTAGCCTTCTTTCCTTCCACAAACGCTTTCGTGTTGTCTATGAGCTTTTTCTTTTGGATTTCATACCCAATCAAATCATCCAGCATCACCTTGTCCATATTATTGATTGCAACAAACTCCACATCTGTCCCATGGCTGCCTTCCTTAATCCGGAATGCCTTGTTTAAGCCAAACATGCCTACCCCATACGCTTTGTAAAAGGCTGTCACGCTGTCAAAAAATTCATTCTCGTCAGCCGCCATTTCAAGTTCCGCACTGAGGTCAATAATCTTTTCGCTCACATTTTTATTGTACATCAGTTCCTTTTTCCCGATTGCCTTATAATTGGAAAGCTGCGAAAAACAATCTATTCCCAGCTCTTTTTCAATCGCGGAAAAATCGAAATGGAACAGGTTGCGAAATACCCTGAAATCGTTTTTTGCAAAGTGGTTGACGCTGCCCTCGTTTGCCCCGACCTTTTCGCAGGTGATGCTGAACGGGTTTTCATTTGTCACAAGAAAAAAAGTCAGATAGTTCTGCCATAAATTGTAATTAAAACCATAGTCCGTCGCAATAATTAAGAGCCGCTTAATCTGCGTATAAATATCTTTTATTAACGTTGGTTTTGAGCATGACTTTTCATAATTACGCCGGAAAATTTCTCCCATTTGGTAAAGAATACAGTTCTCATCCATATCCCCATACATGATTAATTTTGATATCTCTCTATACATTTTTGTATCCGTGCTCCTTTCCTCATATAAAATTTGTGCTTTTATTTTCCTACAATATCTTTTACAACTTCCCCCGCAAGGATAAGTCCTGCGACGGAAGGAACAAACGAAACGCTTCCCGGTATCTGTCTTTTTATGACACCTGTGTCATTTTCATTCCTGTCATTTATGACAGATGTGTCACGTTTAGGCATCAGCGGCTTTTCTTTTGAATACACCACCTTAAGGTTCCCAACACCTCTCTTTTTCAGCTCCCTGCGCATAACCTTTGCAAGCGGGCAGACGCTTGTCTCATAAATATCCGCCACGCAAAACGCGGACGCGTCCAGTTTATTTCCCGCACCCATGGAAGAGATAACCGGCGTGTGCGCCCGCTGTGCCTCCATGACAAGCGCAATTTTTCCCGTCACCGTATCAATCGCATCCACAACATAATCATAGTCGTAAAAGTTAAAGTCCGACGCTGTCTCAGGCAGGAAAAATGTTTTGTACGTATTTACGGACGCCGCGGGATTGATGTCCAAAACGCGCTCCTTTGCCACGTCCACCTTGAATCGCCCTACCGTACTGTGCGTCGCGATAATCTGACGGTTAATGTTGCTTACGCTGACCTTGTCGTTGTCAATCAGCTCCAATGCGCCAACGCCGCTGCGCGCAAGCGCCTCTACGACATATCCGCCAACACCGCCGACGCCAAACACGGCAACCTTTGCGCATTTGAGTTTTTCCATTCCCTCATCGCCCAAAAGCAGGGATGTCCTTGAAAACATACTATCCAACAACAGATTATTCAAAAAATCCGCCTCCGTTCTCCCGCGTCCAAATTTCCGGTTTCTGATCCGCATACGCGTCAAGGAAATGATGTTTTACACCATCCTGCTTATAGGCAATCACTGTGCTTAAGTTCACGTTTTCCACACTTTTAAAAATGTTATTCTCCACGAACGGATTTACCTTTTTGAGCTGTTTAATCAACTGCTTCACTTCTTTACGCTTGGACGCATTTTCATACTCATTTATAAATGTGCTGTTTTGGGTAAATTTGCACGCACACTGTAAAAATGTCAGACCATGGTAATCACGCCACGCCTTGATGCTTTCCTCGCGGATTAAGTACATCGGACGGATTAATTCCATTCCTTCAAAATTTGTACTGTGGAGCTTTGGCATCATGGTCTGCACCTGCCCGCCGTAGAGCATTCCCATCAAAATCGTCTCAATCACGTCGTCAAAATGATGCCCGAGTGCGATTTTATTGCATCCAAGCGCGTGCGCCTTGCTGTAAAGATATCCGCGCCGCATCCGCGCGCACAGATAGCACGGCGAGTTTTCAATATTGTAGACCGACGCAAAAATATCGGTCTCAAATACGGTAATCGGTATGTTGAGCCGTTTGGCGTTGTACTCAATCAGTTGTCTGTTTTCCGTCACATAACCCGGATCCATCACAAGGAATACCAGTTCAAACTGAAACTTATTATGGCGTTTTAACTCCTGAAAGAGCTTTGCCATCAGCATGGAATCCTTCCCTCCCGATATACAGACTGCAATTTTATCCCCCTCCTGTACAAGGTCATAATCCCGTATCGCCTTTGTAAACCTGCACCATAATTTTTTCCTGTGACGCTTTCTTAAATCCTGCTCAATCTCAAGATACTCTTTCTCATTTTCTGACACTTGTGTCATAATTTTATTCATTGTTACCGGCTGCCCTTCCCGTGAAAAGGCTGCCGCAAGCGCGACAGCCTTTCTATTGATATGTTCTATGCCATATACAGATACAGATTACGCGCTGATTATTCTTCAAACGGAATAACTGCACCATCATATGTATCATTGATATACTGCTTAATCTCATCTGACTTTAATACATCCACAAGTGCCTTGATTCCCTCGTCTTCCTCATGTCCTTCCTTCACCGCAATGACATTCACATACGTCTTTGCCGCCTCGGAATCAGAGGTTTCATATGCAACGGAATCGTTTGCAACGGAAAACCCTGCCTGCAATGCATAATTTCCGTTTAATACGACAAATGCCACCTCATCCTTCACGCGGGCAACCTGTGCTGCCTCAAGCTCCAGTATTTCCACGTCAACCTTCTTCTCCTCAATATCGTTGACCGTTGCCTCCAGGCCTGCGCCTTCCTTCAAAGTCAGCACGCCGTTTGCCTCCAAAAGAAGCAGCGCCCTTGCCTCGTTTGTCGTGTCATTCGGAACTGCTATCGTATCACCGTCCGCAAGCTCACCCAAATCCGACTTTGTACCGGGATAAATCCCAAACGGCTCATAATGAATACCGCCCGCATTGACAAGGTGTGTACCCTGTTCCTCATTAAAACTGTTCAGGTAAGGAATATGCTGGAAATAGTTTGCATTGAATTCCTCGCTCTCCACGACATTGTTCGGTAAGATATAATCATCAAATACAGTTACGTCAAGCGTCCATCCCTGCTCTGCAAGAATTGGGGCTGCCTTCTCCAAAATTTCCGCATGCGGCGTGGCAGATGCGGCCACCGTAATTGTTCCCTTATTTTCCACTTCGGCTGACGCCTGTGTCGATGTTGCGTCAGCACCCTCCTGTCCCGGCTCTGCCTCACTCGCTGCCGACTGTGCCGGTTCCATAGGATTTGCAGCCGGTTCCGTGTCAGAACCTTTTGACGAACCGCAGCCTGCAAGCAGGCCAACTGACAGTACAGATGCTGTCATAAGTGCAAACACTCTCTTTGTTACCTGATTTTTCATAATCTTATCCTCCTATTCCATTTTCCTTCCGTAACGATTCAGTACTGTTATAGTTACGCGTATCAACCCCTGCCAAAAAACACTCCATGGTTTGGTTAATCCTTTGCTGAACAGTTACCCTCTTTCTGTGTTCCGTAATTCCTACTTGTTTGGTAGGCATAAGAGGAATATATCACTTATGCATATATATGTCAACCGTTTTTTGTACATTTTTCCAATGTACCAAAAAATATACAAAGGTCACGCCTTCGACCACAAATAACAATACGCCTGTGTCCTTGCGGCAAAGCGCGCCGTTTTTAACAGCTCGCGAAGCATTTCCCTGCTGCACCACTCTGGTTCGATTTCTTCCATCGTCGACGTACTTGCACGAAATGCACCTCTCGCCTTTCCAACCACGCACACATTAATCTCATTGCTAAAACCGACTGCACTGTAGCTTGGACCGATAAAATCATCAATCTCATACAGTTCAAGCCCTGTTTCCTCCCACAGTTCCCGTTTTGCGCTCTCAAACGGCTCCTCGCCCTCATCAATCAGACCTGCGGGAAAATTATATACCCAGTCCCCTACCGCCATGCGGAACTCTTTATTAACCAGCAGTTTTTCACCGCTCTCATCCGTAACGATAATCACCACGGAATCCGGCTTCTTCCCGTTTAAAGCCTCCAGCGTGTCAAGCGACTTATTGCGGCTGATAATCTCATATATTTTTTCTTTTTTGTCCGCCGTCTCATATGCAATATCATAACGCGTGATAAATTTGCCCTCTTCCTTTTTCGAAATTCCCTTAAACTGCATTTGACTGTCCTGCCCCTTTCTGCTTTTATTATTATCCTATCCAAAGCTGATAAAAGCGTGCGCACACGCGCACGCTCTTTGATCAGCATAGAGATTGATTGCAATACCTTATTTAAATATCAATAAAATCCATATCATCCTCATCATTTGCAAGCATACTTTTTGCTTTCTGCCCCCTCTGCTGCGGCATATTCTGCGGCGGACGGTTATTCTGCGCGTTTGGTCTTCTCTGTCCCTGCGGCTGTCCGCCCTGCCCCTGCGGCGCCGGACGGCGCGGCGGCTGCTGTCCGTTCTGACCTTGCGGTACCGGACGGCGCGCAGGCTGTCCATTCTGTCCCTGCACTGCTCCTTTTGGTCCCTGCGGTGCCGGGCGGCGCGGCTGTCCGTTTTGCCCCTGCACTGCTACGCTTTGTCCCTGCGGTGCCGGACGGCGCGGCGGCTGTCCGCCCTGCCCCTGCGGCGGACGGCGTGACGGCTGTCTTCCCGCTCCCTGCGGTATCGGACGGCGCACCGGCTGCGGCGCGGGCGCATCATCCATATCGTCCAAATCATCAATGTCTTCTATATCATCATCCGAATAATCGTCATCCTCATCATATTCTTCATAAGAATCGCCTTTTCCCCTCAATTTGACAAATAAAATCAGGATTACCAGCACCAATATCACAATGACAGCACCCATTGCAATCATCGGGACAAGGTTTCCGCTGATGGCGCCTGCACTTGGAACAGTGACATTTTCCGCCGTATACGGATATCTTTGGTATACTCCCATTTCTTTGTCGAGTAGATACCAGCCTTCTTCCCCATTCTGCTTTTGTGCGTAAACAATAAAAAACGTTCCGTTTCTGTATGCGTCTATTTTCTGGTTATTCCAGTCAAGCTTGACATACTCAAAGCCAGGCATGATATACGGCTCTTCCTCTACATTCATATAAATAATGCCCGCGTACTCATCCCCACCGGAATTGTCCTCCTGCTTCGGTTCCTCCTGCTCCTGCGTTTCCTGCTCCGTCTGCTGCTCTCCATCGCTATTTTGTGCCCCTGTAATCTCCGAAATCGCCGGGTCGTCCGGCACATCGTCAAACGTCACCAGATCCGCACGGATAAAACCATTAATATCCTTATCACTGTGCTTAAACGTCACCTGATACCATTTCTGATTATCCGTTCCCGTCGTTTCACCCGTCACGGCAACCACAATCCCGCGGCTTACCGTAGCAACCTCCGTGCTTTCCGTCGACGCACTCTTTCTGACACGCACGCCGTTTTTCACAACCGTAGCTGCCTTTGGCTGTGTTGCCGTAACACCCGCAGATTCATTCCCGTCATTTGAAGACGTGCCTGCACCGTTCCCCGCAGACCCGTCCACGGTCGGCAGGGATCCCGAACCGCTTCTGTCAATTAAGTCAGCACGGATAAATCCTTTCGTATTCGCATCAACATATACCTGATACCATTTCTTTCCGTCCGTTCCCGTTGTTTCCCCGATGATGTCAACAGTGCCTCCCTTTGCAACACTGCCAAGCTGATTGCTTGACGTATCCGCCGTCTGCCTGATTTTTGCACTTTCCACTTTAACAGTGCCCTTTTCATCGGCAAGACACACCATTGCCATGCTCATAATCAGCCATACCAATACTGCTGCAAAAACATGTTTTCTGTTTCCTCTGATGTTCTTCATGATAATCCTCCATTCTTCTGTCAACCCATTATATCTGTTCTTCCCCGCTACGCCTCGTCAATCGCTTTTCCAATATCGTTTCGCATGTATTTATTGTCGAAGTCAACCCACGCGGTCGCCGCATACGCATTTTTGCGCGCTTCTTTCAAGTCAGCCCCCTTCGCCGTCACACCAAGCACACGTCCCCCGTTTGTTATAAATCTGCCGTTTTCGTCAAGCCTTGTGCCTGCATGAAAGCAGTAATACCCCTCCTTATCCTTAAAATGTTCCAGTCCCCTTATTTCCAGTCCCTTTTCATATTTTACAGGGTAACCGTCGCTTGCAAGCACCACGCAGACCGCCGCGTTATCCTCAAACTGCAGGTCAATTTCATCCAGCTTTCCGTCAATACATGCCTCAAGCACTTCAATAATATCATTTTTCATGCGCGGAAGCACAACCTGCGCCTCCGGGTCGCCAAAACGCGCATTGTACTCCAATACCCGCGGACCCTTTGGCGTAAGCATCAGACCGAAGAAAATAATACCCTTAAATTCCCTGCCCTCCGCTGCCATTGCGTCAACCGTCGCCTGATAAATATGTTCCTTGCAGAATGCATCCACTTCTTTTGTATAAAAAGGGCTTGGCGAAAAGGTGCCCATTCCGCCCGTGTTGAGTCCCTGGTCACCATCCTTCGCACGCTTATGGTCCTGCGCCGAAGTCATGGTCTTAATCGTTTTCCCGTCCACATACGAGAGCACGGATACCTCGCGGCCCGTCATAAATTCCTCGATAACCATACGGTTTCCTGCGGTTCCAAACTGCTTATCCAGCATAATGGACTTCACGCCGTCCTTTGCCTCCTCCAAGGTATTACAGATCAGAACGCCTTTCCCAAGCGCAAGTCCGTCCGCCTTTAACACAATCGGGAAATCTGCCGTTTCAAGATACGCAAGCGCCTTATCGGCATCGTCAAAGGTTTCATATGCAGCCGTAGGAATGTTATATTTTTTCATCAGATCCTTGGAAAATGCCTTAGAGCCTTCCAGGATTGCCGCATTTTTTCTTGGTCCGAATACCCTTAGCCCCGCCGCCTCAAAAGCGTCCACAATGCCGCCCACAAGCGGGTCGTCCATTCCGATAACCGTCAGGTCAATCTTTTTCTCCTTCGCAAATGCCACTAATTTATCAAACTCCATCGCGCCGATTGGCACACACTCAGCAATCTGTCCGATTCCCGCGTTTCCAGGCGCACAGTATATCTTATCCGCCCTTGGGCTTTTTGCCACGCTCGCTGCAATCGCATGCTCCCTTCCGCCGCTTCCTACAATTAAAATCTTCATTTTTTAACTTACTCCTTCCAACGTCTGCGAATTCGTGTCATCCGTTCGCAATCATGTCAATCGCCTGCGGCAAAATCTGCCACTCCGCCTGTTCCATCACGCGCCTTTGCAGCGTTTCAGGTGTGTCATTTGGCAAAACCTCCACTGCCTTTTGCAGAATAATCGGTCCCGTATCCGTTCCCGCATCCACATAATGCACTGTCGCACCCGTAATTTTTACCCCCCGCGCAAGCGCCGCCTCATGCACCTTTAAACCGTAAAAGCCCTTACCGCAAAACGACGGAATCAAGGAAGGGTGAATATTGATAATACGTCCCTCATATTTTGCTATCATCGCCGGAGGAAGCACTACCAGGAAACCTGCCAGCACAATCAGATCAGGATTCACCTCATCCAGACATGCCAAAAACGCCTCGTTAAAAAGCTCCCTCGTTTCGAAATCCTTTGGCGAAACCGCCCTGGCTGCAATCCCTTTATTTTCTGCCCGTTTCAGTGCATACGCGTTTTTATTGTTGCTGATTACCTGAACAATCTCTGCATTTGTTATTTTTTTTTCATCAATGGCGTCCATTATCGCCTGCAAATTTGTGCCGCCGCCCGATACACACACGCATATTCTCAGCATAAGGCCACTCCCTTTTCCCCGTCCTGAATATCACCGACCACATAACACTGCTCGCCTGCCGCCGTAATCGCCTCCATCGCCTTATCCACATCCGCAGGATCAACGGCGACAATCATGCCAAGACCCATGTTATAAGTATTGTACATCATCTGCTCCGCAATACCGCCCTTTTCCTGTAAAAGCTTAAAAATAGCCGGGACCTCATAGCTGTCCTTCCTTACTACCGCCTTGACACCGTCCGGAAGCATGCGCGGAATATTTTCATAAAAGCCGCCGCCCGTAATATGGCTGCACGCCTTCACTTTAACGCCCGCGTCCTTCATTTCCTTCAGTGCCTTCACATAAATCCTCGTAGGCTCAATAAGCGCCTCGCCAAGTGTCTTGCCAAGCACGTCATAATATGTATCAAGACTTTCCTTTGTCATTTCAAACACTTTTCTCACCAGCGAAAATCCGTTGCTGTGCACACCGCTTGAAGCAATGCCAATCAGCACGTCGCCCGGCTTCAAATCCTTACCTGTAATCAAATCCTTCTCGTCAACCACGCCGACTGCAAATCCCGCAAGGTCGTACTCATCCTCCGGCATCAGCCCCGGATGCTCCGCCGTCTCTCCGCCAATAAGCGCTGCGCCACACTGTTTGCACCCTTGCGCTACGCCCTTTACAATCGTCGCAATCTTCTCGGGTTCATTCTTTCCGCACGCAATATAATCAAGGAAAAACAACGGCTCGCCGCCCGCGCACGCAATATCGTTTACGCACATCGCCACACAGTCAATGCCGACCGTATCATGTTTATCCATCAAAAACGCAAGCTTAATCTTGGTCCCGACGCCATCCGTCCCTGACACAAGTGTCGGTTTTTCCATATTTTTTATTTTGTCAAGCGAAAACGCTCCCGAAAATCCGCCAATTGTGCCCAGCACTTCAGGACGCATGGTTTCCTTGACATACTTTTTCATAAGCTCTACTGATTTATAGCCGGCTTCGATATCTACGCCTGCATTTTTGTAATCCATTTCATATCCTCCATTCTTTTCTTTCGAAAAAATCCTATTTCTTCAGATATTCCTTATATCCTATTTCCTGCAGCTTTGCGTCCTTTGCCGCAACCTGCTCCTTTAAGTTCTTTGAATAAGCCTTTAATTTATCCAAAAGTACACTGTCCGATGTCGCCAAAATTTTTGCCGCAAGAAGACCTGCGTTTGCACCGCCATTTATGGCAACTGTCGCCACCGGAATCCCGGAAGGCATCTGCACAATCGAATAAAGGGAATCCCGTCCCCCAAGCGATGTGGTATGCATTGGAATACCGATTACCGGCATCGGAAAAATGGCAGCGCACATTCCGGGAAGATGTGCCGCCATTCCTGCTCCCGCGATAATTACCTTAAAACCTTTCTCCTCTGCTGTTTTTGCATATTCAAAAAATACATCCGGCTCCCTGTGCGCGGAAATAATCGTCATTTCATAAGAAATACCAAGCTCCTCCAAAATGTCTGCCGCCTTTGCCATAACAGGCATGTCCGAATCCGAACCCATCACAATACCCACTTGTGCCATAAACATCCTCCTCAGTCCTATCTTCATTTCCTGTAGCTATTCAGTACCTTCATAGTTACTTTTTCATTTTCAACTTTCTTATTATATTATAGTTTACAAATAATACGGTAATACGTCAACTTAAAACGACAAAAGTTTTCTTAATTTTCTAAATTTTTTCTTCAAAAGCCCTGTTCAGTTCCTGTGTTCCCTCCAGTACAAACCTTCCGTTCTCAATAATGGCACACTCCGAGCCGTCCGCATAGCAGGCAATAACCGCACCAAGCTCGTCGTACGGAATCGTGATATCCGTATGGCAGGCAAAATAGGCTTTTGACGGATCCGTATGGCGCAGCAGCGATACCGCGTTGTCCTTTGCCACAATTTCCCTGCCGTCTTCATTGTATAACCTGACATCCTCTTCCCGCGAATAACAAGTATCGCCCACCGCAAAATGCGGTCCTGTCTTTTCCGCGATTAAAATCGGAAACAGCTTGGAAATACCGTACTTTTTTGCCGTCATATAAGCCGTTGTGTTCGTTCCGATTGCAAACTCCCCCATCGGGAGCGTTTCATAATTGAACAGCACATTTTCCTTAATATATTTTTTATTTTCCTCTTCACGTGCAAAATTGGTACAGGTGTAATCCGCAACCATGCCGTCCTGAAAGCGGATTTCAAGATTACGGTACTCAAGCTCGTTCAAATAAACATTGCTCACGAAAAGCGTTCCGTCCGTACCCTCAAGCACAGGCGACGTAAAGACTTCACCAACCGGAATGTTGACATCTGCCACGCAGTTTTCAAACACCGCTTCCTTATCCGGATTTTTCACCTGATAAAGCTGTACCCGCAAATCCGTCCTGTTACCGTTCATCCCCTTGATTTTCACGTATTTTGCCGTATTCAAGGCATTTACAATCACCGCCTGGATCCGTTCATATGTCGTATAGTCAAGAGTATTGAGCTTTACCGTCTCGTCAAAAATCTCCTCAAACTGCGCACCGATATCCGGCAGCGGAAACGCAATCACCGTAAAGCTGCGCTCCTCGCCGATAATATACTGGTTGACAATCGTGGCAGACGCACTCTTGTATTGCGCCGAAAGCTTCTGCTGTTCAGGACTTAACACACACGCCTGCGGCTTCGTTTTTGGAACAAACGGCTTTTCCCCAAAGACCTCAATCACAGCCGGTCCCGCATACAGCTTTGCCTTTTCCTTTACACTCTCATAGGCAAGCTTTAATACCTCAAGCTTCCTGCCCACCAGCTTTTTATCCAAAAACAGCGCAATATCATCCTTATGGTCATAGCGGTACTGCCTGTTTGCGTCGGCACCGTAATATCCTGCTTTCCCGACGCCCTTTTTATGGAAAATACTGTCATTTGCCCTGTATACCACAGGCTTTAACCCCATTTTGGCAAAATTCCGAATCGCAGCCCTGACAATCCGCTCAAAACCAAGCACGTAAACCACATCAACCGTTTTCTTTTTATAAAGCGGTTTTGACGCCTTCTCGAATCCGATACGGTAACCTTCCGTATACGTATCCGCAACCAACTGGATTCGTTCCTCGGAAAGCCCAGCCAAATATTGGGAAAGGCGCTCGGTTTCCGGTGTAATAAACTCACCGTATTTATATAAATAACTTACGTTATTTAAATCGCTGTCCATCACAATCCGGACGGCAAAATCATGCGCTGTATCCACTTGCGTCTCTACCCTCCACTGCATCGTCGTTTCCGAATAATCGCTGACAAACCAATACATCGTATCGCGCAGTGTTTCCGCCAAAGGCACCTGTCCATCCTCCGCCATTGCATAAGAAAACAGATTGTAAACCTCCACAAAAAGCTCCATGCGGATTACCAAATCGCCAAGCCGCCGCTCAAACGCATAAGGAATCATACTGCGAAGCTCCGCATACAAAAAAGACAGCAGCTTTCCCATATCCGCCCCGAGCTGCCCGCAGGCATATGCCGGATTGGCATAACAGTCCTCATAATTTTCAGGAAAAAGCTCCTCGTAAAGTGCCCTGTTTTCCCTTCTCAACTCCCCAAGCGGCGCATTTTCAAAAAATCCCTGTCCCACAAGCTCATATGCATTGACAATCCGCTCCACAAGCTTTGCGGCACTTTGGAAATATTCCCGAAACGATTCGTGTACCTCTGCATTTTCCGCAATTTCCTTCACCCTGTCATAACATAATCCAAACCGTTCTTCCATTATCGCTCCCATGATTACTCCTTTTAGAATCTACATCTTTTTTAATATCCCAAATATAAAATAAAGCCGCCCTCAATTACGGCAATAACATTTAAAACAATTCCCATTACCGGAAACAGCTTAAAAATATCCTTCTCCAAAAGGGAACGCACGCCAAGCACCATGCCGATCATGGAATAAATGACGGAAAGAAGGATTACCATTCCATACTGCATCGGTGCGGCACCATTTTCAAGGTATGTAAAATAGACTGCAGCCGCCACGGACACGACTGCAATCAGCCCAAGCAGGGTTGACATAATTCCCCAGCGCGGATTTTTCTTATCCGTAAAAATATAACCTGACTTTCGAAATCTTTGAAACATACTCCCATTCCTTTTCATACAACAGTCCGAACAGTAACAATGGGCATTCCTTCTCCCATGAAATGCCCACAATCCGTCTGATTAAAATAAAATTTTAGACCTTCCCGCAAGCAGTCTGCCTCCGCTGATCAGAAGCATAACGCCGCTTGCAAGCCCCACCACTATGGAAACCACACCAACCACAATTGCAAGCGCTCCGCTGCGCCCCATCGTCTTATAAATTTTCTCGTCCATACCAAAACCTCATGCCTTTCTATTCTTTTTTTATTTTGCGCCATACTGTGCATAATATGTATCAATTGCCTTCTTCACCGCATCATCAATCAGCACTCTGCCATTGTAGTTTTTATTATAAAGATGCTCCACAACCTCCTCCATTGTGACAATCGCACCCGTTTCAATCCCGTAAATTTCGCGGATTTCGGCGAGGGCATTCTGCTGTGTCTTCCCGCGCTCCTGACGGTTTAAGCTCACCATAAGTCCGACCACGTCAACGTTTGCCTGTGCCTTTAATATTGGAAAAGTCTCCTCAATGGATTTTCCCGACGTCGTAACATCCTCAATAATAACGACCCTGTCCCCGTCGTTTAAGCTGCTGCCAAGCAAAATCCCCACATCGCCATGATCCTTGACTTCCTTTCTGTTCGAACAGTATCTGATATCCCTGCCGTAAAGCTCACTAAACGCCATTGTCGTAGCAACTGCAAGCGGAATGCCTTTATATGCCGGTCCAAACAACACGTCAAAGTCCGTACCATAATTATCATGAATTGCCGCCGCGTAGTACTGACCAAGCTTTCGCAGCTGCGAACCTGTCACATAAGCGCCCGCATTCATAAAAAACGGGGACTTTCTTCCGCTCTTTAATGTAAATTCCCCAAATTTCAGGACATTGCAGTCCACCATAAACTCAATGAATTCTTTTTTGTATTGTTCCATTTCGCTTTGAAGCCTCCTATTTTCGCATAAGTTTTTATGGTTATTCTTTTATTCTGTCAATATCTGTAAGATTTACACCCTGGCTTGTCAATATCGCTTTTAAAGAGATGTAATCATTTTTCAATCTGTACCGATTGCCACAAGTTTATCATAACAGATTATGAAAAGGGTGTAAAGCTTTTATCCTTAGCTTTTATCCTTAGCTTCTTTCCTCAACTTCTGTCCGGCTCGCCTGCGCTGATGTCCGTATACATATCCAACAGCCCGACCGTCTCCGTTGCAGGCTTGCCATAACTGTGACAGCATTTATGTGACACCGTTTTGTCAGCATCCGCCTTATCATCAAAGATAACGCTCATGCGCGCCGCTCCAAGCTCCAGTTCCTTGTCCAAATGTTTTAAAACTTCATCAATCATTTTCTCATCATACTCCATGCTGCCCACCTTACCCTTTCCGCTATCAAAACCAACCAAACCAGACAAAATCAGCCAAAAAGACTCACCACAAACGCGCACACCCACGCAATCGCGCACTGTCCCGCCACCATCGTCAGTGCCCATCTCGTTCCAAGCTCCCGCTTTACGGATACTACCGCCGCCACGCACGGCGTATACAGCAGACAAAACACCAGCAGTGCCGCCGCGGAAACAGGCGCAAGCGCCGCCTGCAATGCCTCCACACTGCCAAAGAGTACCGAAATGGTAGACACCACGCTCTCCTTTGCCATAAAGCCCGTGATTAAAGCCGTCGAAATACGCCAGTCGCCAAAACCAAGCGGCGCAAAAAGCGGCGCGATAAAACCTGCCGCCACTGCGAGCATACTCTCGTGCGAGTCCGTTACAACATTTAACCCCGTGTCAAAATTCTGCAAAAACCAAATCACAATCGTCGCCACAAAAATTACCGTAAACGCCCGCTGGATAAAGTCCTTTGCCTTCTCCCATAAAAGCTGCGCCACGTTTTTTGCCGCAGGCATCCGGTAGTTTGGCAGCTCCATGACAAATGGCACTGCTTCCCCCTGAAAGCAAAAGGTTTTCATAAAAAGCGCCGTCAGGATCCCGACAAAAATGCCGCCCACATAAAGCCCGATCATCACAAGCGCCCTGTATCTTTGGAAAAATGCCGCCGTAAAAAACGCGTAAATCGGCAGCTTTGCCGAGCAGCTCATAAACGGTGTGAGCAAAATAGTAAGCTTCCTGTCACGCTCCGAAGGCAGCGTCCGGCTTGCCATAACACCCGGAACCGTACATCCAAACCCGATTAACATCGGCACAATGCTGCGCCCTGAAAGCCCGATTTTGCGAAGCAGCTTATCCATCACAAACGCCACGCGCGCCATATACCCGCTGTCCTCCAAAAGCGACAGGAAAAAGAACAGTGTCACAATCGTCGGCAGGAAACTGAGCACGCTTCCCACGCCATTAAAGATGCCGTCAATCACAAGGGACTGTAACACCGCGTTCACACTGCCTGCCTCCATCGCAAACGCCGCCATGTCCGTCAGCTTTCCGATGGCAAACTCCAGTACTGCTGACAGTCCCGCACCCACGACATTAAACGTCAGCCAGAATACCAGTCCCATAATGCCGATAAACGTCGGGATTGCCGTATATTTTCCTGTTAATATTTTGTCAATTTTTGCACTGCGCGCGTGTTCCTTACTTTCTTTTGGTTTAACGACTGTTTCCTTACAGATTTTATTGATAAAGGAAAAGCGCATATCCGCTATCGCCGCCGCACGGTCAAGCCCGCGCTCTTTTTCCATCTGACAAATAATATGCTCCAACGTCTCCTTTTCATTCTCATCCAAGGAAAGACGCTCCAGTATCAGCGCATCCCCCTCCGCAAGCTTTGCCGCCGCAAACCGCACTGGAACGCCTGCCTCCGCCGCATGGTCTTCAATCAAATGCATAATGCCGTGCAGACAACGGTGCACTGCGCCCCCGTGGTCGTCCGCCTCACAGAAATCCTGCCGTCCCGGGCGCTCCTGATACTTTGCGACGTGCATAGCGTGGTCTGTCAGCTCCGCAATGCCTTCATTTTTTGCCGCGGAAATCGGCACAACGGGAATGCCAAGCATCTCCTCAAGTTCGTTCACACGGATTGCGCCTCCGTTCTCCCGCACTTCATCCATCATATTTAAAGCAAGCACCATCGGAATGTCCAGTTCCAAAAGCTGCATGGTCAGGTACAGGTTGCGCTCAATGTTGGTCGCATCCACAATGTTGATAATCCCCTTCGGATGCGCATCCAGCACAAAATTACGCGTCACAATCTCCTCACTGGAATAGGGTGACATCGAATAAATGCCAGGAAGATCTGTGACAAGCGTGTCCGTTTTCCCCCGGATTGCCCCCTCCTTTTTGTCCACCGTCACGCCGGGGAAATTTCCCACATGCTGGTTCGATCCGGTCAGCGCATTAAAAAGCGTCGTTTTGCCGCAGTTTTGGTTGCCTGCAAGCGCAAACGTGATACATTCCCCGCCCGGCAACGGGTTTTCGTCCGCCTTTACATGGTATTTACCACCCTCACCAAGTCCGGGATGCTGCGCCTTCATGCGCCGCCTGTCCTTATCCTGCGCCGTATCTTCCTCCTCGCGCACGTTTGTAATCTCTATTTTTTCCGCGTCCGCAAGACGCAGCGTCAGCTCATAGCCATGGATTTGCAACTCCACGGGGTCGCCCATCGGCGCGTATTTAATCATGCGCACACCCGCGTTCGGAATCACGCCCATGTCAAGAAAATGCTGGCGCAGCGCTCCTTCGCCGCCTACCTTTAAAATCGTGGCGGTTTTTCCGATTGGTAATTCCTTTAATGTCATAATTATCCCCCATTTCCGTCAATCATTTTTTTCCAATCTCCTGTAAAACCCGGTCTCTTTTCTACTATAATACATTTTCAGATACTTTTCATCATATTTTTCGTTGACTTCTACGCATTTTTTCACTATCATAATAAAATAGGCAATAAAAAAGGCAAAGAACAAACATGATACCATAATAATAGGAAGGATTTGGCAAATGAGCGAAAAGAAAATTATGCTGGGCAACGAAGCGATTGCCCGTGGAGCTTATGAGGCAGGTGTCAAGGTGTCGAGCGCATATCCCGGCACACCGAGCACCGAAATCAGCGAAAACATTGTAAAGTATCCCGAAATCTATGCAGAGTGGGCGCCGAACGAAAAGGTTGCGATGGAAGTGGCAATCGGCGCATCCATCAGCGGCGTGCGCGCAATGGCGTCCATGAAAATGGTCGGCGTTAATGTAGCAAGCGACCCGCTCTATACAGTTTCCTATATCGGCGCAAACGGCGGACTGGTTCTGGTCGCAGCCGACGACCCCGGACTTTACTCGTCGCAGAACGAACAGGATTCGCGCTGCGTGGCGCGCGTCGCGCAGGTACCCGTATTAGAGCCGTCCGACTCGCAGGAAGCGAAGGATTTCACAAAACTTGCATTTGAATACAGTGAAAAATATGACACTCCTGTCATGATTCGTACCACGACAAGACTGGCGCATTCGCAGGGTCCCGTAACATTGGAACCGCGGCAGGAAGTCCCTGACAAGCCCTACGAACGAAATGCGGCAAAACATGTTATGATGCCTGCAAATGCAAAAGGACGCCACGTCCATGTGGAAAACCGCCTAAAACAAATGGCAGAGGATGCCTGTAGTTTTGCAATCAACAAAGCAGTTTACAAGGATACGAAAATCGGCTTTATCACAAGCGGTATTCCCTATACCTACGTGGAGGAAGCAATGCCGGACGCAAGTGTCTTAAAACTTGGTCTGGTACATCCGCTGCCAAGAAAGCTGATTGAGGAATTTGCCTCAAAGGTGGAAAAGCTTTATATCTTTGAGGAGCTTGAGCCGCTGATTGAAGAGCAGGTAAAATCGTGGGGCATTGAATGCACCGGGAAAGACCTTTTTACGTTGCAGGGCGAATACAGCGCAAACATGATACGCGAACGCGTGCTTGGAAAGACGCCTGACCTTACCGCTGCCGCACAGGTTCCGGCACGTCCGCCGATATTATGTCCCGGCTGTCCGCACCGGAGTACGTTTTCCGTACTCAAAAAGCTTGGCATTCACGGCGCAGGCGACATTGGCTGCTACACACTCGGTGCGGTTGCGCCGCTCAATGTAATTGACACGACCGTCTGCATGGGCGCGTCGATTTCCACCCTGCACGGCATGGAAAAGGCAAAGGGCAAAGATTATATCAAGAACTGGGTTGCATTAATTGGCGACTCCACGTTTTTACATACAGGCGTCAATTCACTGATGAACATGGTATACAATCAGGCAACCGGCACGGTAATGATTTTGGACAATTCGACAACAGGCATGACGGGACATCAGGATCACGCCGCCACTGGAAAAATGTTAAACGGCAAGGAAACCAAGGCAATCAGCCTCTATCATTTGTGCAAGGCAATCGGCGTCGAGCATGTCTACGAGGTGGACGCGTTTGATATTGATGAGCTGGAAGCAGTTGTAAAACGCGAGGTTGCACGCGACGAGGTTTCGGTCATCATTGTATGCGCACCGTGCGCACTGTTAAAGTCGCAGGCGACAAAGGCAAAGTGCGTTGCAATCCCCGAAAAGTGCAAAAAATGCGGTATGTGCCTTGTTCCGGGCTGCCCGGCAATCACGAAAAACGAGGACGGCACGGTAAAGATTGACGACACGATGTGCAACGGCTGCGGACTTTGCATGAAGCGCTGCAAATTTGATGCTATCGCACGGACAGAATAGGAGGATTTTGAAATGACTACAAAAAATATCATGATTGTCGGCGTCGGCGGTCAGGGCACGCTGCTGACAAGCCGCATTCTCGGCGGCATTACCACAAAAGCGGGCTATGATGTCAAGCTTTCCGAAGTGCACGGCATGGCGCAGCGCGGAGGAAGTGTCGTTACGTTTGTGCGCTACGGCGATTTGGTTTCGGAACCGATTGTCGAAGAGGGGCAGGCGGACGTGCTGATTGCATTTGAACGGCTGGAGGCGCTGCGGTACGCGCATTTTCTTAAAAAGGACGGCGTTATCATTGTCAACGACCAGCGCATTGACCCGATTACCGTCGTGACAGGCGCAGCGCAGTATCCGGAAAATATCATCGAAACATTAAAGGAAAATCACAACGTTATCGCGGTGGACGCAATGGCGGAGGCGAAAAAGCTCGGCAATCCGAAAGTATTTAATACGGTTATCATCGGCGTTGCCGCAAAGCGTATGGATTTTGGGAAGGAAAAATGGCTTGAGGTTATCGAGCAGACCGTTCCGCCAAAAACAGTTGACATCAACAAGGCCGCATTTGAGGCAGGATATGCAATTGCATAATATGGCATAACATGGAGATATTTTACAAGACATATCCCGTTCTCGAGTGTATCATTCTATTATGAAAAATCTGTAGGAAGGAAATGGTTTTCAAATGTTAAAGCAACTATCAATTTACGCGGAAAACAAAAAAGGCGCCATGCAGGACATCACAAAAATCCTGCTGGACAGCCAGATCAACATCCTCGGCTCCGTCACAAATGACAGCGCCGAGTACGGCATTGTGCGCATGGTCGTATCCAATCCGGAGACGGCGTGCAAAGCATTGAACGAGGGCGGATATCTGTGCCGCACAGTCAATGTAATCGGTGTGGAAATCACGGATGAAGTCGGCAATCTCAACAGACTGTTAGGCTCCCTCAGTGATGGAAACATCAATTTGGATTACCTGTACCTGTCCTTTAACCGGCAGTCCGGCAAGCCGATTATGGTATTCCACACGGAAGAGCCCAAGGCAGTGGAAAATGTGTTGAAGCAAAAAGGATATACCGTATTATAACCAAAAAGCGGAACTGAAACAGTTCCGCTTTTTATTCCATCCAAAACCTATGAATCAAACGAAATCCGGACAACCTCCGAATATGAGGTAATGCCCTCAAGCACATACTCTGAACCGCTCATGCGCAGGGTTCTCATGCCCTCCTCGATTGCCTTCTCCTTGAGCACGTCAGCGCCCTGCCTTGTACTGATAATCTTTTTTAATGTCGGCGTCATTTTCATAATCTCATACACACCGATACGCCCTTTATATCCCACATTATCGCATTTCGGACAGCCGCACGGCTCATAAACCGTGATGTCCTTCTCCACATCCACGCCCATGAACTTTTTTTCGTCCTCTGTCGCCTGCCTCGGTTTTTTACACATCGGACAGAGCCGCCGTACCAGTCGCTGCGCGATAACACCAATCACGGAATCCGCTATCAGATATGACTCCACGCCCATATCCTCCAGTCGCGTAATCGAGCTTGCCGCCGAGTTCGTATGCAGCGTACTGACTACCAGGTGACCCGTGATGGATGCCTGCACGGCAATGGATGCCGTTTCGCCGTCTCGGATCTCGCCAATCATGATAATATCCGGGTCCTGTCGCAAAATCGAGCGGAGCGCGCTTGCAAACGTCAGTTCCGCTTTCGGATTGACCTGAACCTGATTGATACCGTCAATATTTGCCTCTACAGGATCCTCTACCGTAATGATATTTACGTCGTTTGTATTCAATTCACTAAGGGCCGTATAAAGCGTCGTCGATTTACCACTACCTGTCGGTCCCGTAACAAGCAGTATACCGTGCGGGTTGCTGATAATATAGTCAAACTGTTCCAATTCATAGGGTTTCAAGCCAAGCTGGCTCTTTTCCCTTGTAAGCGCCATCTTCGCGGTAAGACGCATAACGACTTTCTCGCCAAACACTGTCGGCAGAATGGAAACACGGATATCGTACTCCACATGGTCTACCACCTGCGTGATACGTCCGTCCTGCGGCTTTCTCTTCTCGGAAATATCCATGCCGCCAATGATTTTTATACGTGCAATAATTGCAGGAAGCACTGATACATTATAGGTTGCCTTCTTCTGCAATACACCGTCAATACGGTAACGGACACGAATGTACTCTTCCATCGGCTCAATATGTATATCCGACGCACGCTGGCGCACGGCAAGGTCAATCATTTCCTTAACCAGTTTTACAATCGGGGAGCTGCTGATGTCCTCCTGCTCCTGCTCGTCCACTTCAACTTCAAGCCGCTTTTCCTTCGCGTATTGGCTTAAAGCGGTCTTCATCTCACTCTGTCCGTGATACTTGTCAATCGCAAGCATGATACTTCTGGTCGTCGCAACCACAGGCTCTACCTGATAGTTTGTAATAATCGAAATATCTTCCTGCGCATACGTGTCCAGCGGGTTTTCCATCGCCACACGAAGCACGTTTTTATTCTTTTCGCTGAACGCAAACGGTATCATCGTATACTTTTTCAGAATATTAACAGGCACAAGCTTTGTCACCGCAGTATCAACATTAATATTCTGCAAATCCACCTGCTCAATGCCGAGCTGCCGGCTGAGTGCCTCCGCAATGTCATCCTCCGTTATGATTCCTTCATCGACAAGCGTCACGCCAAGCTTCATTCCGTTCTTTTTCTGCTTTTCCAGTGCGTTCATAAGCTGTTCCTGCGTAATCGAACCAGCCTCCACAAGCAAATCACCAAGTCGTACTTTTTTTCTATTAAAATCCATTGAAAACCTCCAAATCCTTTTATAAAAAAATGTACCGCCTATTTTCTATTATAAATATCAGAGCATGAAATTGCAATCATTTCAGTCATAAAACCCTTTATACCACTGTGCGAACTTACGCAGACCGTCCCTAAGACTGGTACTTGGTTTAAATCCAAAATCCTGTTCAAGCGCACTCACATCCGCATACGTAACCTCGACATCGCCCGGCTGCATACCTACAAACTCCTTGTGCGCCTCAAAGTCATAATCCTCAGGAAGCACCTTCGCCGCCTTAAGCTCCTCCTGCAAAATCCCCACAAAATCCAGAAGATTTTCAGGCCTGTTATTTCCGATATTATAAATCTTATATCGGACGCCGTCCTCATTGGGGAGCGGAGCACACTGCATCACTGCCTGCACACCTGTCACAATATCATCAATATACGTAAAGTCACGCTTACAGTTTCCGTAATTGAAAATCCTGATTGTTTCATTTTTAACAAGCTTGTCGGTAAATCCGAAATATGCCATATCCGGACGCCCTGCCGGACCATACACCGTAAAAAACCGAAGACCCGTTGAAGGAATCCCGTACAGTTTGGAATACGCGTGTGCCAACAGCTCATTTGACTTTTTCGTCGCCGCATACAGGGACACGGGATTGTCCACCTTATCCTCCGTAGCATACGGGATTTTTTTGTTGCTTCCATATACAGAAGAAGAGCTTGCATACACCAAATGCCCCACACCGCATTTCCCATCATCATAACTGTGGCGGCAAGCTTCCAATATATTATAAAACCCGATGAGGTTTGACTCAACATAAGCATCGGGATTTTCAATACTGTAGCGCACGCCTGCCTGCGCTGCAAGATTAATTACCACACATGGCTCGTATGCCGCAAAAATCCCATCAACACATTTGCGGTCCGCAATACTGCCCTTCACAAACACAAAACTTCCTGACACTGTTTTTTCAAGTTCTTTGATTTGGTTTAACCGAAAGTCCTTCAGCGACACATCATAATAATCGTTCATATTATCAATGCCTATAATTCTGACATTTTCAACATCTTTTAAAAGCGCAAGGGAAAGGTTTGCCCCGATAAACCCTGCCGCTCCGGTTACCAAAATCGTTTTCCCACACAAATCCAAATTCTTTGCTAACATGTTCCTTCTCCCTCCGTACCTGCCTGCACTTCATTTTCCGGTAAATCGGCATCTGCAAGCAGCGCTTTCTTAATCATCGCCGCATTCACATCCTCCGGCTCCGCCTGAATCCATTCCAAACAGTACGAAACCGCCTCATCCCTCTTGCCCATTTTCATCAATGAATTGACAACCTTTGTCCGGATTGGGGACGACGACTCCACATGCCAGTCAAACGCACTTATGATTCTGTCGCCGTTGGTGCATATCGTCTGATAATCCCCCACCTTCCAAAGCCTGTCAAAATAATCCAAAACTAATCCTTCTATATTAAATTTAAAATCCGTGAGCTTTTCCAAATCCCCAAGCTCCCGTGCAAAGCCGCTGTCTGTCATACGCTCTGCCGCTATCACATCCATAAGCGCATCAAACGCGTCATTCCAGCACGCATTTAAAGTATTTCCATTTTCCGCGGCTTTATAACAACGTGCTATGAGTTCCGCAAACTTCTCCCACTTCGCATTTTTCCCCATCACGAAACATCCTTTCAAATCAGGTTAAAATATGTTACCGGTAATCATACATACATGATAACACAAATAAATTATAGTATTGTCTATCCGATTTAGCAAGCAAATTATAGAAAGATTCCCCCAAATGGTTTACCAGGGCAAAACAGGAACCTGTCCTCATTTGTTATTCAAAACATACAAATATATAAAATTCCAGATTGTTTTATTAGTGAAACATCACTATATGGGTATTGAATATTTTTTCGAATGCGCTATAATAGAATACGACGTTAATTCCCAAAAAAATGATTGAAAGACTCTATTGTGGCAAAATTCTATGCAGCTATTCTGTACCTCTACAGTTACAGCCAATAAATTCAGAGTTCTGTTATCAGGGGGGGAATACGTCCTAAAATTTTTTGTTTTAAAAGCAGAAAGGAGATTGTAACATATGAACGAACGGGATAGCATTGAAAAAAAGCTGACCAAATCTTTTTTTAAGGTAGCAACAATCACGGCTGCCGTAGCCGCACTTGCGTTAATTGCCTTGATTATTATATCAGGCAGGTACTCCTATGCCTTGAAAAACTTCGGTTTTGCACAGGGCGATATCGGAAAAGCCATGTTTGAATTTGCGGATCTTCGTTCTTCCCTTCGCGCGGCAATCGGTTATGATGACGAGGAAGCAATCAATACCGTTGTCAATCAGCATAACGAAAGCAAAGCTAAATTTGAGGAATACTTTGCGGAAATCGAAAATACGGTTGTATCAAAAGATGGCAGGGAAACCTATGATGCAATCCGTGCGGAACTGGATGAGTACTGGAAGCTGGATGCACAAATCATGGAACTTGGCGCGACAACCGACAGGGAACTGTGCAGACAGGCACAGGACATCGCACTCAGCGAGCTGTCTCCTGTGTACACCAGCATTTATACAAAGCTTGAACAGCTTCTGGATGTTAAAGTAACACAGGGAAACCGCTTATCCGCCACTCTGATTGTCGCATGCATTCTCTTATCCATTATCATTGTTGCTGTTATTGCAGCTTCAATCGCACTGGCGACCAAAATGGGCAAAACCATAGCAAAGGGAATTGCTTCTCCTTTAGGAAAACTAGGCGAGCGTCTCAAGACCTTCGCGGCAGGCGATCTTTCCACACCGTTCCCAATGGTGAACACAGGCGATGAAATTGAACATATGGAAAAGGACGCGACGGAAATGGCTGCCACCCTGAATCAGATTATCCACGATGTCGGTGAAGTACTGGGTGAAATGGCAGGCGGGAATTATGATATCAAATCAAAATGCCCTGATAAGTATACCGGGGATTTTCAAAAATTATATGTCTCCATGCGCGGATTGAGAGACCAGATGACAGAAACCCTGTTGTCCATCAATGAAGTTTCCAACCAGGTATCCAGCGGCTCCGGCGATCTCGCCGATGCATCGCAGAGCCTCGCGGAAGGCGCAACCGAGCAGACAAACGCGGTTATGGATTTACATTCCACCATTTCCGATATCACTGCCACAATGGAAAAGAGCGCACTCAGCGCAGACGAGTCTTACATAAAGGCACAGCGTTATGCTGACCAGGCGGACAACAGCCGCAGCGAAATGAATAACATGATTGCTGCAATGAAGCGTATCAATGAGGCTTCCACAAGGATTGGCGATATTATTTCAGAAATTGAATCCATTGCATCACAGACAAACCTCCTGTCCCTGAATGCTTCCATAGAGGCTGCAAGGGCCGGCGAATCGGGACGCGGCTTTTCGGTAGTTGCCGATGAAATCCGTGTGCTGGCAAATCAGAGTGCACAGGCTGCCGTAGATACCCGTGAATTAATCGGAAGCTCAATCCGGGAGGTTACGGAAGGAAACAGAGCCGCGGAAAATGCCGCAAACGCGATAGAATCCGTTGTACAGGGAATTAAGGAAATTGCTGATTTCTCTAAGGATCTTAAGACAATGGTTGAAGACCAGGCGGAAGCAATGCGCCGGGCAGAGCACGGAATCGACCAGATTTCCGAGGTTGTACAGACCAACGCGGCAACCGCCGAGGAAGCATCCGCAACAAGCGAGGAATTGTCCGCACAGGCAACGATTTTGAATGGTCTTATTGAACAGTTTTCACTGCAGAAATAACATACTAGTATAAATGTTTTTAAATAA
>DKYC01000052.1 GCA_002492295.1 Lachnospiraceae bacterium UBA7110
CAAGTATTATGATACAACATCATAATTGGACAATGTTTTCTGAATAAAACCTCAAAGATTTGTTCTTTGGGGTTTTATTTTGTCGAAAGATAGGTTATAATCAAATACGAATACACGCAATATTACGGATAAGGATAAGGAGAATGAAAATGGCATTAACAGAATTAAATACCTATACAATTAATGACATATACGATCTTCCCGACGGGCAGAGGGCTGAGCTGATTGACGGAAAGGTTTATTACATGGCGCCGTCCACGAGAAATCACCAGAGAATTGTCGGTGAGCTTTTTGCAACGATACGGGAACATATCAGGAGAAATAACGGGAAGGGAGAAGTTGACATTGCCCCGTTTGGCGTATTTATTGATGCGGATGATAAAAACTATTTGGAACCGGATATCAGTGTAATCCTTGATTCCAATAAACTGGATGATAAGGGGTGCAATGGTGCGCCTGACTGGATTATTGAGGTCGTGTCGCCTTCAAGCAGAAGAATTGACTATACGACGAAGCTGTTTAAATACCGTTCTGCAGGCGTGCGCGAATACTGGCTCGTAGATGCCGAAAAGACGAGGGTTATGGTATACAATTTCACACAGGATGATATGAAAGAATACAGTTTTACGGAGGACATTCCGGCAGGAATTTACACAGACTTTGTTATCCGTATGTCGAACCTTGAGTTATAAGCGGGGGAACGCTTTTCCACAGTCCGGTTTGGATTCCTGCGTGTATAAAAACATATAAAAAATCCGTTAAAAAGCTGCTGACAGATATTGCCAAAACGAATAGAATAAGATATGATAAAAACAACAGATTATGTTATTTGCAAAATGTAATGAAAGCAGGATTTGTAAGAAAGGGTGATTGTTATGAGCGGCATTTCAAGAATTAACGCAGTGACCGGATACGGACAGATTGCAAGTGGCAAAAAGATAAACAAAGCGGCTGATAATGCAGCGGGAATGGCGATAGCCAATAAGCTGAAAGCGAATGCAAACGCTACCGACGTGGCAACGAGAAATACCCGTGAGGGCATCAATGTCACAAACATTGCGGACGGCGGTTATGACAGCATCATGGAACGACTGCAGGGTATCAGGGAACTTGCCATAAGGGCAATGAACGGTACCAACAGTGAGGATGACAGAAAAATCATACAGGATGAAATCAATCAGCAGATGGCAGGAATCGGCGAGGCGGCAAAGAATACCGTCTACAATGAGACAAAACTTTTGGATGGCAGCTATGCAACAATGGAGATTGCAAGCAATCCTACAGGAAAGGGCAGTAGAATTCAGCTCGGTGATGGAAGTCTTGATGCAATCGGTATTGCCGGATTTAATGTAACAAGTGGGAATTTCGACCTTGACACGATTGACAGGGCGATTGAGAAGGTAAGCTCAGACAGAAGCAAGTTAGGAGCAAGCGCAAACGGACTTGCCGCAAGAGAGCGTTCCAATCAGGTTGCTTATGAAAATATGACAGCAGCACAGAGCCGTATCGAAGATTTGGATATGGCAAAAGCGTCTACTGACTTAAAACGTGACGAAAATTTGCAGAAAGTGCAGATTGCAATGTTCAAAAAGCAGAGAGAACAGGAAGCAATGATTACAAAGATTATGTAAACAATACATAGCTGATAAAAATCCCTCGCAGGAATTGCGGGGGATTTTTTTAAATAATGAAAATACATCTATTCCTGAAAACTTTTAATCAGACGAAAAACCTGTTCAACCGTATTGCGCATGTTTTTTCTTGCATTGTCAGGATCCATTGCTTCCTGCAAAGTCTGTATGTCTCGCAGAATCGGGAAAAATGCGTCAATTCCATGTTCGTTGCAGACAGTGGCATCGTCTGTCACACAGCCGGAAAATGCAATGACTTTTTTGTTATATTTCTTGGCAAGTCCTGCGACGCCGGTTGGCGCTTTTCCAAATACTGTCTGTCCGTCCAGTCTTCCTTCTCCGGTGATGACAATATCGGATGCGGCAATATCATCCTCCAGTTTTGTTTCTTCCAAAACAATCTTAATTCCAGATTCCAACACGGCATTGGTGTAGGAAAGAAAGGCGAATCCCAACCCGCCTGCGGCTCCTGTTCCTGCCTGCTTTGCATTAGCATGGGGATATTTTTCGCAAGTCAGCTTTGCGTAATCAGTAAGCCATTTATCCATCTGCATAATCATTGCCGGGGTTGCGCCCTTTTGCGGTCCAAAAACTGCGCTGCAGCCCTGTTCTCCGCATAAAACATTTGTCACGTCGCAGGCAATTCGGAAAGTGCATTCTTTTAACGCTGGAAGGACATCGTCGTCCGTGATGGCTTCAAGCTCTTTTAATCCTTTTGCACCAAACGGAACCTGCTTACCATTCTTATCGAGCATTCCGTAGCCTAATGCCTGAAGCATACCGATTCCGCCGTCGTTTGTGGCGCTTCCTCCGATTCCGACGATAAATCGTCTGCACCCTTTTGAAATCGCATTTTTAATCACTTCACCTACGCCGTATGTGGTGGTGTTCAGCGGATTTCTGTCCTGCTCTGCGATAAGTGTGATTCCTGCGGCACCGGACATTTCAACAATAGCGGTCTTAGTGTCCTCGATGATTCCAAATGTGCATTCTACAGGCTTGCCTACAGGTCCTGTTACGGATATGCATTCCAGCTTACCGCCCATTCCTAAGGTGAGCGCATCTACTGTGCCCTCACCGCCGTCAGCGAGTGGCCGGACGCGTACTTCGGCGTCCGGCATTGCCTTTTTTATCCCTTCACGAATTGCGTTTCCTGCTTCTAAGGATGATAAACTGCCTTTGAGTGAATCAATTGCAACCACTGCTTTCATTTTCATTTGCTCCTATCATGATTTATTTTTCGCGTTTTTTGTTCCTGCGGAAAGAGCAATATGTGCATACCCTGTACGGGTAAGTGGCTTTTCCGTATCTTCCATTTCGGGTTTACTCATAATCTCCAACCTGCATTCTTCTTGAAAAGAAAGAAAATAAGACTGAAAACCGGTTGTTTGGTTAGGATACTGCAATATGTTCAGTTTTCATGTTCTGTTTTTCTCCATATCAGTCCAAGATTCTGTATCAAACTTTCTTTTTTTGAAGTAGTAAATCCTATCTTCTTCCGTTATTTCACGAATAATCCTGCAAGGATTACCTGCTGCAATTACGTTGTCAGGAAGGTCTTTTGCCACAATACTCCCTGCCCCGATTACAACATTATTTCCAATCGTCACTCCCGGAAGTATGACCGCATTACCGCCTATCCATACGTTATCGCCAATCGTGACAGGTATACCGTATTCATAACCGGAGTTGCGGCTTTCCGGGTGTATCGGGTGCCCTGCCGTGTAAATGGATACATTGGGTGCAATTTGTGCATTTTCCCCGATTGTGACTTTTCCTACATCAAGGATTGTGAGGTTATAATTTGCAAAAAAATGATTGCCTACTTCAATATTCCATCCATAATCGCAATGAAAAGGCGGCTCTATCCAGACATTTTCCCCTGTCTTTCCAAGCAGTTCTCCAAGCAGTTCGGGAATCCGCCCCCTTTCTTTCGGTGGCAGGAGATTCAATTCATAGACTGACTGCTTGCAGGCTTCCCGTTCCTCTTCAAGACCATCAAGCCATGCCTTATAAGGCAGACCATTCAACATTCTTTCTTTTTGGTTCATAAGTTCCTCCTTGTTTTTCCGAAGGAAAAATGCGACTGCCTATGCAGGAGCAGAGGAATTTTCCTCCTTGTTGTTAGTTTGTAGTCAGGTTTTTCACCCATTTGTACTGTTTGTAATGCCTGTAAACGGCAGGTAGTTTAATAAATTCGTCCAAATTCAGTAAAAAATAAACTGCCAGTATTGGAAGATGTAAGACAAATGCGGCAAATGCCCCAAGCGGTATAATGATAATCCACATGGTTATGGCATCACATATCAATCCAAATTTTGTATCGCCGCCTGCACAAAAAATTCCTGCAACTACTGTAGAGTTAATGGATTTCCCTATCATATAGTAGGAGCATATGTATAACATAATCTGTAAATAGGCATGGGCTTGTTCTGTCAGGCTTGTAGTAAACATCAAAACCAAAGGGCTTGACAATAAAACGAAAACTCCGGAAACAGCCCCGGTAATCAATGATATTTTGCATAGCAGCCTGCCGTATTTTTTTGCTGTTTCAAGATTGCCGCTGCCAAGTTCATTGCCGACTAAAATGCCGCTGCCGGTACTGATTCCAAAACATACGCAAGCAATAATGTTTTTCACAATATTAGCGACTGAATTTGCAGCTACTGCGTCACTACCAAGGTGTCCCATGATTACGGAAAACATGGTAAAGCCGCAGCCCCAAACCAATTCGTTTGCTAATACCGGCATTGTATAACGGTAATAATCTCGTTTTAACCGGACGAAATTGGAACAAAAATATTTTAATCTTACCCGGACAACACCTGTTTTTACATTTTCAAAAATGGTAAGGAACAATTCGACTGCCCTTGATATTGTTGTTGCCAAAGCTGCTCCGGCAATCCCCATTTGTGGAAATCCTAACAAGCCAAATATAAGGATAGCATTTAACAGGATATTCAATACCAATGCGGAAGAACCGTATATTGTGCTTTTGGTTGTCCTGCCGCTGTTTTTCATAATACAGAGATAAATCTGTGAAAATCCCATAAACAGGTATGACCAGCTTACAATCCGAAGGTATGGGATTCCTGCTTCAATCAGAGGCATTTCATTTGTAAATACCTGCATGAATACCCGTGGGAAGAAAAATGCCGCTATAAAAAATATCATGGAAATTAAAATTGACATTTTCAATGCAATACAAAGAACTT
>DKYC01000046.1:0-27628 GCA_002492295.1 Lachnospiraceae bacterium UBA7110
GCGGCGCAGGGCATTGAGGCGCAGACGCTCGCAAACGTCTATTTGGCGCTTGACCATGATTTGGATGTGTTTCCCGTAATCAACAAGATAGATCTCCCGAGTGCGCGCCCCGACTGGGTAAAGAACGAGATAGAGGATGTCATTGGCATTGAGGCGCAGGACGCGCCGCTCATTTCGGCAAAAAACGGAGTAGGGATTGAGGAGGTGCTTGAGGCAATTGTCAAAAAAATCCCGGCTCCGGGCGGCAGCAGGGACAATCCGCTCCAGGCGCTTATCTTTGATTCCCTCTACGATTCCTATAAGGGGGTTATTATATTTTGCCGCGTCAAGGAGGGACATGTCGCCAAGGGTACAAAAATCCGGATGATGGCAACCGGTGCGACGGCAGACGTGGTTGAGGTCGGGTATTTTGGCGCGGGGCAGTTTATCCCCTGTGAGGAGTTGTCCGCAGGGATGGTAGGATATATTACGGCATCCATTAAGAACGTGAAGGATACCGCGGTGGGAGATACTGTTACGGATGCCGAAAATCCGTGTAAAGAGCCGCTGCCCGGTTATAAAAAGGTGCTTTCCATGGTGTACTGTGGTCTGTATCCTGCCGACAGTGCAAAGTATCCGGATTTGCGTGACGCGCTGGAAAAGCTGCAGCTAAATGATGCGTCGCTGTTTTATGAGCCGGAAACCTCTGTTGCCTTGGGATTTGGTTTCCGCTGCGGTTTTTTGGGGCTTTTGCATTTGGAAATTGTCCAGGAGCGGCTGGAGCGCGAGTACGGTCTTGACCTTGTCACGACGGCGCCGGGGGTTATTTATAAGGTGTATAAGACGAACGGCGAGATGCTTGCGCTTACCAATCCCTCCAATCTTCCGGATCCGTCTGAAATCGATTATATGGAGGAGCCGATTGTCAGCGCGGAAATTATGGTGACGACGGAGTTTATCGGCTCGATTATGGAGCTATGCCAGGAGCGGCGCGGACGCTACCTTGGCATGGATTACGTGGAGGAGACAAGGGCGCTCTTAAAGTATGAACTGCCGTTAAATGAGATTATTTACGACTTTTTTGACGCGCTCAAATCACGCTCAAGGGGATACGCGTCATTTGACTATGATATCAAGGGCTATGAGCAGGCTCCGCTTGTCAAGCTTGACATATTGATTAACAAAGAGGAGGTTGACGCACTGTCCTTTATCGTGCACAGGGATTCGGCATATGAGCGCGGCAGAAAGATGTGTGAGAAGCTAAAGGACGAAATCCCGCGCCATTTGTTTGAGATTCCGATTCAGGCGGCAGTCGGCGGCAAGGTGATTGCAAGGGAGACTGTAAAGGCAATGCGTAAGGATGTTCTTGCCAAGTGCTACGGCGGTGATATCACGCGTAAGAAGAAGCTTCTCGAAAAGCAGAAGGAAGGCAAGAAGCGCATGCGCCAAATCGGAAATGTGGAAATTCCGCAAAAGGCGTTTATGTCCGTGTTAAAGCTTGACAGCGGGAAGTAAGCATATGGGTCAGTTAGGCATTTATATTCATATCCCGTTCTGCGTTAGAAAGTGCGTCTATTGTGATTTCCTGTCCTTTCCTGCTGAGGATGCCGTAAAGGACGCGTATATGGCAGCGCTGAATGAGGAACTGAAAGCCACGGCGGCTTTTTACGGGGAATATGAGGTACAGACCGTCTTTTTTGGCGGGGGTACGCCTTCCTGCGTCGCAAAGGAGCAGATAAAAGACTGCCTTTCGACGGTTCGGGCACATTTCCATGTGGCGGACAACGCTGAGATTACGATGGAGCTTAATCCTGGGACGGCTTCGCCAGAAAGCCTGGAATATTTAAAGGACGCAGGGATAAACCGCCTGAGCATCGGACTGCAGTCGGCGGATAACAGGGAATTAAGGCTACTGGGGCGTATTCACACATATGAGGACTTTTTGGCAACCTATGAATGGGCAAGATGTGCAGGTTATGGTAATATCAATGTCGATTTAATGTCGGCGCTCCCCGGTCAGACCCCCGATACCTGGTTTCGGACGCTCCAAACGGTAATGGCGCTGGAGCCAAAGCCAGAGCATATCTCGGCATATAGTCTCATGGTCGAAGAGGGGACACCGTTATTTGACCAAATCAGTCAGTATCCGCCGCTTCCAGACGAGGAGACAGACCGTTTCCTGTATCATGAGACAAAGCGGCTTTTGGCGCAGCAGGGTTACGTGCGCTATGAGATTTCAAATTATGCGAGAAAAGGGTTTGAAAGCCGCCACAACCAAATTTACTGGCAGAGAGGCTGCGACCATATCAGGGATTACATCGGTCTGGGACTTGGCGCTTCTACCACGGTAGGAAATTACAGATATCAGAATACGGATAATCTCGCGGACTATATTAGAAACAGTAAAAGACCTGACAGTTTAAGATGCGGGGAAGTGTTTTTGACGAAGCAGGAGCTGATGGAGGAGTTTGTGTTTTTGGGGCTTCGCAGAATGGAAGGAATCTCAATATCGGAGTTTGAAAGAACCTTTGGGGAACGATTGGAGCAGATTTGGGAAAAAACCTTAAAAAAATGGAGCGGCGCAGGCTGCCTTGCAAAAAAGGGCGGTTTTTGGTTTTTAACGGAAAAGGGAATCGATATCAGCAATGTCGTTTTAGCGGATTTTCTTTCGGATACCGCCTGATGCAAAAATCCTGTTTATGAAAATTTAATTTGGAAAGGCACTTAGGGGCGCCCCGTGACATAGAATAAGATAAATAAGTCACGGAGGCGCTCTTTTGAAGACCTTTGAGCAACCGTTATCCGCAGAGGAGGAAACCCGGTATTTAAGCGTAATGCACGGTGACGACGAAGCAGCCTCCCATGATGCCAGACAGATCCTGATTGAGCGGAATCTTCGCCTTGTGGCACATGTGGCAAAGAAATATATGGGCTTCGGTGAGGATATAGAGGACTTGATTTCGATAGGTACAATCGGGCTGATTAAGGCAGTAAACACGTTTAAGCCCGAGAAGGGCAGCCGCCTTGCGACATACGCCGCAAAATGTATTGACAATGAACTTCTGATGATGTTCCGGGCAAGAAAAAAGACGACGCGGGAAATATCGCTCTACGAGCCCATAGGTACCGACAAGGAGGGGAACGAAATTAACCTCATTGACGTCTGCGAGCAGGAGCAGGGCGATATCATAGAAGACATGGATATGTCGGCAAAGCTTAAATGCCTCTACACACTGATTGACGAGCGGCTTGACGAACGCGAGCGCCATATCATTAAGCTGCGTTACGGCGTGCTTGACGGCTCGCTTGGCGGAGAGGAGCTTACACAGAAGGATATCGGGAAGCTGCTTGGCATCTCAAGAAGCTACGTATCCAGAATCGAAAAAAAGGCATTAGGAAAACTAAAGGCCGGACTCGAGGATGCAAAACTGTATTAATTTTGACATTTCAGATGCGTTTTTTGGCAAAGCGATTGCCAAAAGAAAAATAGTATGTTATTCTCCCTGCTGTGACTTAAACAAGTGAGGTTCATAAAGAAACACAGCAAACGGAGGATAACATTTTTATGTACAGCAGTGTAATAACAGGGGCAGTGACAGGCATTGAGAGCACGCTCTGTATGGTGGAAACCGACGTCGCAAAGGGAATGCCGGGCTTTGAGATGGTAGGCCAGCTTGGCAATGAGGTGCGCGAGGCAAGGGAGCGTGTGAAGGTGGCGTTGAAAAATGCGATGGTGGAAATCCCGGCAATCCACCTGACGGTCAGCATTTCGCCGGCTGACCTGCGCAAGGAAGGCGCCTCCTATGATTTGCCGATTGCCGTCGGAATCCTTGTGGGGCTTGGCGTCATACCAAAGGAGAGCGTAAGCGGCACGCTGATTATCGGTGAGCTTGGGTTAAACGGGGAGATTAAGCCGGTGAGGGGCGTGCTTCCGATTGTGGGCTGTGCAAAAGACAGTGGATTAAGACGCTGCATTGTTCCCAAAGAAAATGTGAGCGAGGGTGCCGTTTTGTGCAAAGAGGCAGGGGAGGGCGGCATGGAAGTAATTGGTGTCTCGACGCTTCAGGAGGCAATCGGTTACTTAAAGGCGGACGAGGAGAAGAAAGCGTCGCTCATACCGCCTGCAGCCGGTATGGCATACGGCTGCCTGGGAACGGACGGGCAAATTTTGGATTTTGCGGACATCAACGGGCAGGAGTCGGTAAAGCGTGCCGTGGAAATTGCGGCGGCGGGTTTTCACCATATTTTAATGATTGGACCGCCAGGCTCAGGAAAGACCATGATTGCAAAACGCATTCCCTCCATACTTCCCGATCTTTCCACAACGGAAGGGCTTGAGGTGTCCACGATTTACAGTGTGGCGGGAATGCTTGAAAACGGCAGGCCGTTCATCACAAAAAGACCGTTTATGGCTCCGCACCACACGATTTCGGAGCAGGCGCTTGCGGGCGGCGGGCGCATTCCCAAACCCGGTATCATTTCTTTGGCACATCGCGGTGTACTTTTTATGGACGAGCTCCCTGAATTTCGAAGGAGCACGCTCGAAATCCTAAGACAGCCTTTAGAGGACAAAAAAATCCATATTGCGCGTACACGGGGAAATTTTATCTATCCCGCGGATTTTATGCTGGTGGCAGCAATGAATCCCTGCCCCTGCGGGTATTTCCCAAACAGAAACCAGTGCAGTTGTTCAGAGGGCGAGGTAAAGCGCTATTTATCTAAAATATCCGGTCCGATTTTGGACAGGATTGATATTACGGTGGAAGCTCCCAAGGTTGACATAAAGCAGCTGTCCGCTAATGGGGCAAATGAAGGCAGCGCCGATATAAAAGCGCGTGTGATTGGCGCCAGGAACAGGCAGCTGGAGCGCTATCAGGGCACAAAATACCATTTTAACGCGGAGCTTGCAGGCGGTGACATCAAACGCTTCTGTCCGCTTGGCGCAAAGGAACAGGAGCTGATGGAGCAGATTTTCACCCGCATGAACCTTTCTGCAAGGGCATATCATAAAATTATCAAGGTGGCAAGGACAATTGCGGATTTGGAGGGCGTAGAACAGATTGGCTGCGGTCACCTAAGTGAAGCAGCCTGCTATCGGATGAATGACACAAAATACTGGAGTTGATTAGGGGATTATGACAAAGAACGAACGCGAAAAACAATATGCCTGCTGGCTTGATTCCATCCGGTTTCTTTCCGCGGCAGGTAAGTATAAGCTTTTGGAGACCGCAAAAACGGCGGAAAACATTTACCGCATGTCAGAGGGCGATATCCTGTTTTTACTTGGCGCAAAGGACAGTGGGCGGGTGAAGCAGGCAAAAAAGGAGCAGTCCCCCGACAGGGTCTATGAGATGCTGCAAAAGGCAGGCATAAACTATACCTTCTGTAATGCAGACGATTTTCCCCAAAAACTGCTCCAGATACCGGACCCGCCGTTCGGATTGTTTTACAGGGGCAGTCTTCCGGACGGGGAAGTTCCCGCGGTGGCAGTTATCGGGGCAAGAAAATGCAGCGAGTACGGGCACTGTATGGCAGGCGCGCTTGCGCAGGGGCTGGGAAAGCGGGGGATAAACATTATCAGCGGCATGGCGCTTGGCATAGACGGTATCAGTCAGCGTGCGGCGCTGGATGCCGGTGCGCGTTCTTATGGGGTTTTGGGGTGCGGTGTTGATGTGGTTTATCCGAAATCCAACAGGCCACTGTACGAAAGGCTGACAGTGTGCGGCGGCGTACTATCGGAATATCCCGTTGGAACGGAGCCAAAACCGATGTTATTTCCGCCAAGGAACAGAATTATCAGCGGACTGGCCGACGCGGTTTTGGTCGTGGAGGCACGGGAAAAAAGCGGCACGCTCATTACCGTGGATATGGCGCTTGAGCAGGGACGTGAGGTATATGCCGTTCCGGGACGCTGCACGGACAATTTAAGCCGCGGCTGTAACCTGCTCCTGCGGCAGGGAGCGTCGGCAGCATTGTGTGCTGAGGATATCATAAATGATATGGGATGGGATAAAGTTTTAACAAACGCACAGGACGACAAAAAGAAAGGCGTTTCTTCCTATATAAATGTAAAAGACCTGACACCGTTATCGAGGGCTATCTGTGGTCTCCTTGATATTCTTCCTGTAACACAGGACACCATTATCATGCTTTTGCGTGAGCAGGGATATACAGAAACGGTTGCGGATATCTGTAAAGGGCTTATGGAATTGGAGCTGGGCGGTATGATTGAGAGGACAGGAGGGCAATATAAATTAAGGGACGACATTGCATTAAAACATTAAATCCGTTTCACTTCTATGATGAATATTTAATGAAAAATAAAAATTTTACTTGCCATAGGGAAAAAATTAGTTTATAGTGGTAAATCGAAAGCAGTTAGACGCGGCATAAGTGTTTAATAAACAGAGTGGGGGAACAATATGGCAAAGTATTTGGTTATCGTGGAGTCGCCTGCCAAGGTTAAAACGATAAAAAAATTTCTGGGTACGAACTATGAAGTGCTTGCAAGCAACGGGCATGTCAGGGATATGCCCAAAAGCCAGTTAGGCTTTGACGCTGCAAACAATTATGAACCCAAATATATCACAATCCGGGGCAAGGGGGATATTTTGGCGAAGCTTAGGAAAGAAGTAAAGAAAGCGGACAAAGTATATCTTGCAACTGACCCGGACCGTGAAGGTGAGGCAATCTCATGGCATTTGTATATTGCATTGAAGCTGGAAAATAAAAAAGTATACCGCATTACGTTTAATGAAATTACGAAAAACGCGGTAAAAGAGTCGCTTAAAAATCCAAGGGAGATTGATATGAGCCTTGTGGATGCCCAGCAGGCAAGGCGGATGCTTGACAGAATGGTGGGATACCGGATTTCTCCGCTGCTGTGGGCAAAAATCAAGCGGGGACTTAGTGCCGGGCGCGTGCAGTCGGTGGCACTGCGCATTATCTGTGACCGGGAGGAGGAAATTAACGCCTTTATTCCGGAAGAATACTGGACGCTTGATGCGGCACTTAAAATCAAGGGCGAAAAAAAGCCGCTGATTGCGAAATATTACGGAACGGGCGATAAGAAGACCGATATTACTTCAAAGGACGAGATGGATGCAATTCTTTTGGAGCTTGATAAGGCAGTCTTTGAGGTAACGGATGTCAAAAAAGGCGAGCGTACCAAAAAGGCACCGCTCCCGTTTACGACCTCGACCCTGCAGCAGGAGGCAAGCAAAACCTTAAACTTTTCAACACAGAAAACAATGCGGATTGCGCAGCAGCTTTATGAAAGCGGTATTATCACTTATCTTAGGACCGATTCGACACGCGTGTCGGACGAAGCGGTGATTGCATCCAAAAATTATATCAGTGCAAATTACGGGGACCAGTATGCGGCAGAGGTGACCGCGGAGAAAAAAAACGGGAAAAAGATACAGGACGCGCACGAAGCAATCCGGCCAACGGATATTGCCAATATTCCGGCGGCGTTGAAGGAGTCGCTTGGCAGGGATCCGTTCCGGCTTTACCAGCTGATTTGGAAACGCTTTGTGGCAAGCCGCATGACAAATGCAAATTATGAAACGACATCTGTCAGGATTGACGCAAACGGACACCGTTTTACGGTGGCGGCATCAAAACTTGTTTTTGACGGATTTATGAGTGTTTATAAGGATGACGAGGAGGATAAAGCGGAGGGAAATACTTTTGTGAAGGATATCACAAAGGGAATGCGGCTTACGCTGGAAAGCTTTGATTCCAGGCAGCACTTTACGCAGCCGCCTGCGCATTATACGGAGGCATCGCTTGTGCGGGCGCTGGAAGAGCTTGGCATCGGAAGACCAAGTACCTATGCGCCGACTATCACGACGATTATCGCGAGACGCTATGTCGTAAAGGAAGACAAAAACCTGTATGTGTCGGAGCTTGGCGAAGTGGTCAACAATATGATGAAGGATGCGTTCCCTTCCATTGTGGACGTGAATTTCACGGCAAATCTGGAGGCGCTGCTTGACAAGGTGGAGGAAGGAACCCTTGATTGGAAGACGGTTGTTTCAAACTTCTATCCGGATTTGGAGAAAGCCGTCCAAAAGGCGGAAAAAGAGTTGGACGAGGTAGAAATTGCGGACGAAGTATCCGATGAGCTGTGTGATGTGTGCGGCAGAAACATGGTTATCAAATACGGTCCGCATGGGAAATTCCTCGCCTGTCCCGGCTTTCCGGAGTGTCGTTTTACAAAGCCGTATTTTGAAAAAATCGGTGTTTCCTGTCCGAAGTGCGGAAAGGAAGTCGTGATTAGAAAGACGAAGAAGGGAAGGAAGTATTACGGGTGTGAAGCAATTCCTGACTGTGACTTTATGGTCTGGCAGCGTCCTTCCAAAGAAAAATGCGAGCGCTGCGGCGGGGTAATGCTGGTGAAGGGAAATAAACTGGTCTGCGCTGACGAACAGTGCGGTTTTGTAAAGAAACTGGAAGAAAAGCCGCAGGAGGCATAAATTCCAGAATGTATCAAAAAAAGCTCCTGTTTACAAAATTCTTAAAATGACCCAAATTATTATTTATTTATGAAAAACAGCGGGAAATTACCGCCAACTATTGAAAAATAAAAATTGGTGTGATAAAATTCTACTTATATATAAGGGATTTTCAGCAATCATTTTTATGGATAATCCGGAGGTTCGTTATTATGAGTAGTGTACAACTGTTAGACAAAACAAGGAAGATTGGAAAGCTCCTGCACAATACCAATTCCAGCAAAGTTGTGTTCAGCGATATCTGCAAGGTAATACGCGATATTGTGAGCTCCAATGTTTTGGTAATCAGCAAAAAGGGAAAAGTGCTCGGCGTTGGAAAATGCGAAGGCGTTGAGGAACTGAAAGAGCTTGTTGAGAGTACGGTGGGCGGATTTGTCGACCCGATGTTGAATGAGCGGCTTTTGGGTGTACTTTCCACAAAGGAAAATGTCAATCTTGCAACGCTTGGCTTTGAGAGCCCTGATATCAGAAAATTTCAGGCAGTCATCACTCCGATTGAGATTGCGGGGGAAAGGCTTGGCACGCTTTTTATCTACAAGTGCAATGAGCAGTATGATATTGACGATATTATTCTCTGTGAGTATGGCGTGACGGTAGTTGGACTTGAGATGCTGCGCGCGGTGAGCGAGGAGAGCGCGGAGGAAAACCGTAAGGTGGCAGTTGTGAAATCGGCAATCTCCACACTTTCGTTCTCAGAGATGGAGGCAATTACGCATATTTTTGACGAACTCAACGGCACGGAGGGCATTTTGGTTGCAAGTAAGATTGCGGACCGCGTCGGTATTACAAGAAGCGTTATTGTCAATGCGCTTCGCAAATTTGAGAGCGCAGGCGTTATAGAATCGCGTTCGTCGGGGATGAAGGGAACGTATATCAAGGTGTTGAACGATGTGGTGTTTGAGGAAGTTGAAGCGCTGAAGCGTCAGCTGAATAAATAATGGAAAACACTATTGCTGTATTTGACAGAAAATTCGAAAAATTATAATAATAGCAAAAAAAGCCTGCTTTTGAGGAAAAACGGGCTTTTTTTGTACAAAAAACGGAAAAGTATAGAGATTTACATAACAAAATAAACAAAATTTACATAATGTCACAAAAATACGAAAAAAATACTTGAAATATTCTGAAAATAATCTATAATAGAGTAAGGAAATAAAAAATATTATGTAAATCCATTTGCAAAAACGGTTTACAGAAAATTGTTCAGAGGAGGAGGAAAAAAGCATGTTAAATAATTCCAACGTGTTTGATTACATTAATGTGATGGGCACAGCGCTGGATGCAACTGCAAAAAGGGAAGCGCTGATCTCGAATAACATTGCAAATGTAAACACACCAAATTACAAAAGAAAAGATATCCGCTTTGAGACAGAGCTTAAGCATGCGTTTGCAAGGGCAAACGGCGACGCCGTGGATTTCAAAGTAAAAGACCTTGACCTGGAAGAACTTGGCAACTTTGAAACCTACACGGATTATGCCGAGCTTTCCTACAGATATGACGGAAACAATGTGGATATCAACACGGAAAACGGCATTGCCGCGGAAAACCAGATAAAATATAACGGGCTTATGGGGCTTGTCAACAAGGACTTTTCAATGCTGCAGTCCGTGCTTAAGTAAAACCGGCAGGAAACGGGGGTAGAGGAAAATGGGAATTTTTGATACGTTTGACATCAGTACATCGGGCATGTCGGCGGAGCGCTACCGTATGGATATTATTTCGCAGAATATGGCGAACGCCAATACGACAAGGACAGAGGATGGTACGCCGTATGTGAGGAAGGTCGTTACGTTTCAGGAAAAGACGGATATCAAGGAGCGCAATTTCTCACATATGCTGGATACGGCATTCAGCAATTTAAGCGGCAGACCGATTGGTTACGTAAACTCCGCGGAGCTTTCCGTACAGGGGAAGGGCGTGAAAATCGGCGGTGTTTATGAGGATACGTGGACCAAGGAGGTTATGGCGTATGACCCTGAGCATCCGGATGCCGATGAAAACGGCTATGTGCATTATCCGAATGTAAATGTCATAACAGAGATGACGAACATGATTGATGCAAGCCGCGGATACGAGGCAAATCAGGCAGCTTTTGAGGCGACAAAGGCGATGGCGCTCAAGGGGCTTGAGATGAATTAATACATAGGGGCAGGAATGGAGGAGTAAGGTTGTGCCTGACAGCCTAAACTTGCAAGTTAAGAAAGGAGTATGGTTATAAAATGACAGTGACAGCAGCAAACGATATTAACAGCCTGTACAATGTGAGCTCGGACGCCGTGCGCGACACACTGTTTGGAAACCAGTCAAAAGAGAAGGATGAGGATAATATATTCAGTACCTTTTTGGACGCGGCAGTGAGCAATATCAATGATACAAACATCGCTCTTTCCAATAAGGAAAACGAGCAGTTGAAATGGGCAATGGGCATTTCCGAGAATACACACGATCTTACGATTGCAGTCGGAAAGGCGGAAGCGGCGCTAAACTACACCGTGGCGCTTCGCGATAAGCTGCTTGATGCATATAAGGAAATTATGCAGATGCAGATTTAGTGTAACAGGAAGCCAAAGGCTGAACTGTTACGATTTAATAAGGGTTGGTAAAAAGGCGCAGCTCCCCGGGGAGTAAAAAGGAGCTGCGCAAAATGACAGGGGATTAGTAACAGGAAGCCAAAGGCTGAAGTGTTACGGGGATTAGGAGAAGGAGATTAAGATGGTTGACAAGGTATTGGATTTTGGAAAAAAGCTTTTAGAGAAGTTCAAAGAATGGTGGAACAAATTCCAGCCGAAACAGAAAACATTGATCATCGGAGTGGTAGCAGTTGTTCTGCTTGCAATCGGTATTCTGATTGCAGTGCTTACAATGAAAAAATATGAACCTCTTGTAACGTGCGAGTCCACAAAGGAAGCCGCTACAATCAGGGATTTGCTTGATGGGGAAGATTTAACCTATAAAGTATCGACAGACGGGTTACGGTTTGATATACTGTCAACACAGGTAGCAGATGCGAACCTTTTGCTTGGCGCAAACAATATTCCGACGGCAGCATATACGCTTGATGATGTGCTTGACGGTAAGTTCTCGACCACCGAGGCAGACAAACAGAAGCGTTACAAGCTCTATCTTGAAACACAGATAGAGGAGGACGTAGAGAGCATGAGGGCGGTTAAAACGGCATCATGCCAGCTCACAATTCCGGAAGATAACGGAACATTAATTGCACAAAACCTCGATACATATGCGAGCGTGCTCTTAGAGCTTAACGAGGGCGCGGAGTTTACCGAGGAGAATGCGGCAGCCATTGCAAGACTTGTCGCAACGGGACTTGGAAACGAGACGACAGATAATATTACCATTACGGATGTGGACGGAACCATTTGGTTTCCGGTAGAACAGACTTATTCGACAATTGAGAAGGCGGACACAATGCTGATGCTCAAGCAGGAAGCGGAAAGCCTGATTAAAAACGAGGTCAGGCAGGTTCTTTTAGGAACAAACGAGTTTAATCAGATTGAGGTCGGCACAAATATTTCAATGGATTTCTCACAAAAGGAAATCACACAGCATAATTATTCAGCCCCGGAAGGAATGGAGCAGGGGTTGTACTCACATGAGGAACTTTATACTTCGAATACGCAGGATGGACTGGGCGGCGTTCCGGGTACGGATTCCAATTCTGAAATGGATTACCTCATCAGTGAGCAGAACGGAACAAACGCAAATACATATGAGCATAAAAGGGATTATCTCCCCAACGAGGAGATTATCAAGACAACGGCAGCGACCGGGACGATTGTCTATGACAACAGTACCGTATCGGTAGCCGCAGTAAAATACCGTATCGTAAGAGAGGATGACGTAAGGCTTCAGGGACTCTTGGACGGTATTACATGGGAAGAATATAAGCTTGCAAATAATGCAAAGACAAAAATAGAATTAGACGACGAGCTCATCAGCATGGTGGCAAATGCAACCGGCATACCGGTAAGGAATGTTACCTTTGTGGCGTACGAGGAAGTGCAGTTTATCGATGCGGTTCAGAGGGAGATTGATTACAAGGATATTATTCAGATTGTGCTGATTATCATTATCCTTGCGCTTTTGGCATTTGTGGTTATCATGAGCCTGAGGACCAGAAGAGAGGTTGAGGAAGAAGAAGAGCTTGCGGTTGAGGATTTGCTGGAGTCAAACCAGGCAGACCAGCTTGAAACCATCTCAACAGAACAGAAATCGGATGCAAGGAAGCTGATTGAAACATTTGTGGAAGAAAATCCCGAGGCGGTTGCAATACTTTTGAGGAACTGGCTTGAAGAGGATTGGGGGTAATTTATCATGGCTGATAAAGAGGAATTAAAAGGAATACAGAAAGCGGCGATTCTGTTAATTGCGTTGGGACCGGAAAAGTCCTCTCTGATATTCAAGCATTTAAAGGAAGACGAGATTGAGGATTTGACGCTTGAAATTGCAAATACAAAGAGCGTGACCACACAGGTCAAGGAAAAAGTCATCAACGAGTTTTATGAGGTCTGCCTTGCACAGCAGTATATCGCAGAAGGCGGTATCGGCTATGCGAAGGAGCTTCTTGAGAAAGCGCTCGGCGCAGACAAGGCGATGGACGTTATCGGCAAGCTGACCGCGTCGCTGCAGGTAAAACCGTTCGAATTCGTCAAGAAGACAGATGCGTCACAGCTCTTAAACTTCATACAGGATGAGCATCCGCAGACCATTGCGCTCATCCTCTCCTACCTGTCGGCAGCACAGTCAGCCCAGATTTTAGGCGCGCTTGCTCCCGAAAAGCAGGCGGACGTAGCAAGGCGTATCGCGACAATGGACCGAACAAGTCCCGATGTTATCAAGGAGGTGGAGCGTGTGTTAGAGTCAAAGCTTTCTTCTTTGGTAAATCAGGATTACACGATTATCGGCGGTGTCGATGCAGTCGTAGAGATTTTGAACACGGTAGACAGAGGAACAGAAAAGCATATTATGGAAACACTCGAGGTCGAGGAGCCGGAACTGGCAGACGAAATCAGAAAGAAGATGTTTGTATTCGAGGATATTCTGTTACTCGACGACCGTTCTATCCAGCGTGTGCTTAGGGATGTTGATAACAATGACCTTGCGATTGCATGTAAGGGCTCCGCGGAGGAAGTGCAGAATGCTATCTTTAGCAATATGTCAAAGCGTCTTGCGGAGATGATCCGTGAGGATATGGAATTTATGGGACCTGTCCGTATGAAGGACGTTGAAGAAGCGCAGCAGAAGATTGTAAATATCATAAGAAAGCTCGAGGATTCTGCTGAGATCGTTATTTCTCGAGGCGGAGGTGACGAGATCGTTGTATAATAATGGCAATAACGGCGGTGTATTAAAATCAGGCTGGGTTGTGGTCGACCCGGAAAACACAAGAATTATAGACTCCAACGCAAGAGCCGAGGCAAAGCTCAAAGAGCTTGCCTTGGAGCTTGCAAGACAGTGCGGTGAGGAACCGGATTTCGTGGAGGGATTCACACAGGGCATTAATGCCGTGGAGGTTTCCGAACTGATGCGCGATGAGGAGGGAAATATTATCGGGTATGAGCAGGATGACGAACTGGATGGAGAGCAGGAGCCTGAACAGCAGCCGGCGACATCCGGTCCTGCCTATGAAGAAATGATTGCGCAGGCACAGTCGGAAATTGAGGACATGAAGCAGCAGGCGGTCGCGGAAATTGAAGCGATGCGTGCCAAAACGCAGGAAGAGGCGAAAAGCCAGGGATATGAGGAAGGGCTTGAACAGGGCAGGAAGGAAGGCTTTGCGCAGGGGCACCAGGACGGATTAAACAGCGTCGCCGAGGCGAGGGAACAGGCGCTTGCCGAGGTGAAAAGGAAATCGGAAAAGCTGGAGCAGGAATATGAGAATAAGGTCAAGGAATTAGAGCCGAAATTTATTGATACGCTTACGGGAATTTATGAGCATATTTTCCATGTAAGCCTTCGCAATTCCAGGGAGCTGATTGTATATCTGATTCAGAATACCATGCGCAATATCGAGGGCGGAAATACCTATCTGGTCCATGTTTCAAAGGAGGACTTTCCGTTTGCGAGCATGCAGAAGAAGGAGCTGATTAAGAACACAAACATTAATATCGATGATGTGGAGCTTTTGGAGGATGCGACGCTTGGCAAAAACGAATGCATGATAGAAACCGGAAGCGGTGTATTTGACTGCAGTCTTGGCACACAGCTGGAAGCGTTAAACGAGGAACTTCGGCTGTTATCCTATGAGCCGTAGGGAACATTTGACTGATACAAGAAACAGGAAAAGGAAGAAAGCCAATGGAAGATACAATATCCTTTCAGAAATATAAGATGGTAATCAACAAAAGCTTTTTCAAAAAGCTTGGCAAGGTTGAGAACGTCGTGGGACTTACAATTGAATCTTCGGGACCGGATGCCAAATTGGGGGATATGTGTAAAATTTATACGGATTCCGAGAAAAAACACGGTGTCTTGGCGGAGGTTGTGGGTTTTAAGGACAAAAAAACACTTCTGATGCCCTATGAGGATACGGAAGGCATCGGGCTTGGCTGTATTGTGGAAAATATGAATTATCCGCTGAGCGTGTCGGTGGGGGAAAGTCTTCTCGGAAAGATTTTGGACGGTCTTGGCCGCTGTGTGGACGGCTTCGTGCCCGATCCCCATACGGTAAAGCGTTATCCGCTGGAGGCAGCGCCGCCCGACCCGATGAGCAGGACGATTATCAGCGACGTGTTATCCCTTGGCGTGAAGGCGGTTGACGGGTTAATTACGGTCGGCAAGGGACAGCGTATCGGGATTTTTGCAGGATCCGGCGTCGGAAAATCAACGCTGATGGGAATGTTTGCACGAAACACAAAGGCAGATATCAATGTCATTGCACTGATTGGAGAGCGTGGACGTGAGGTCAGGGAATTTATAGAAAGGGACTTGGGCGAGGAAGGTATGCGGCGTTCGATTGTCGTGGTGGCAACCTCCGACAGACCTGCCCTGGAGCGCAATAAGGCGGCAAAGACAGCGACGGCAATTGCCGAGTATTTTCGGGACCAGGGAAAGGATGTCCTTTTGATGATGGACTCCCTCACGCGTTTTTCCATGGCACAAAGGGAGATTGGACTTGCGACGGGCGAACCGCCGGTTACAAGGGGATATCCGCCAAGTGTATACTCCGAGATGCCGAAGCTTTTAGAGCGTGCGGGCTGTTCCGAGAAAGGCTCGATTACAGGACTTTACACGGTCCTTGTAGAAGGCGAGGATTTCAACGAGCCGATTACCGATACGGCGCGAAGCATTTTGGACGGTCACATCATGCTGACAAGAAAGCTTGCCAACAGAAATCATTATCCGGCAATCGATGTATTGCAGAGTATCTCAAGGTGTATGTCCATGATTGCGGACCGTGACCATAAAAAGGCGGCAGGAAAGTTAAAGAACATTATGGCTACCTATAATGAAGCGGAGGATCTGATTAACATCGGCGCTTATAAGAAAGGCAGCAATGCGAACATTGACAGGGCAATTGATATGATTGATGACGTAAACGAGTACCTTTTGCAGTCTACTGACGATAAATTCAGCTTTGAGGAAGCGGTAGAGCAGTTGGAGAGTCTGTTCCGGGAAGAGGAATGATTGAATTTGGAGATTGCTGATATCATGGAGGAATAGAATGGCAGTTTTTCGTTATAAGATGCAGGGCATTCTCGATATCAAGGAAAAGCTTGAGAATAAGGCAAAGCAGGAATTTGCCGAGGCAAATATGAGGCTGGATGCCGAAAAGAAAAAGATGGATGAACTGCAGGCAAGACGTTTTTTCTACATGCAGGAGGGAGTAAAGCTGCGCATGGAGATCATTGACGTGCGCAAGATAAGGGAAAACAAGATTGCAGTACTGAAAATGGATGAGTATATTGCCAATCAGAAAAAAGAAATTGCGCGTGCCGCGAAAGCCGTCGAAAAGGCAAGGGCGGCTCTGCAGGAAGTGATGCAGGAGAGGAAGGCGCATGAAAAGCTGAAGGAAAGTGCATTCGAGGAATTTTTAAAGGAGGAGCAGGCGGCGGAGAGTAAGGAAATCGACCAGCTCACCTCGTATACATATGGACAGAAACTAATGGACGAAAATTGAAAATAAGATTTTCGATTCGGGGAAAGGAGTATAAGTAGAGGGATGGCACGTAAGGATGAAAACTTAAGTCCGGAGGAGGAGCAGCTTAAACAGATAAAGGAAGATCAGAGGGCATTTAAGCGGGAACAGAAAAATCAGAAAAAAGAGGCAAAAAGACGCGCCAGGGAGCTCGAAAATCAGGAGAGGGAGCTTGATGAGCAGATTGACGGGACAAATGCTTCGGTTGTGGTCGTAACCATATTTATTATTGTGATATGGCTTGGAATTCTGTGTCTGCTTGTCAAAATGGACGTAGGCGGTTTTGGCTCAAATGTGCTTACACCGATGTTAAAGGATGTGCCTGTTATCAATAAAATACTTCCTTCCGAGTCTGGTGTGGAGACCACAAAGGATAAGGCGTATGGCGGTTACAGCAGTATTAAGGATGCCGTTGGGCAGATTGACAGCTTAGAGCAGCAGATAGAACAGCTTCAGAATACGAATACCTCTTATTCGGAACAGATTGACGCATTAAAGGCAGAGGTGCAGCGCCTGCAGACGTTCGAGGACAATCAGGTGGAATTCCAGAGAATCAAAGAGCAGTTTTATGAGGAAGTCGTATACGCCGAGAACGGTCCGGGGGAGGAGGCATACCGCAAGTATTATGAAGAGATGGATCCGACAACCGCGGAGGCATTATACAAACAGGTTATTCAGGAAGAGGCAGTCAATAACAGGATGAAGGATTATGTCGCTACTTACAGTAATATGGACGCGGCAAAAGCAGCAGCAATTTTAAGCGCAATGACAGATAATTTAGACCTTGCGGCGGAAATTCTGGAGAGCCTTTCTTCTTCGTCAAGAGCATCCATTATGGCGGAGATGGATCCTTCCATTGCGGCAAGACTGACAAAGATTATGAATCCGAACAGCTAAAAGACTAATGCATTTATGTAAATTCGTCGATATATAGAATGTAAACGCTGCCAAAGCAGCTTAAGGCTCTTTGGCGCATTACATATAAAAGAACCTTGAAAAGTAAAGAAAGGAGGAATGACAATGGCGGTTAAGACCGTAAATGCCCAGGGCTTTGATGTGACAATGGCACTCGGGCAGACAGCACAGGTAAGACAGACTGCAGCGAACGGCTCACAGAGCTTTGGGGAAGTCTTAAACAAGGCAAGCAGTGAAATGACGGAGAAAAGCCAGTCAGTTGCGAAAAACGAGGAACCAACAAAGCCGCAGACAGAAACAGGCAGCAAAAAGACAGAGGACTTGGAAGAAAATCCAAAGCAGACGGACAGCATGGAGGAGACAGAGGCTTCACCGGAGGCTGTAAAGGAAGTCGTAAAAGAACTTGTTGACGATGCTGACAGTATGGAAGCAAAAGACATGCCTGACGAAAAGCCGGTTGTGATACAGACGCAGGAAGAACCTGATAACATGACGACAGAGCAAATCGCGGATGCGTTGTCCCGGATTATTGAACAGATTAAACAGCTGCTTGGCGTAAGCGACGAGGAAGTGCTCGCAGGAATGGAAAGCATCGGCATGGAGCAGGCGGATCTGTTAAACATCGATAATGTGGCACAGCTTCTGACAGCGGTTGCAGGTGAGGGAGAGACAATCAGCTTTGTGACAAACGAGGATTTATATGCGGCCCTGCAGGAGATGACAACAACTGTAGAACAGGTATCATCGCAGCTTTTGGAGGATACAGGACTGACGCAGGAGGAACTTGACGCAGTGCTTCAGAAACTGATGCAGATGCCAAAACCAGTACAGGAAGAACCGTTACAGCCAATAGAACCTGATGGGGAGCCGGGAGTAACTGATACGGTCAACAAAGACGCGGTTTTGCCACAGAAAGAGGTTCCGACAGTTGTGATTGAAGAGAATGCGGCACCTATGCAGGAAAAGGAAACGGCGCACAAGCAGTCGGCGGCAGAAACGGTGCAGAGGCAATATGAAAATCAGCAGGAGAATCCGACAAACGGCACGGTAAAGTTACAGTCCCAAAAACCGGAGCATGAGGCAGGCAGACAGGGAAAATCAGATGATTTTAACGGTCAGCAGGGTACAGCGTATCGTTTTGGCGACAACCTTGAGGCTTTTAAGGAGACGACACAGACCGCAGCGCAGATACCGGTAAGCTACACTTCGCAGACGGTAGACAGCATTATCAGACAGCTTGCGGATTTTGTAAAAATTGTCAGAAATGAAAAGCTTACGGAAATGGAGCTTCAGTTACATCCGGCAAGCCTTGGGACAGTAAATGTATCGCTTGTTACGAAGGGAGGATCCGTGACGGCGGAGTTTACGACGCAGAACGAGGCAGTGCGGGCGGCAATTGAGTCGCAGGTTTCACAGCTGGTTACAAACCTGGAGGAACAGGGCGTCAAAGTAGAAGCCGTTGAAGTATCCGTGGCAAGCCATGAAATGGAACGGAATTTGGAAGAAGACAGCCAGAACGACCAAAGCAGGCAGGAGCAGGAAGAACGGCAGCGTGTTCCGGGAACACGAAGAAACAGCATCAATTTCAACTCATTTGCCGACGGCGATGAGATTGCCGAGGAAATGCAGGGCGCTGATGATGCGACGAGGATTGCGATGGAACTGATGGCGGCAAACGGGAATTCAATGGATTTAATGGCTTAAAACAGGTTTTCGGTTTTAGGCAGAAAGGAAGGAGGATTATTCATGGGCAGTTTAGTAGCTCCGGTAGGAGAAGACGGAAAATTACAGACACATACGGCATCGGGAGATTCCCTCAGCAGCAAAAGTAAAAAGAGTAACAGTACGGTTGACAGCGACATGTTTCTTTCCCTTTTGGTTGCGGAGATGCAGAACCAGGATCCCTTGGAGCCGACAACCAATACCGAGTGGGTATCCCAGTATGCAACTTTCACGCAGGTTGAGAAAATGGGTGAGATGGCGGAGTCGGTTGATTTGTTAAGGGCAAATGATTTAGTCGGCAAAGAAGTGATTATGAAGGTGACAAGCGAGTCGACAGGCGATGTAAGCTATGCGAGGGGCACGGTTGACTTCATTACGGTTGAGAACGGAAAGCCGATTATTTGGATTGACGATAAGCAGTATTCCATGGCTGATTTGGATACGGTAGTCAGCGGCGAGTATTCTTCGGCATACGATAAGTATGATACACTGTCAGCCATGTTAAAGGGGCTTCCGAATATTAAGTATGCGGATGATTCTTATGAAAATGTTATTAAAGGTGCGTATAAGTACTATAACACGATGAATGAATACGAGAAGAACTTTATGAATACCTATGGCGCGGATTTGCTGAAGGTGCTTGCGGAGTGGAAGGAAAAACTGACAAAGCTGGGCGTTGACTTCAGTGACGTGGAGCCTGAGGAAGAGGAAAAGGCAGCGACGCTTGATGATATTATGAAGAGCTTCAATACAAAGATGGACGCAATCATCGATAAGCTGAATCTTCTGACAAAACAGGAGGACGAAGAATAAGCGGTTTTGAGAAAGGAGCATGATGATTGATATGAATGTAAAAAACAGTCAATTCCTTTCCATGGAACAATTACAGGACCAGTATTTAAACAGGCAGCAAAAGGTCGGATCAAACGCGAAGATGCCCTCGGGGATGAGCTTTGAGGAGGTTTTGCAGAAACAGCAGGCAAAGGAAACACAGGCAAGTGCTGCGCAGGTAAAATTTTCAAAGCACGCGGCAGGCAGGCTGAGCGACAGGAATATTGAGCTGACGGACGAGCAGATGGAAAGGCTGGGCGCTGGTACGAAAAAGGCGGGCGAAAAGGGCATCAGGGAATCCCTTGTGCTGGTTGACGAGCTTGCGTTTATCGTAAACACCAAAAACAATATGGTCATCACAGCAATGGATCAGACAGAAACGGATGAAAATATTTTCACAAACATTGACGGAGCCGTAATTATTTAGAGCCGGACCTTTTAAGGAGGCTTGCAGCCCTTGAATGACGGATAGGGTGAATACGGCAGATTATGATTTAGGAGGTCACTTAATTATGATGAGATCACTTTTCTCTGGTGTATCAGGCTTAAAAGCACACCAGACAAGAATGGACGTTATTGGTAATAATATTGCAAACGTAAACACGACGGGTTATAAGTCGAAGGTATTGAACTTCTCGGATATGCTTTACCAGACGACACAGGCGGCATCCGGACCGAACACAAATGCGGGCACCGGCGGTGTCAACCCAAGACAGATTGGTCTTGGCGTTAAGACGGCGGCAATCAACACGACGATTACGCAGGAAGGCGAGACACAGTCTACGGGAAACCCGTTTGATTTGAAACTGACGGGCGAGGCGTTCTTCGTGGTAAGCGACGGAACAAAGACTTATTATACAAGGGACGGGTCTTTTGACGTTGACGAGGCAGGAAACCTTTGTATGGCAAGCACCGGATATATTGTGCAGGGCTGGCAGGTTGGTCCTGACGGGAACATTATGCAGGGTGCCGTGGGTGATTTGAATGTAATGTCAAGGAACACTTATACCGCTGCAGCGACGACACAGGCTTCGGCGTCTGGTATTATTGATCAAACGGATACGAATCTTGAAACAGCAAACGGTAAGATTATGAATCTGCAGGTGCTTGATAATCTTGGATATGAGTATAACCTGCAGTTTGGCATTCTGCCGCAAACGGTTACGACGAATGGCACGAGGGATATTCATAATACGGAAAATGCATATAATCTTTCAGATTTATATAAGGTGGATACTTCAAAGCTTGAATATAGCTATATGACAGCCGCTGATCCTGCTAATAATATAGTAGCAGAAAAAAGAATTCTTTCTTCTGCTGACAGTCCTAAACTTATAGAAGCTCTTGATAAGACTGTTTGGGCATATTTTGCAAATAATAGTGCTAATGCAGGTGGTGCTATTAGCGGTGCCCATGTTTTTGGAACAAAAGATGAAACGGTTAAGGTTGATATTGATAAATTTATAACTTGGTATAATGCTAATAATAGCGATAAACTTACGCTCCTTCCTAATAGTAACCTTTCGGGACAGACACTTACGGTGGCCTTCTCTGGTGAAACAGGGTATGTGAAAGCAGACCAACCGCCAACATATCCGTTAAGCTCTAGCACGACTGTTAGCAAGATTGATGATAAAGCATTTGCTCTTATTTACGATGACACTGCAGCAGCACAAGGTGGGGTAGTAACGTGCAAGCCTAAATATACAAATATTACAACTATTAAACAAGATTATGAAGATGATGACGAGAATGCCATAACGGATTATGTTTTTAAGGATGAGAATGGAAAGCCTATTGCAGATGCAAATAGTGCGCGCGACTTATATGGCGATATTGTTAAAGCAATTGTGCTGGGGGGGGAGAATGTCGGTATTACGGATTCGTATATAACACAGGAAGCTAAGACTACAACATCAGTCGACCCCGGTCAGTATACAATCACGCTCCTTGGCATGAGCTCCTACGGGGAACCAGTAGACATCAGTACCTTGGTAAATAACGGCACAACGTCATGGAACTTATCATACAATCCGGATAACGGTGCGTTTGATTACGTGGGAGAAGCAGGAAACGACAGCTTTAACCTTGCATTAAGCACACTTGACACAAAGTTCTCCAACGTGTCCGTTAATATGTCCGACACCACGAACCAGTTTAACGAGGGAAAATCTTCCATCATGGCGGAAAAGGACGACGGACGTACAGTCGGCACCATGACAGGCGTATCCATTGCCAATGACGGTATGATTACGGCAAATTACAGCAACGGTATGTCGGCAGTCTTGGGACAGATTTGCGTCGGCACCTTTGCGAATGCGATGGGTCTTCAGAACGAAGGCGATAACCTGTATTCCCAGACGGCAAACTCCGGCGACTGCCGTACCGTAGACATCAAGGCAAGCGGAACAGGCTATATGACAACCGGTGTGCTTGAGATGTCAAACGTAGACCTTTCACAGGAATTTACGAGCATGATTACCACACAGAGAGGTTTCCAGGCAAACAGCCGTATTATTTCCGTATCGGATACGCTTCTTGAGGAGCTTGTAAACCTTAAGAGATAAGCATGAGAAGAACTTCTAATCACTCGCAGCAAGGGCTGCTTCGCGAAGAAGTTCTAAGTCTCATGCAGGAAAAACGCAAAAGACGGCGTTTTTCATTCGAAATATGTTGTATAAAAGTAAAAAAGGCCCGCACAGGACAGTGCGGGCTTTTCTAGGATAATATTCCTATTTCTGAAAAAGGGGGATTTTGCAATGATAGAGGTGACAAAACTCAACGGGACAAAATTTTTAATCAATTCAAATCTGATTGGGATGGTGGAGGAAACGCCTGACACGGTACTGACGCTGACGGACGGGCGGAAGGTGATTGTAAAGGAATCGCGGCTGGAAGTCAAAAACCTGATTAAGACGACAAGGCAGGAGTATTTTCAAAAGGGAAATATGGTATAAGTTTACATAAATAACCCACAAAATAGGGGAAATTGACAAAATTTCAGAAAATATTCAGAAAATTGTTGCAATTTATGTAACCTTAAAGTATTATATATATATGAGAAAAATGCATGGCGTAAGCAAACCATTGATTTGTTTAATGTGCTTTGACAGGATGCCTGATATACGCAAAAAGAGATAAAAGATAAAGGAGTGTGTAAAAAGTGGATTTAGCGTCTTTGATAGGTATGATAGTAGGTTTTGTTTTGGTTGTGTTTGGTATTTTACAAAGTGCCGGATCAGTTTCTGGTCTGATATGGTTCCTTGATGCGCCATCGGCGTTGATTACGTTTGGAGGCTCCATCTTTGCGACGATGACTTCATGCACGATGCCAAACTTCGTCGGCGGCTTGAAGAGTATCGGATTGATATTTAAGCCTGTCAAGGTAAATATACCGGAAATGATTACAAAGATTATTGAACTTTCCAATATTGCGAGAAAGGAAGGCCTGCTTTCCCTGGAGGAGGCTGCCGGAAATCTGGATGATGATTTTATGAAGAAAGGCATCATGCTGATTGTGGACGGTACCGATCCGGAGCTTGTAAGGGGAATTTTGGAGACAGAGTTAAACAGCATTGATGAACGGCATAAATTAAGGTCCGGCTTTTGGGACTCGCTTGGATCCATGGGTCCTGCATGGGGTATGATTGGTACGCTCGTTGGTTTGATCTGTATGCTTCAGAACATGTCCGATCCTACGACAATCGGTCCGAAAATGGGTGTTGCCCTGATTACGACATTCTATGGTTCCATGCTTGCAAACTGGATTTGCTCACCCTGTTCCAATAAGCTGCAGGCAAATAATGCGACAGAAATCAGTTCCAAGGAAATTATGATAGAGGGACTTCTTTCCATACAGGCAGGAGAGAACCCGAGAGTCATTGAAGAGAAGCTCAAATCCTTCCTTGCACCGAAGGATAGAGGAAATTCAGAAGAAGGCGGTGGAGGTGAAGCTTAATGGGAAAGAAAAAGGAAGAATTTAAACTCCCGCCTGGAACTCCGGAACCCTGGATGAGCACGTTCTCGGACATGATGACGCTGCTGATGTGCTTTTTCGTGCTGCTGTTTTCCATGTCAACCGTTGACGCGGCAAAGTTTGAGGAAGTGGCGAAGTCCTTCCAGTCCACCTTTAGTATCTTTAAGGGCGGTGCACAGGCAATCGGCGACGGTATTTTGGTCAGCAACGGTGTGAGCCAGTTGAACATGCTTGACGAGTTTATTAATTCCAGCGGTAAGACGGCGGAAGCTGATGCAAAAGATCCCGAGAAACTCGATAAAACGGAACAGGCATCGGCAGATGTTGCGCCTACGGACGCTTCGACGGCGGCTGCAATGGAAGCTGCGGAGGTTTTGGGACTGACGCAGCAGGAAGTACAGGATTTGAAAGAAACCGTCGAGCAGATTGAGGAGGAAAAGCTGAAACTCTCGGAGGCGCTCGCGGAGAGGATTGAAGAGGCGGTTGCCGAAAATATGATTGAGGATAAGGTGGATGTATCCGTAAATGCGGATTATGTACTGCTTACCTTTAACGGTGCGTTCCTGTTTGATTCGGGAAAAGCCGATTTGAAAGCGGATGCACTTCCGGTATTGAATAAAGTGGGGGTAATCCTTGCAAGATATGCCCAGTGGGACATTGAGATAGAGGGACATACGGATTCCGTTCCGCTAAACGGGGGGCGCTATGAAAATAATGATGTGCTCAGCAGCTACAGGGCGCTTGCGGTCTTTGACTATCTGACGGAAAATTCCAGCATTGATCCGGGAACCATAAAGCATTCCGGACGCGGCGAGTATATGCCGATTGCAGACAACGCGACGCCTGAGGGAAGGGCAAAAAACAGGCGCGTTGAGATTAAAGTATATAATTCATTGAGCTCCGGCAGGATGAATTAATATAAATAAGGGGGACAAACGATGAAACGAAATTTATTATCTATCATTATCCTTGCATTGCTGGTAGTCAATATTGTATTGTCGGCAATCATGATGGTAACCGTCTCAAGCGCATCGAGAAAGACAGCGGCGCTTGTGGCAGACATTTCCACAATCATAGGGCTTGAAATTGACGGACTGCCTGCATCGGATGTAGGAGCGGCACCCGTTACGATGGCGGATACGGCTGTTTACAACATTACGGATGAGATGACAATTCCGTTAAAGAGCGACGAGGACGGTACAGGTCATTATGCAGTGGGCAATGTGTCGCTTTCGCTTAATAAGACACATGACGACTACAAGACATATAATGAGGAAACGCTTGCAACAAGTGAGGGTATTATTAAGGATATTATATACTCCGTACTGGGCAACTACACGATGAATGAGGCAAGGAGCAATGACACGCAGATTAAGGCGGAGATTCTTGGAAAAATCCAGGAGAAATTTGGTTCGGATGTCATTTACGATGTATCATTTAGTTTCTTATATTCATAAAGTTTAAGGGGCTAGATTGAAAAATCAAAGATTTTTCAATCGGCAAATTTGTGCAGAGGCACAAATTCGCAGGAATTTGGCAACTGCATGGGGGATTAGTGTGAAAAATAAATTTTTCACACGACAGATTTGTGCTTGCGCCCAAATTCGCAGACATTGGCAAAAATGGGGGCTTATATGGAACAAGGGGAAATTGGTATATTTAGGGTTATGAACGAAAACCTCTTTGAAACAATGCTAACAGGGGGTGAATAGCGAATGGGAGAGGTATTATCTCAAAGTGAGATTGACAGTTTGCTGGCGGCGTTAAGCAGCGGCGAGCTGGATGTGGAGGATATGCAGGAGAAGGACGAGCGACAGGTCAAAAATTATGACTTTAGCCGGCCTGCAAAATTCTCGAAGGAGCACTTAAGAACATTAAACATGATTTTTGACAACTATGGAAGATTACTGTCAACAAACTTACCGGTTTATTTGAGGAAAAATGTGCAGGTGAGTGTGGCAAGCTCTGAGACGGTAACCTTTGCCGAATTCTCGAACGCGTTATCCAATCCGGTATTACTTACGGTCGTTAATTTTTCTCCAATGCCGGGAAACATCATTATGGAGTTGACAAGTGGGTTGGGGTATGCGATTATAGATAGGATGCTGGGAGGCAGAGGCGACGCATTGGAAAAGCCGAGAGAATTCTCGGAAATTGAGATGAGCATTATTGAGCGAATCATGGTTATCTGTATGCAGCTGTTAAGGGAACCTTGGAAGAACGTAGCGGAAGTTGACCCGTTTTTGGAACGGATTGAGACGAATCCGCAGTTTGCCCAGATTATTTCGCCGAGTGATATGGTGGCGCTTGTTACCATGAATGTAAAAATCGGTGAAGTAGAAGGTCTGATGAATGTGTGTATGCCATTCTTTACACTGGAGTCAGTTATGGACAGACTCAATACCAAGTTCTGGTATTCGAGCATGCAGAACCTGGATGACGAATCTTATGAGCAGTTTGTTGAAGGCATGGTGCGCAGGGTGGATGTGCCAGTGAAGGCGGTGCTTGGAAAGAGTGTTATCACGGTCAATGATTTTGTGAACATACAGGTGGGTGACATTATACGGCTTGATACCAAAGTCGAGGATGAGCTGGATGTATATGTGGGGAATATAAAGAAATTCAGTGCAGTTCCTGGCGCAAGCAAGGAAGCGTATGCAGTGAGGGTAACATCTGTATTTAGGGAGGAGGAATAGGATAATGGATGGTATGTTATCTCAGGACGAAATAAATGCGTTGTTGAATGGCGTGGACCTGTCGGCAGACAGCGGAAGCGATGCGGGATCGGATACCGCGACAGCAACGGTGGCAGGGGAAGATCCCTTGTCGGATGTGGAGAAGGATGCGATAGGAGAAGTTGCAAATATCAGTATGGGTACTTCTGCTACAACGCTTTATTCACTTGTAAATAAGAAGGTTAATATTACAACACCCGTTGTAGAGATGACAACATGGGCGGATGTGATTGAGGAGTATGAAAGACCGTGTGTATTTATTCAGATTAAATATACAGTCGGATTAAACGGAACGAATATTCTGGTTTTGAAGGAGCATGACGTTAAGGTTATTACGGACCTGATGATGGGCGGTGACGGTACAAATGTCGAAGGGGAACTGACAGAGCTTCACCTGAGTGCGATTTCCGAAGCGATGAACCAGATGATGGGATCGTCTTCGACATCACTTTCCTCTATGCTGGGCAAAACAATTGATATCAGCCCGCCAGAGGCAAGCCTTGTGGATTTGCAGTCAAAGGAGCCAAAGGAGCTTTCCCCGTTCCTTGAGGACAATTTTGTTAAGATTTCTTTCAGAATGCAGATTGAGGATTTGGTGGATTCCACATTAATGCAGCTGTATCCGTTAGAGTTTGCGAAGGATGTATCGGATACTTTTATGAATCAGATGATGGGCGGCGGGGATACAGCAGCACCGGAAGCACCTGCGCCTGCGCCAACACCTGCACCTGCGCCAATGCCTGCAGCGCCTGCACCGGATATGAGTATGCAGCAGCCTCAGATGAACATGGGAAT
>DKYC01000046.1:27950-47983 GCA_002492295.1 Lachnospiraceae bacterium UBA7110
AATGCAGCCTCAGATGAACATGGGTATGCAGCAGCCCCAGATGAACATGGGAATGCAGCCTCAGATGAACATGGGTATGCCTATGATGGGTTACGGAATGCCGAATGTAAATATACAGCCGGCGCAGTTCCAAAGCTTCGCACCGGCAGGACAGCCGGAAATGGTAAGCGCCGAGAGTATCGAGTTAATCAAGGATGTACCGTTGGAGGTAACCGTAGAACTTGGGCGTACAAGCAAATCCATTTCCGATATACTGGAGTTTGCACCCGGTACAATTATTGAGCTTGACAAAATTGCAGGTGAGCCGATTGATGTGCTTGTAAACGGCAAGTTTGTCGCAAAGGGTGAAGTTGTTGTCATTGAGGAAAGCTTCGGCGTCAGAATTATGGAAATTATTAAATAAAGAAGTTTTATAGTATTCAGGAGTTTCATATTAAGAAGCTACATATAAAGAAAGGATTAGATCAGATATGGGAAAGAGAGTTCTTATCGTGGACGATGCGGCGTTTATGAGGATGATGATAAAGGATATCCTCACCAAAAACGGATATGAAGTCGCAGCAGAAGCCGAAAACGGCAAAGTTGCCGTCAGTAAATATCAGGAGGCGTCGCCGGATTTGACACTGCTTGATATTACAATGCCTGAGATGGACGGTATTCAGGCGTTAAAGGCAATCAAACAGGTTGATCCCGGGGCAAACGTCATTATGTGCTCTGCTATGGGACAGCAGGCGATGGTTATTGAAGCGATTCAGTCAGGAGCCAGGGATTTTATTGTCAAACCCTTCCAGGCAGAACGTGTATTAGAGGCGGTTAAGAAGGTAGTTGGTTAACAATGCTGGACTCGATAGTACAATTGTTTACGGTGTTACTGATATTTGTATTTGTGTTGGCGCTTGCATATATTACGACAAGATTTACGGCGGGGCTGCAAAAGGGAAGGTATCAAAACGCAAATGTGGAGATTCTTGAAACCTTTAAAATAGCGCCAACCAAGTATATTCAGGTAGTAAGGATTGGCGGAAAATATTTTTCCTATGTGGTGTGCAAGGAAACGGTTACCTTACTTGGCGAGCTTGCAAAGGACGACATAACGGAGTTTGCTAAAAACAGTGAAAGTTCGACGATGGTAAGCTTCAAGGATATTTTTGAAAAACTCAGGAAGTAGCGATAATGGGAAACAGATATAAAAATTATGATATAAAGCAGGAACTCAGAAAGCTGTTTTACGCGCTGGCGATGGTGCTTATGCTTGTGGCGGCTGATGTGGCTGTTGCAAGTGCTACGAGTGAGGATGAGGCTGCTGCGGAACATATTTTGGATAATCAGCCGGATGCCGATGATGAGAATCGGACGACAATCAATGATCCCGGTACGGCTCAGACACCGGATGATCTTGCCCAGTTAAATATTGCAAACAGTCTTACCATTACCTTGGATAACGGTAACGGGGAATTAAACGGCACGCTCAGAATCCTGCTTGTTCTCACGGCAATTGCAGTGCTTCCGATTCTTCTTGTGACAATCACTTCGTTTACCAGAATCCTGATTGTCCTGCACTTTACAAGACAGGCATTAAATACGCAGTCAGCGCCGCCAAACCAGGTATTGATTGCGATTTCGCTGTTTCTTACTTTTTTTATTATGCAGCCGGTTTTTACACAGGTATATACGGAAGCGATTGTACCATATGACGCGGGTGAGATTGGATTTGAGGAGGCATATGATACAGCGATTGCGCCGCTTAGGACATTTATGTTTGAACAGACGCAGATGAAAGACATTGATGTGTTTATGCAGATTTCCAACACGGCATGGGACGGTGAAAGCATGGAACAGGTTCCGACTTCCGTGCTGATACCGGGTTTTATCGTTAGTGAGCTGCGCACGGCGTTTATTATTGGATTTATTATCTACATACCGTTTATTGTAATTGACATGGTGGTGGCATCCGTGCTGATGAGTATGGGTATGATGATGCTTCCGCCGACGACAATTTCGATGCCGTTTAAAATTCTTTTATTTGTGCTTGCGGACGGATGGAATCTTGTCATTGTGAATTTGGTGCGGACATTTTACTGATATAAGGGGTGGTGACGAATATGACTGTGGAAATGGTTACGGATATGATGCAGGACGGGATTATGGTAATTATAAAAACTGCTGCTCCGCCGCTTCTTGTATCGCTTGTGATTGGTCTTGCGGTAAGTATTTTTCAGACGGTGACATCCATTCAGGAGCAGACGCTTACGTTTGTTCCAAAGGTGGTTGGAATGTTTGTGTGCCTTATGCTCTTAGGTCACTGGATGCTGAATAACATCACTGCTTTTATGATTGATTTATGGGGTAACTTTACCATCTATATCAGGTAACCATCGGATGGAAGAAGGGAGCAGGGGAACGAACAATGTTAAACTTATCTTTTCCGTTGTCCGAACTTGAGTATTTTCTTTTGATACTGATGCGGATTGCAAGTTTTGTGTTTGTTGCTCCGTTTTTTAGTACAAGGGGAGTGCCAAATCATGTTAAAGTGGCATTGAGTATATTTGTCGCATACATTATGTATCAATTTGGACCGGAGCATGTTTATCCTCAATATGGTACATTTATCGCATATTGTGTTGTGGTTTTGAAGGAAGTGGCGGTTGGTCTGCTGATTGGGTTGGCAGCGCAGCTGTGTACTTCTGTTGTTTTATTTGCGGGGCGTATCATTGATATGGAGGTCGGTCTGTCAATGGCGAGTGTGTTTGACCCGACAACGAACCAGCAGTCAACGATTTCCGGAGTGCTTTTACAGTATGGGACCATGCTGATTCTTTATACGACAGGACTTCACAGGTATCTTCTGAAGGCACTTATGGAAACTTTTACGCTGATACCGATTAACGGTATCAATATCAATACAGACAGGCTGTTGACGAATTTGATCAGTTTTTTGAGTAATTATATTGTAATCGGTTTTCGGATTTGCCTGCCTGTTTTTGCAAGCATTACATTAATGAATATTGTGCTTGGACTTTTGGCAAAGCTTGCACCGCAGATGAACATGTTTTCGGTCGGGATTCAGCTAAAACTTCTCGCGGGAATCAGCGTGCTTCTGATAGTAATGGGGCTGATGCCGGATATATGCAATTTTATCAGTGTGCAGATGCAGCAGATGGTTAAGGCTACAGTGGAGGGCTTGATGTGATTTTGGAATTGGATTTGCAGTATTTTGCAAAAGACGGACCAGGTGGTGAAAAGACGGAGGAGCCAACCTCCAAAAAGAAACAGGATACGCGTAAAGAGGGTAAGGTTGCAAAAAGTAAGGAAATGTCGAGTGGGGTGCAGCTGATTACTCTTTTTCTGATATTGAAATTTTGGATAGGTCATATGGGTGAAAATTTTATGGAGCTTTTTAAGGAGCTTTATGAGAAGATGCCTGCCTATACGACGTATTGGGGCGGAAGAGTGGTTACTAGCGATTATAAAATCCTGTTTAATGGAGTTATATTAGAGCTTTTGCTGCAGCTTCTGCCTTTTTTCCTGATTGGCGTTGTGATTTCCGTGCTGATTAACATGCTGCAGTTTAAATTTAAGATTACGACAAAACCGCTGCATCCAAAATTCAGCAAGCTTAATCCCGTATCCGGAATGAAAAAGCTCTTTTCAAAAGAAAAAATTATAGAGCTGTTAAAGTCCATTGCCAAGATTATTCTGATTATGTATGTTGTATACAGTACCATTAAAGGTGACTGGGTATATTTGGTGAAGTTTTATCAGATGCCGTTGACACAGGCGATTGAGCTGATTGGCAGTGTTGTGATTAATATGGGGCTGAAAATCTCGCTCGTTTTTATGGTGGTTGCCTTTGCGGATCTGTTTTATCAGCGGTGGAAGTTCCATGAGGACATTAAGATGACAAAGCAGGAGGTTAAGGACGAATATAAGAACGCGGAAGGCGATCCGCAGATTAAGGGGAAAATCAGGCAGAAAATGCGGGAGGCGTCCCAGCGGAGAATGATGCAGGATGTGCCCAGGGCGGATGTGGTAATTACGAATCCGACACATTTTGCCGTGGCGATACGGTATGATGCAAACGAGGGTTCCGCGCCGAAGGTTCTTGCAAAGGGTGCCGACATCCTGGCACAGAAAATCAAGGAAATTGCAAGGGAAAACAATGTGGAGATTGTGGAAAATAAACCGCTTGCGCGTATGCTTTACGCGAATGTGGATGTGGGACAGGAAGTTCCGCCTGAGCTTTACCAGTCCGTTGCGGAAGTACTTGCGCTTGTTTACAAGATGCAGGGAAAAATATAAGGGGTTAGCGGCTTATTAGGTTTACATAAAATATTTAAAAATCATGATATGTATTCTTATTATGTAAACTTTAGAAATGATATCATAAATGATTGGAAATGGTTACAAAAGGCTTTTTGTGGGGTAAAAACGCACATAGGTCTTTTGTTTTATTTGTACAAGATTTATGAAAATTATAAAAAATACAAAAAAATACAAATTATTATAGACTAATTATGTAAATTGTGAGATAATTTATCGTGACAGGAAAAAAGGAAGGTTGAGCGAAGCTTTCGAGCACCGTATCGGAAGGAAAGAAAGTATATTTTTATTATTTAGGATTTAAGGGGGAAAAGGGACATGCAGATGAAAAAAGCGGACATAGGCGTTGCCTTATATTTACTTTGCGCCATCGTCATGCTGATTGTACCGATTACCAGTACCATTCTTGATGTACTGCTTGCGCTTAATATATCGCTTGCATTTACAATCTTGTTTACTTCGATGTTTTCAAAGGAAGTGTTGGATATGTCATTTTATCCGACAATTTTGCTGTTCACGACGATTTTCAGGATTTCGCTGAACGTTTCATCGACAAGACTGATTCTTTCAACGGGTAATCCAGGAAACGTGGTTGCAACCTTTGGTAATTTCGTAGGCGGCGGCGATATTGTTATCGGTGTGGTCGTATTCATTATTTTGATTATCGTACAGTTTGTCGTAATCAATAAAGGTTCCGAGCGAGTTGCCGAGGTAACGGCAAGATTTACCTTGGATGCGATGCCCGGTAAACAGATGGCAATTGATGCGGATTTGAATACAGGCGCGATTACGGATGCGGAGGCAAAAGAGCAGAGGGAAAAACTCCAACAGGAGGCAAGCTTCTTTGGTTCCATGGATGGTGCCGTGAAGTATGTAAAGGGAGATGCAACGGCAGGTCTGATTATTACAGGCGTCAATATCATAGGCGGTATCATTATGGGTGTCGTAAGACAGCAAATGGATATCAATGCCGCGATTGACAAATATATCATCCTGACAATCGGTGACGGTCTGGTAAGCCAGATACCTTCACTGCTTATTTCGTTATCAACAGGTATTCTTGTAACAAAAGGCTCGAAAGAAGCGGATTTTGGAACGGTGCTTGTGGGACAGCTTTTCGGTATGCCGAAGGTACTTTATATGGTAGGCGCTGTTTTGGCGTTTTTGGGTATCGTGACACCGCTGAACCCGTTGATTTTCGTCGTGCTGGGTGTTATCTTTATTATATGTGGACGGATTATTGCAAACACGATTGAAGTTGCCAGAATAGAGGCGGAGACAGAAGAAGTGGAAGACATGGGGGACGAAATCCGAAAACCCGAAAATGTTACCTCCCTGCTGCAGGTTGATCCGATTGAGCTTGAGTTTGGCTACGGTATTATCCCGCTTGCGGATGTTAACCAGGGGGGGGATTTGCTTGACCGTGTTGTCATGATTCGTAGACAGATTGCCCTGGAGCTTGGTACGGTTGTCCCGATTATACGGTTAAGGGACAATATCCAGTTAAATCCGAACCAGTATATTATTAAGATAAAAGGCATACAGGTAAGTGAGGGCGAAATCCTCTTCGATCATTATATGGCAATGAATCCGGGGTTTGTCGAGGAGGAAATTTCCGGTATTCCGACCTTTGAGCCGTCTTTCCACCTTCCGGCAATCTGGATTACGGAGAGCCAGAGGGAACGTGCGGAGAGCGTGGGATATACGGTTGTAGATCCGCCTTCCATTATCGCGACGCACTTGACGGAGATTATCAGGCAGTATCTTGCAGATCTGCTTACAAGACAGGATGTGCAGAATCTTGTAAACAACATAAAGGAAACCAATCCTTCGCTTGTGGAGGAGCTTGTTCCAAAGCTTCTGGGGCTTGGCGATATCCAAAAAGTACTGCAGAATTTATTAAAGGAAGGCATTTCCGTGAGAGATCTTGTCACAATTTTTGAGACACTGGCAGATCATGCGGCGGCGACAAGGGATACGGATATTCTTACGGAGTACGTAAGGCAGAGCTTAAAGCGGGCAATCTCCAATAAATATTTCCCGATGAACGAGACAACAAGCGTTGTGACACTGGATCCGAACCTTGAGCAGGAAATCATGGGCAGCGTGAAACAGACGGAGCAGGGCGCTTATCTGACGCTGGAACCGGAAAAGACAAAGTCGATTATGTCGTCCGTGGAGTCCGAGATTGGAAAGCTCGAAAAGCTTGGCAAAAACCCAATCGTGATTACATCGCCTATTGTCAGAATGTACTTTAAGCGTCTGACGGAGGATTATTTTAAAGACCTGGTGGTAGTATCTTATAATGAAATTGATTCGAATGTTGAATTACAGTCGGTAGGGATGGTGACAGCATGATAATAAAGAAATTTCAAGGAAAAACAAAAGAGGAAGCGCTTGAGAACGCAAAGAAGGAGCTTGGCGACGGACTTGTTGAGATGAATGTCAAGACAATCAAGGCAAAAGGTTTTTTCGGGATGTTCAAGGGAAATAAAATAGAGGTTACGGTGGCGAAGGAAGAAGAAAGCGAAAAGTACACGGCACAGGGGGGACAGACCGGTGAAATCCAAAAGGACGGCGTAGCGGTGTCCCTAAGTCAGCCGGGGGTACAAAAACCGAAGCCGGAAGAAAAGAAGGATGCCAAAAAGGAGGACGATGTTGCCCACGTGGGACAGGCAGTGGCGGATATCCTGTCGACGTTTCCAAAGACAGGCGAGGTGCCAAAGGCAAAAGCGGAATCTGCGCATACAGGGAAGGAAAAAAGGGAGGACGGCAAGACAAACGAGCTTGAGGAAAAGCTTGATAATCTCCAGAACCTGATTGAAAAACAGCTTTCCCAAAAGGACACAAAGACGCAGTCTGACGAGGTAAAGACAGAGGAAGGCGGCAAAAAAGAGGAAAACAGGGAACGGGTAAACTTCTTAAGGCTTTTATACAATAAAATGATCGACAATGAAATTAATGAGAAGTATGCCAACGAAATCATTGACGAGATTGATAAGAACTGTAAGGCTGACGTGACAATGGATTTTATGCTCTCGGAAATTTACCAGAGGATGATTTTAAAGCTTGGGAAACCGTATGTCATGGAGGAGAATGAACAGAGTCCGCGCGTTATCTTTTTTGTGGGGCCGACAGGGGTTGGAAAAACGACCACGATTGCAAAAATTGCGTCGTCCTTCCGGGTAGAGCACAAAAAGAAAGTGGCGCTTTTGACAGCCGATACCTACAGGATTGCGGCAGCGGAACAGCTGAGGACCTACGCAAATATTTTGGAGGTTCCCTTCCGCGTCGTCTATACTGCGGGGGAGATTGCGGGTGCAATAGAGGATTTCCGTGATTATGACTATATTTTGGTTGATACGACGGGACATTCCCCCAACAATGAGGCACAGTGTGAAAGTATGAATGACCTGATCCGTTCGGTGGAAACGACGGCTACGAAGGAAGTGTTTTTAGTGCTGTCGGCATCGACGAAGTACAGGGATTTGATGAAGATTGCGGATACTTACAAGGAAATAGCGGATTATAAATTAATATTTACGAAACTTGACGAGACATCTACGCTGGGAAATATATACAATTTAAAGCTTTATACAGGTGCGGCGCTTTCTTATGTTACCTGTGGACAGAATGTGCCGGATGATATTGAATATTTCAATCCACAGGCTACTGTAAAGCAGTTACTCGGCGGAAGGCGCTAATGGAGGTTATAAGTATGGATCAGGCAGAACAATTAAGAAACGTCATAAAATTTAATCCTGCACCGCGGCCTCTTGCAAGAATTATCACAGTAACCAGTGGTAAAGGAGGCGTTGGAAAATCAAATACATCAATCAACCTTGCCTGTCAGTTTAAAAAGTTAGGACAGAGGGTGCTGATTTTAGACGCGGACTTTGGGCTGGCAAATATTGAAATTATGTTTGGGACCGTGCCGAAACACAATTTCTGCGATTTGATTTATCAGGGAAAAAGCATTACGGATATCATAACATGGGGACCTATGGACATAGGATTTATATCGGGCGGTTCCGGAATAGCGGGGCTGTCGAACCTAAGCCAGGATTACCTGAACTATATTATCCAAAATCTTGCAAAACTGGATGCAATTGCCGATATCGTTATTATAGATACAGGTGCGGGGATATCGGATGCAGTGCTTGATTTTCTGGTGGCAAGCGGCGAGATTCTTTTGGTGGCGACACCGGAACCTACATCCATTACGGATTCCTACTCTCTGCTCAAGGCGTTAAACCGTCATCCAAGGTTCCTGAGGGAGGATTCAAAAATAAAAGTGATTGCCAATAAGGTTTCGAGTGACATAGAGGGAGAAACGATGTATAATAAACTTAATACGGTAGTCAATCGGTATCTCAAACTTCCGCTTTCCTATTTGGGAGCGATTCCTCAGGATTATCATCTTGAAGACGCCGTAATGCAGCAGAAACCTGTAAGCTTGCAGAGTCCCAATTCCAAATCGGCGCGGGCATATGAAAAGATGGCATATCTCCTGATGGATAAGGAATACGACAAATCCCTTGTAAAGAGAGGTATGGCAGCCTTTTTCTCACATATTGTGGCTGGAAATAAAAAGACGGGACAGCTGCTATAAAGAAAAATGCGTAGGAGGAGTTTATGATTGAAAAGTTAATATCGCCGGGGGATAAGCTGGAATTAAAGTCAACGGTCAGCGTGGTGCTTCCTGATGGTACGGAAGGTGTTAAGACATACAAATCATCGGTATATGACATTTTGGAAGACGGGAGACTGGAGCTTCTTATGCCCATGGAACAGCAGAAACTGATTCTGCTCCCTGTGGATGGCGAGTATGATGTGTGTTTCTTTTCAAACGGAGGTATGTACAGGGCGAATGTGCGGATTGCGGACCGACAGAGGATTAATAATACATACATTGTTGTCGCGGAGATGCTAACAAATCTTCACAAATTTCAAAGACGCGAATATTACAGATTCAACTGCGTAATCGACATGGAGGTAAGAGAGCTGAGTGAGCAGGAAGTCGATGCGCTTGGCAAGGGGCTGGCAGAGCCGGTATCTGATGCAGTGATGACCAGGGGAGTCATTGTGGATATCAGCGGTGGCGGTCTTAGGTTTGTGTCAAGGGATTATCACCAGCCGGGCAGAATCCTGTTCATGAAATTTTCCCTGCCCATACAGGAGACGGAAAAACAGTTTTTTATTGCGGCAAAGGTCATCTACTCCGGGGAAATTGAAAAGCGTGAGGCGGAGTATGAAAACCGGGTAAAATTTGAATTTATCAGCAGTTCGACACGTGAGGAAATTATTAAGTATATTTTTAATGCGGAACGAAAAAACAGAAAAAATGGAAGAGGTTGAGGTTTGATGATGGAAACGAATACCAAAAGCAAGAAAAAAATATTAATAGTTGATGATTCTGCACTCATGAGAAGGGTTATGTGTGATATAATCAATTCAGATGAACGGTTCCAGGTGGTGGAACAGGCATTTGACGGTGAAGCTGCATATGCGCTTTTAAAGCAAAACCAGTATGACGGCGTTGTCCTTGATGTAAATATGCCGAAAATCAATGGAATACAGTTGCTCCGTATTCTGCAGAAGGATAAAATCCGTGCACGGATTATGATGGCGAGCACAGATACGAGGGAGGGTGCGTCTGTCACAATGGAGGCACTTGACTTAGGTGCAATTGATTTTATTGAGAAGCCTGCAAATATTGTCTATTTAAAGGGAGATGTGTTTAAAAAGAAATTTTTAGACATCCTGCAGGCAGTGGTAACAAGCCGTCAGACCAATATTTCTTCCATGCCGGTTCTTCCGAGGCAAAAGCAGGAGGAGAATACGCAGAAGCTTGTGAGTCTTGTCAGAAAAAGCGCTCCTGTTGTCGGAGGTCAGAAAATCGTAGCGCTTGCATGTTCGACAGGAGGTCCTAAAGCGCTTCAGAGTGTTGTCCCGAGACTTCCGGCAGAGCTTGCGGCACCTGTCCTGATTGTCCAGCATATGCCAAAGGGATTTACCCAGTCGCTTGCGGAGAGGCTTGATTCGTTAAGCCCGATGAAAGTTAAGGAAGCGGCGGAGGGCGATGTCCTTGAGAATGGCACGATTTATATCGCTATGGGCGGTAAACATATGAATGTCGTTACAAAAGCGGGAAAGCCTACCATTACATATACGGACGAACCTCCAAGAGAAGGTGTAAAGCCCTGTGCGAATTACATGTATGAATCATTGAAGACAAGTAATTATTCGCAGATTGTCTGTGTGGTGCTTACCGGAATGGGTGCTGACGGAACAAAGGGAATCGTGAATTTGGAAACTGCAAAAAAAATACACGTCATCGCACAGGATGAGGAAACATCGACTGTTTACGGTATGCCAAAGGCAATCGCGGCGACAGGTCTTGTCAATCAGGTTGTTGCCCTTGATGATGTAGCACAGGAAATTATAATGAACGTGGGGGTCAGGTAAATGGATACAAGTCAATATCTTGATATTTTCCTTGATGAATCAAAGGAACACTTACAGAATTTAAGCGACCAGATAATGGAGCTTGAGCAAAATCCGGAAAACATGGATACCGTGAATGAGATATTCAGGGCTGCCCATTCCTTGAAAGGTATGGCAGGTACGATGGGATATAAGAGGATGCAGACGCTTACCCATGATATGGAAAATGTCTTCTCAGAAGTTCGAAACGGTACATTCAAGGTTCAGCCGGGGATGATTGACATTCTTTTCCGTTCTCTTGACGCGCTGGAGGAATATGTCGACAATATTCAGCAGACGACAGAAGAGGGGACAAATGACAATCAGGATTTGATTGACGCGTTAAACAGTATTTTGAAGAACAACGGAGAGATTAAGCCAATCAGCAAGTCGGAATCTGCTGCACCGGCGGAATCTTCGGCGCCGGCGGGCGGCAGTGATACGAAGCAGCCAAGGTGGGGTGAGATGAAGATTTCCGATACGGAAAGAATGCTTGTTGAGAAGGCATATAATGAAGGGCTCAAGGCATACGGCATTACGGTTTACGTTGAGGAAGCATGTGTTTTAAAGGCAGCAAGGGCATTCCTTGTATTTAAGGCACTGGAAAAGCTTGGTGAGGTGATTGTATCAAATCCCACGGCACAGGACATAGAGGACGAGAAGTTTGACCTGACATTCAGCCTGGTTTTCATTTCGGGAAATACGGTTGACGAGGTCAGGGCAGCGGTAAAGAGTGTATCGGAAATTGAGGAAGTATTCTGTGATACTTATCAGCTGGAAGCAGCTTCAGAGCCCGGGCATCAGGAACCTGAGAAGGAGAAGGAAGAGGAGGCAGCGGTAGAGCAGCCAAAGCCCGCCGCTTCCGCACCCGCAGCAGCGCCCACGCCTGCCGCGGCAAGCAAACCTGCCGCAGCAAACAAGCCTGCGGGTAAGCCTGTCGTAAACAGGACAGTCCGCGTGGATATTGAAAAACTTGATAATTTGATGAACCTTGTCAGCGAGCTGATTATTGCAAAAAATTCGCTGATTGCGGCAACGGCTGCCGAGGGCAAGGGGGATAACGGCAATGCCGTAAATGAGCAGATAGAGTATTTGGAAAGCGTTACGACAAACCTTCATGAGTCTGTCATGAAAGTACGAATGGTGCCTATCGAAAGTGTTGTGGCGAAGTTCCCGCGTATGATTCGGGATTTGTCGAAAAAACTCGGCAAGAAGATGGAGCTTTACATGACAGGTGAGGATACGGAGCTTGACCGCACGGTGGTTGACGAAATCGGCGACCCGCTGATGCACATGCTCAGAAATTCTGCGGATCACGGACTGGAGCCCAATGATGTCAGAGTGGCAAACGGAAAGCCGGAAGTCGGTTCCATTTTCCTGGATGCTTATCAGGACGGAAATAACGTCGTGATTGAAGTAAGGGATGATGGTGCCGGAATTAACATAGAAGCAGTAAAACAAAAAGGAATTGAGCGCGGCATCATTACGCCGGAGCAGGCGGAGACAATGACAGATAAAGAAGTTATTGACCTGTTGTTCATGCCCAGTTTTTCGACCGCAAAGAAGGTATCGGACGTGTCAGGGCGCGGTGTCGGTCTGGATGTCGTAAAATCAAAAATTGAGTCCTTAAGTGGTGAGGTAGAGGTAAAGAACAGCTATGGGGAAGGCTCTGCATGGATTATTCGTCTCCCGCTTACCCTTGCAATTATCCAGGCGCTGATGGTTGTTGTCGGCGAGGAAAAATATGCAATTGCGCTTGGTTCCATTCAGACAATAGAAGATGTATCGCCTGAGGATATCAAACTTGTTCAGGCAAAAGAAGTAATTCATATCCGCGGTACGGTTATTCCGATTATCAGACTTAACAAGGTACTTGATATTCCGCCCAGGGAAGACGAAAACCAGAACCTTACGGTCATTATTGTCAGAAAAGGTGACAAGCAGGCTGGCTTGGTAGTGGATGAGCTGATTGGGCAGCAGGAAGTGGTTATTAAGTCTATGGGTAAGTATATTAAGGTTCCCAAGATGATAAGCGGCGCTACGATTTTAGGCGACGGTGAAGTTGCGCTGATCTTGGATACCAATGCATTATTATAATCGATAATCGGAACGATAAGGAAAGGCAGGGTATAGAAATGGATGAAGTAAAAGTAATGGACGAGCAGCAGCGCAATGAGAGCCTCAATCGTCATGTGGAGCTTGATACTACACAGTTCATTGTAGCACAGCTCGGTGGGGAACAGTATGGTATTGATATCAAATATATATCAAATATTATCAGGATGTCCAGAATCACAAGAGTGCCTAAGGTTTCTGATTATATTGTAGGTGTTATTAATGTCCGCGGTATTGTGATTCCGACAATCAGCCTCAGACTCAAAATGGGGCTTCCCGGGGATGAGATTACCAAGAAAACGCGAATCATTATTTTGACATTGGAGCAGCATGAGTCAATCGGTGTGCTTGTGGATGAGGTGAAGGAAGTTGTCACGCTTGACGAGGAGCATATTGAGAGGGTGGGATATGAGAAGGATGACAAAGAACGGTTCCTTTCCGGTATCGGTAAAACGGAAGGAAGACTGATTTCACTTCTTGATATTACATCAGTGCTTGCAGATGTGATGGAATCATAAGCAACGGCTATTTTTAAAGAAAGGCGTAGGTTTTGGAATGGCAGAAAATATTAGCTTTCAAAAAGTAACGACAGAATATTATGATGTATTAAAGGAACTTGGAAACATTGGGGCAGGCAACGCTACGACAGCGCTTGCCCAAATGCTTCAGGCAAAGGTCGACATGAAGGTTCCCCAGGTCCGTCTTCTTGATTTTAAGGATGTCGGTGAAGTGATGGGCGGTGAGGAGCAGATGGTGGTAGGCATCTATCTTGCCGTGGAAGGAGACATTACAGGAAGCATTATGTTTGTGCTCGAGCAGCATGCCGCACGCGACCTCGTGTCGAGGCTTATGGGAATGCCGCCTTCGGAAGGGGAATTTAACGAGATGGAAATTTCCGCGATGAAGGAAATCGGGAATATCATCACGGGTGCATATCTGAATTCGATTGCGACAATGACAAACCTGAAAATCCTTCCGTCGGTACCTGATTTAAGCGTCGACATGCTGAATGCTATTTTAAGCGTACCGGCAATTGAATTTGGCATTGTGGGCGACCAGATATTACTGATACAGACGGTTTTTACGGATGATGTCGATTTAAACGGTTACTTTATCCTGATGCCGGATTTGGAATCTTATTCCAAGATGCTGGGGGCGCTTGGAATCAATATATAGGAAGGTGCATGCACGTTTTCAAAGCATGTGAAATTAAAATGCAAAGGGAAGAGGCATACAGTCTATGGCGAATATAGTAAAAGTTGGAATGGCTGACCTGAATGTGTGCAAAAGTCCTGATGGTATTACGACCCTGGGGCTTGGCTCATGCGTGGGGATATGCATAAGGGATCCGATTGCAAAAGTAGGGGGACTCGCACATGCCATGCTGCCTGACAGCACACAGATAGAAAATAATTCAAACAGGTTTAAGTTTGCGGATACAGGGATTGAGGATTTGGTAAAAAAACTGATTGCGATGGGAGGCAATAAAGCACGTTTTGAGGCAAAAATAGCAGGAGGCGCACAAATGTTTGCCTTTCAGAATAAATCGGATATGGTGCGCGTAGGGGAGCGCAATGTGGAGGCAAGTAAGAGAAAACTCAGGGAGTTAGGGATTCCTCTGAAAGCGCAGGATACCGGTTTGAATTACGGACGTACAATTGTGTTTTATCCGGAGACGGGTGAGTTGATAATCCGCTCGGCGGGAAAGCCGGAAAAAATCATATAAGGGATTCATGACAGAGGGGATATAAAATGGAAAATAAGACACAGCTTATTACACCGTTTCTGATGCTGACAGCAGGAACAATCGCATCAATTATCATGTATATAAGGAACGTTGATTTGTATAGAATGTTATGGGGTCTGTTAATCGTATTGGTGATATTTTACATATTGGGCGATATCGCAAGATATCTTTATGCGTCTGTCAGACCCCGCGTTATACCGACAGGCGACCTTGCCCTGATGGTGGAGAAAGCGAAGAAAAACGGAGATCTTACGGGAAGCGTCGTCGCGTTTGAGGATGGACATGCGGCAGGCGAAGGGGATGACTCTTTGGAAGAACTGAGCGCTGACGGTCTGATGTCTGAGGAGAATACAGGTTATTCTGGGGAAGAAGGGTATTCTGAGGAGGAGCTTGCCCAGAATGAAGAAGATACGGATTCGAATGATTTTGAAGGAGCGTATTCTGACGAAAATTAAGGAAGGCAACATTGTATAACGGGGGAATAACATGAATGACACAGCACGTAAAAGGCTATGGGAGGATTATGCCAGACTAAGGACAGCGAATTTGCGCGAAAAACTCATTCTGGAATATGCACCATTGGTAAAGGTAGTCGCTGGACGACTCAGCATGTATCTTGGCTACAATGTGGAATATGAGGATTTGGTAAGTTATGGCGTATTTGGCCTGATTGATGCTATCGATAAGTTTGATACGGGTAAGGAGGTTAAGTTTGAAACTTACGCAAGCCTTCGCATACGCGGTGCAATCCTGGATCAGATCAGGAAGATGGACTGGATACCGCGGACAATCAGACAGCGTCAGAAACAGATTGATTCAGCAATTAAAGAGCTGGAACAGAAAAATGGAAAACCTGCCACGGATGCGGAGCTGGCAGCCTATATCGGAATCAGCGAAGATGAGTTTTTAGACTGGCAAAACCAGGTGAAGGCGGATAATATCATCTCCCTGAACGAATACCTGGAGCAGGGAAACGATATATCATCCGACAAGGGCATGAGCTCCGGGTTTGATACGCCGGAGGGCGTAATAGAGCGGAGTGAGCTTAAAAGTATGCTGGAGGAAGCATTGGAGTTGCTCACGGAAAAAGAAAAAAAAGTAATTCTTCTTTATTATTATGAAGAACTTACATTGAAGGAAATTAGCCGTGTGCTTGAGGTATCTGAATCGCGCGTGTCTCAGCTTCATACAAAGGCTTTGCAGAAAATGAAGACCAAAATGGGAAATTATATCGGTATATTGGATTAATAGGTAAATATACTGTGGAAAGGCATGGTTATTATATGAATGGATGCTTTCAGATACAGATTGGTGAAAAAGGTATAAGCCTGCTGCTCTCTCCTCCAATCGGGGAGGGAGTTATGCCAGGCATGGTAGAGATAAGAGAATATCTTGATAAAATAGGAATTTCCTATGATGCGCTGGCAATCAATTCAGCCCTGAATTCATTAGGGGAGGAGGAGGTTGCTGTTTTTTTATCCCCGGGAAAAATAGAACCGGTAAATGAACAATGCCGGATAACGGTCATGCGTGACCGGATGACGGCAACACTGCGTCTTTATCTGCCAAGTATCGGGGGACTCCCGATAAACAAAAGGCAGATTATGGAACAGCTTGCGTTGGAGAAAATCAGCTTTGGCATTGACGAGCAGGCGATTGATGATCTGCTTCGGGATAAGGAGTACTGTACGGATGTCATTGTCGCAAGGGGACAGCATCAGACAGCGGGAAAGGATGCGTCGGTTGAATACCTTTTTGATACAAACAACAGTTCGCGTCCGGAGCTGAATGAAGACGGAAGCGTGGATTTCTTCAGGCTGAATACACTACACCACTGTACACAGGGACAGGTATTGGCAAGGATTATTCCCGAGGAGCGTGGACTGGATGGTATTAACGTGTTTGGGGCGGTTACGCCTGCAAGAGAGGTCAGCAGGGCAGCCTTTTCCTACGGGAAAAATATTGAAGTTTCCAAGGACGGATTGGAACTGGTCAGCATGGTGGACGGTCATGTAAAGCTGGTTGATAATACGGTTTTTGTTTCCGATGTGTATACGGTTGAGGATGTCAGTACTGCCACGGGTAATATCGAATATCACGGAAATGTTGAAGTCAACGGAAACGTCTGTGAAAACTTCAGCATCCGTACGGACGGAGATGTGTTTGTAAGAGGCGTCGTGGAAGGTGCCGTGATTGAGGCAGGTGGCAATATTGTCATTGCAAGGGGGATGCACGGACAAAATAAGGGAAACCTGAGAGCGGGCGGGAATGTGATTGCAAAATTTATTTCCGCTGCCGTTGTGGAGGCGGACGGATTTGTGGAGGCGGAACAGATTTTAAATTCCAGGGTTACTGCAGGTTCCTGTGTCAACGCCGAGGCTGGAAAGGGACTGATTACAGGCGGAAAGGTAATTGCAAAATGCGCCATCCATGTGCGTAATGCGGGTTCCGCCATGGGTTCTGCGACAATTATGGAGGTCGGAAGCGACCCTGAAATGAAAAAGCGTCTTGCGGAGCTGCAAAAAAGCGTCGGCGAAAAAGCAAAGAGTACTTCACAGATGAAAAAAGTGGTTGAGGATACTGCAAGAAAGATAAAAGCCGGCGCAAGGCTTCTTCCGGAGCAGCTTAAACATGCCAGGATGCTTCAGACGGCTTTGGAGACCACACAGGCACAAATTCAGAAGGAATTAAAGGAAATTGAAGGGCTCGACAGGCTTTTAAAGGGTGACGACAACGCCCATATTGATATACGGGGAACCATGTACCAGGGGGTTTCCGTGTCGATATCGGGAGCTGTTATGAACGTTAAAAATGAATATACCTTTTGCAGACTGATAAAAAAGGGCGCGGATGTAGCCTCTACAAATTTATAAAACAATTGCGAAAGCAATTGTTTTATATTGCCTTTTGATATAAAATATATTAAAATAAGACGAATATTGGCTTTGGAATTTCGGAGGGAGGCATCTATATGGCGATAAGTCCGATATTGCTTAACGGCAGTATACAGCAGACAGATAACGTTTTGCACAATCAGACGAAACAGGTCGAGAAAGGAATGGTAGACCAGGGAAATATACAGGTTCAGCAGGAAAAAAAAGAAGAACTCAGGGCAAGACAGGTTGTGCATTCCGATGAGACGCTGTTTAAGGAGGGACGTTTTGACGCGAAGGAAAAGGGAAAAAACGGCTATTTCGGAGACGGGGGAAAAAGGCGCAGGGCGCCAAAGGGAGACGGTAAAGTAGTGTCCAAGCCAGAAGGCGGCTTCGACATGAAAATATAGCGCCGGAAGAAGGATTACGGAAAGGAATTATTTGGGAAAGGTTAGGGAGAAAATGAATTGGATAGAGGTAATGCTGCTTATTTTTGGGGCGGGTGCATTGGCGGCAAGTTTTATGATACCTGCAAAGAACAGGAAAGAGGACGCGGCGCAGCAGGTTGATGGGGAGCTGATTAGGAGTCTTATTGAAAAGGAAATGGCGGATGCGAAGGACAGGGTTTCGGAGGTTGTCGATGAGACACTTGACTATGCGGTGGAAAAGACGGAGCGGTCCTGTGAGCGCATTTCCAATGAGAAAATTATGGCAATCAGTGAGTATTCCGAGACGGTTCTTGCGGATATCAATAAGTCCCACCAGGAAGTTATGTTTCTGTATGATATGCTCAATGATAAGCATAATAATCTGAAAGAAACCGTCAAGCATGTGGACAAGACGGCGAAGGAAGCGGAGGAGGCGGCAAACGCCGCAGCCATAGCGCTTGCCGCAAAGGCAAAGGAAGAAGCCAAGGAAAAGGCAAAGGAGCGGATGGAGGCAGAGACGGCAAAGAAAGAGGAGATGGAACGCGCCGCCGCCCTTGAGCGCGCCGCGCTTGACAAGGAGGCGCGTGAAAAGGAATATGCCCGCAGGCAGATGGCAAGGCTGATTCTTCCGATGCAGCAGGAGCTGCCGACACACCGGATAGGAGAGATGAAGGCAATCCCGTTAAAGCAGGATACTGCCGTGGACGTTTCCGGTGTGGATGAAAGCCAGCCAAAGCTTAGGCCGCTTATTGTGAAAAGTGTGGAAATTGTCAATTCAAAGGATATGCAGCCGGTACCTGAAACCGTGAATACCGCACCTGTGAGTGCAGCGGATTTGCAGACACTGGGTTCGCGTCCTGAGGATATGAAGGTTGTTGACGTAAAGCCGGCGGATGTCAGACCGGTAGAAGTATATTCGTTCGCGGAGCAGGCTCCCAGGGTAGAACGACCCGTAAAAAAGGAGGCGCAGGCAGCGGCACTTGAGAATACGGTCAACCTGATGAAGCAGCAGGAACAGCAGAAGCAGCCTGTGCAGGCGGCAGAGGATTTTAAGGAGAATAATAATGACAGGATTCTGCGGCTTCACAAGGAGGGCGTTTCCAATGTGGATATTGCGAAAGAGCTCGGGCTTGGCGTCGGAGAGGTAAAACTTGTGATTAATCTGTTCAAGGGGGCTATATAAATGAAGGCAAAATATATTTTAAGAGGGCTTGGACTCGGAATGATTATCACGGCTGCCGTAATGGGTGCCTATACCAGGAGCGCTGTTGCGGATGCACGGGTAGCCGTTCTCAAAGAATACGGAATCGGTGAGGAGGCTGTGCTGACAGAAACGCTTGTTGATGTGGCAGAAAGTGATACGCAGGAATCAGACGATACAGTCAGTGCGTCTGCGCAGGAGCAAATCACGGAGCCTGCTGCCGAAGAAAGTGTGGCCACAGGTACCCTCCCTTACAATGAGGAATTGGAATCGGAAATTAATTCCGTACTTGACGCGGCAGAGGCAGCACAGCAGGAAGCAAGTCCGGATGGTGTCCCGGAGAGCCAGCAGGAAGCAGAATCGGCAGGGACGCCGGCAGGCGGACAGGCGGGTACTGTTACAATTGAGATTTCAAAAGGTGATGATTCGGGCACGGTAGCGAGAAAGCTTTATAATGCGGGACTTGTGGAAAACGCCGCGGAGTATGATGCGTTCTTAATGCAGCATGGATATGATAAAAAGCTGAATACGGGAACAAAGGTAATCAGTATTACGGACTCATGGCAGGATATTGCCGAGAAGCTTGCAAAAAGATAAATGAAATTAAAAAAGACCTCTTGCGCAGGAGGTCTTTTTGTGTTATCCTAATCATGTTGCGGCTGTATTTGAATAGGATGGCTGCGGCAGAACAAAAATACACATTATTCACGTCTGTTGATTTGCGGTCCATGCCGGTAACGCTTGAGGTAGTCCGCAGAAAAGACGCAGACAGGTGGCGGGAAAACCGCAGAAAATGGAGGTAAAAAATGAGCGTTATTTCAATGAAACAGTTGTTGGAGGCAGGTGTTCATTTCGGACATCAG
>DKYC01000092.1 GCA_002492295.1 Lachnospiraceae bacterium UBA7110
CCTCCATATTTTTATTTTATGTTATATCGATTGGCTTTAGGACAATTATAGTATGCTAAAAGCATTTAAAAGTATGCGGAAAGATGATATACGGAAACGGTACCTTTATAAAAATTTTATGTTTTCAAAGGGGGGAAAGATGCTGACAGAGAAACACAGGAGTTCCTATTTACAGTAACATCAATCAATGTATACATGTACACACAGAAAGACTGTAATGTAAGGGAAAAGCTATCAACAGACTATGGAGTAATGAGGTGTTTGGATAAAGTGACAGAAGTAAAAGTAACGGGTGAAGTAAACTGGTATGAAGTAAGAATAAATGGGGAGAAGAGTTATATCAGCAGCAGTTTATTAGCAGACGCAAAACCAGAAGAAATCCAAACGTCATCGCCAAGTGGGGATACAAGTATACCATCCCGGGATACAGACAAACCGACACCGCCGGCAGAAACTACGTCTGGGGATATGTATGGATTTACACCGAATGGAGATGGCACAGATACAGACCCTAATGGTAATCAATGCGGTATCAATTCAGATGGGTTTATGATGCCAATCAATCCTGATACAGGCATGCCATTTGAAACAGGTGAAAAAACACGAAGTGGTTTGACCGCTGGCCAATATATACCCGGATTATAAAGAAATAAAATATATACAATAGCTACCGGAATTTTTTAGTGTCTATTATGTTGGGAAAATGATATAATATTTCAAAAAATACAGGCATTAGGCATTTTATGATGAAATATTATATCAGAAGAGCCTACAGGACGAAAGGGAATAAAATGGCAGAAGAAAAGAAAGAACCTGTCAGTGAACAGGACACACAAGAATTAACCAATGCCGTACGGGATTACCAAAACGGCGATGCTGAGGCATTTAATATCATTTATGAATTGTCATACAGATACTTGTATGTGTGCATTCGAAACATCATAGGCAGTGAGGACGAAAGCCGCGATATTTTACAAAATACCTATATGGATATCGCAAAATCCATCGGCAGCCTGAATCAGGCGGAAGCATTTTTGTCATGGGCAGGCATGACTGCGAGGCGGGAATGCTATGCGTATCTCAAAAAGAATAAAAACATTGTGCCGGTTGACACGGACGATGAAATTTTCGGTAATTTGGAAGCCGACGAGGAGTTCATACCGGAAAATGTCATGCAGGACAAGGAGAAGCAGCGGCTTATCCGGGAAGTGATAGACGGATTAAGTGAAATGCAGCGGCTTTGTATTATCGCGTATTATTATGAAGGGAAAAAACAGGAAGAAATCGCACAGGAACTTGATATTCCGGTAAATTCCGTAAAATCCCATATTTTGCGTGCGAAGGCAAAGATTAAGGAGGAAGTGCTTACAATCGAGAAAGAGCAGGGCACCAGGCTCTACAGTGTTGCACCATTGCTGCTGTTGCTGATGGGCGACGAGATTGCAGAGTGTATTCTGCCGGAGTCCCTGCAGGAAACGGTCATGAAACAGACGGGGGTACCTTATCGGGCAGCGGCAAAAAAGGCGGCTGCACAGACGGCAAAAAGGGCGGTTCAGACGAAAATTATAATCGGGGCAGTTGCGGCGGCAGCAGTGATTGGCGGAGGAATTGCCCTGTTTTATCAGGTAAATGCGGGGAATATGCTGACAGCAGGAAGCGGTCTGTCGGAAGGGGAGACCGCGTATGCAGGCGCCGTCGGACAGGAGCAAAGCACGGCTGCAGAAGCGGTTTCCCAAACCCAGCCTTTAGAAGAGCAGACTACAGAAGAGCAGCCTTTAGAAGAACAGACTACAGAAGAACAGACGGATGAAGACACTGTGTTTGAGGCAGTGCTGGATTTGGATGAATTTGAAGGCTACGGAGATGCGAACGGCAATGTGATTCCTGTAAAAAAGGACGGGCTGTGGGGCGCGATAAACTATCAGAAGGAAGAAATCGTGCCTTGCGAATACACGGGATTTTGGGCAGCGCCGGATGATGAGGGGACATTTATCCTGACCAATTCAACGTACACAGAGTATGATACGGAAAAGTATACATATTACATTTTTAACAGGGATGGAGAACTGCTGTACGAGAGCGGTGATGATGATGACAAGGTGACTGCGTCAGGCGGTTTATACAGCGTGGCAGCCATGAACGATAATGCGGACGGTGATATTTTGGGAAGGGTTTCGTATTATAAAGCGGATGGAACGATGATTTATTCTGAGCCTTGCGAAGTCACTGCCATGAATGCAAACGGATTTCGGGACGGATATGCACTGGTTTGCGCTGATTATGAAGACGAGACGGAATTTGTGGGAAGAATCGGAAAGATGGATAAGGACGGAAATGTCACATGGCATGAAATGTATGTTGACAGCAAAGAAGATGACCTCACCCATATCCAGCAGTCTCCGATGAATTCCTTCAATCACGGATACTGTGTCCTTCGGAATGAGTTCCTTGAAGCGGGTATGATGACCATGATTTCCGATGATTTTGAGGAGCTTGCGCAGTTTAATATTTGCTTTTATCAGCTTCAGGGGGATACGCTGGTGTATGACGAAAGTTATTTTCACGAGGAGAACATTTCATGGGAAACGTATCAGATTGACGGCGCATTGTATGCCAATTATGGCTCCAAGATGGTGCTGACGTTTGATGACAGGGACGTGCTGGTGGATTTGAGCCTGTATCCGGGAATGACGTATGAGAACGCCGACGGGCGCATTGTACAGGCAGTATATGACAAAATTTATCTGTCAGAGGAAACGTACTGGCTTGCCTGCGACGGGGAGCAATGGGGCTACATTGACCACGATGGTCAAAAGATGCGGTTTTATGATGATGCGTCGGATTTCTGCAATGGAAAGGCGCTTGTTATCGAAGACGGCATAGCATATCTGATTGATGAAAATTTTGAGAAAATAAAGGAGATTGGAGAGGCGGAAGGCGTGCTCTGGCTTGGAGATTTCTTCATGGTACGGAATGGGGAGAGCAGGCAGTTGTATCCGGTTGATGAGAACTAAGAGGAAAAGCGTACTGTTACGAATTTCCTAAAACAAATTTAGGGTAACGGTTGAAATTTTTTGTCGAATGTAATATTATAAAAGATATGTATAATTATTCACTGGCAGTCATTTTTGCCAGATAGTCATAAAAAGGAGCTTATTAGAATGAATTTAAACATTGTATGTATCCCCGGCGACGGTATTGGTCCGGAAATCGTATCGGAGGCAAAAAAGGTATTAAATAAGGTTGCAGATAAGTTCGGTCACAGTATTTCCTATCAGGATATTTTGATGGGAGGCGCGTCGATTGATGCGTGCGGTGAGCCGCTTACAGAGGAAGCGATTGCGACAGCGAAGGCTGCGGATGCAGTGCTTATGGGTTCCATTGGAGGAAATACCGCGACTTCTCCGTGGTACAAACTGCCGCCCCATTTGAGACCGGAGGCAGGCCTTTTAAAGCTTAGAAAGGAATTGAACCTTTTTGCTAATTTAAGACCGGCATACCTTTATGAGGAGCTGAAGGAGGCGTGCCCGCTGCGGGATGACATTATCGGAAGCGGATTTGATATGATGATTATGCGTGAGCTGACAGGCGGACTTTACTTTGGGGAGCGCAGTACAAAAGAGATTGACGGCGTGATGACGGCAGTTGACACGCTTACTTATACAGAAGAGGAAATCAAGCGCATTGCGATAAAAGGCTTTGACATTGCCATGAAGCGCAGAAAGAAGGTTACAAGCGTTGACAAGGCAAATGTGCTGGACTCCTCAAGGCTTTGGAGAAAGGTCGTGGAGGAGGTCGCAAAGGATTATCCGGAAGTGACATTGGAGCATATGCTTGTGGATAACTGCGCAATGCAGCTTGTGAAAGACCCGAAGCAGTTTGATGTGATTTTGACCGAAAATATGTTCGGAGATATTTTGTCTGATGAGGCAAGTATGGTGACGGGCTCAATTGGAATGCTTTCTTCCGCAAGCCTGAATGATACAAAGTTTGGACTTTATGAGCCGAGCGGCGGTTCGGCGCCGGATATTGCAGGAAAAGGGATTGCAAATCCGATTGCGACAATTTTGAGTGCGGCAATGATGCTTCGCTATTCCTTTGATTTGGATAAGGAGGCGGCGGCGATTGAGGCAGCCGTAAAAAAGGTGCTTGAGGAAGGCTATCGTACGATTGATATTATGCCGCAGGAGGAGTGTAAGCGTGCGGCTGTTACACAGGTAGGAACTGTACAGATGGGCGATTTGATTGCTGAGCGGATTTAATTTGGAGATTTGGTTTGGAGATTTGATTTGGAGATTTGATTTGGAATAGAAAGGAGTATGGTTATCAGATGAGAAGCGATAATGTAAAAAAAGGGATGCAGCAGGCACCCCATAGAAGTCTTTTTAATGCACTCGGATTTACAGAGGAGGAAATGAACAAGCCGATGGTCGGGATTGTCAGCTCCTATAATGAGATTGTACCGGGGCACATGAATCTTGATAAAATTGTCAATGCTGTAAAGCTTGGCGTTGCGGAGGCGGGCGGCGTGCCTGTTGTATTTCCTGCAATTGCTGTGTGTGACGGGATTGCAATGGGACATATCGGTATGAAATATTCTCTTGTGACAAGGGATTTGATTGCGGATTCGACAGAGGCGATGGCGTTAGCGCACCAGTTTGATGCGCTTGTCATGGTGCCAAACTGTGATAAAAATGTTCCGGGACTTTTAATGGCGGCGGCGCGTATCAATGTGCCAACCGTATTTGTATCCGGCGGCCCGATGCTGGCAGGACACGTGAAGGGGCAGAAGAGAAGCCTTTCTTCCATGTTTGAGGCGGTAGGCTCCTATGCGGCAGGAACAATGACAGAGGAAGATGTATGTGAATTTGAAAATAAAACCTGTCCGACTTGCGGTTCCTGCTCAGGAATGTATACGGCAAATTCCATGAATTGTCTTACGGAAGCGCTTGGCATGGGATTGCAGGGTAACGGTACGATTCCGGCAGTTTATTCGGAGCGTATCAAGCTTGCAAAGCACGCGGGAATGGCAGTTATGGAGCTGTTAAAGAAGAATATCTGCCCGCGCGACATTATGACGAAGGAAGCGGTTTTGAATGCGCTGACCGTGGATATGGCGCTTGGATGCTCGACGAACTCCATGCTTCATCTTCCTGCGATTGCGCACGAAATCGGCTTTGATTTTGATATTTCATTTGCAAATGAAATCAGTGAAAAAACACCGAATTTGTGTCACCTTGCTCCGGCAGGCCCGACTTATATGGAGGATTTGAACGAGGCGGGCGGCGTCTATGCTGTGATGAACCAGCTTGCGGAGCTTGGACTGTTGAATACGGACTGCATGACTGTTACGGGAAAGACAATCGGAGAAAATATTAAGGGTGCAAAAAATAAAAATCCGGAGGTCATCAGACCAAACGACAATCCGTACAGCAAAACGGGCGGTCTTGCAGTGTTAAAGGGAAATTTAGCGCCGGACGGAAGCGTTGTAAAGCGTTCGGCAGTGGCGCCTGAGATGCTGGTACATGAAGGGCCTGCGCGTGTGTTTGAGTGCGAGGAGGACGCGATTGAGGCGATTAAGGGCGGAAAGATTGTGGCAGGTGATGTTGTCGTCATTCGCTATGAAGGTCCTAAGGGTGGTCCGGGTATGCGTGAGATGTTAAATCCGACATCGGCAATCGCAGGCATGGGACTTGGCTCTACAGTTGCATTGATTACGGACGGACGGTTTTCCGGTGCGTCAAGAGGCGCGTCTATCGGACACGTTTCTCCGGAGGCGGCTGTATGCGGACCGATTGCGCTGGTGGAAGAGGGAGACATTATTTCAATTAATATTCCGGAATATTCGCTCAATGTCAAGGTTTCGGACGAGGAGCTTGCGGCGCGCAGAGCAAAATGGCAGCCAAGAGAGCCGAAGATTACAACCGGTTATCTTGCAAGATACAGAGAGCTCGTTACAAGCGGTAACAGGGGTGCAATTTTGGAAATCCCGAAAAAGAATTAAAAAGGAGAATGACGGATGCAGTTGACAGGTTCACAGATTGTTATTGAATGTTTGAAGGAGCAGGGAGTCGATACCGTTTTTGGGTATCCCGGCGGTTCGATTTTAAATATTTATGATGAATTATATAAGCACAGCGATGAGATTCGGCATATTTTAACCTCGCATGAGCAGGGCGCGTCTCATGCCGCAGACGGTTATGCGCGTGCAACCGGCAAGGTTGGCGTATGTTTTGCTACGAGCGGTCCGGGTGCGACAAATTTGGTTACCGGTATCGCCACGGCGTACATGGATTCGGTGCCGATGGTTGCGATTACGGCAAACGTTACGCTGCCTTTGCTTGGAAAGGACTCGTTTCAGGAGGTGGATATTGCGGGCGTGACCATGCCGATTACAAAGCATGGATACATTGTTAAAGATGTAACAAAGCTTGCAGATACCATCAGGGAGGCATTTAAAATTGCAAAATCAGGAAGACCCGGTCCTGTTTTGGTAGATATCACAAAGGACGCAACGGCAAATAAGTGCGAGTTTACACCTGTAAAGCCGGAGCCTCCGGTTGTGAAAAACGCATATACGGAAGCGGATATTGATGTGGCTCTTGAGCTGATTCGAAACGCAAAGAAACCGTATATCTATCTTGGCGGAGGCGCGATTATCTCCGGTGCGTCAAGAGAGGTAAAGGAGTTTGCAGAGAAAATTCAGGCGCCGGTCTGCGATACATTGATGGCAAAGGGTGCTTTTGATGGAAAGAGCGAACTTTACACAGGCATGATTGGTATGCATGGTACAAAGACTTCGAACTTTGGCGTCAGCCAGTGTGATTTGCTGATTGCGCTTGGCGCAAGATTTTCTGACCGCGTGATTGGGAATCCGAAGAGGTTTGCGGAGAATGCAAAGATTTTGCAGATTGATATCGATGCGGCAGAGGTCAATAAAAACATCAAGACGGATGCAGCAGTTATCGGTGATTTGAAGACTGTGCTCAAGGAGCTGAACAGCAAGTTAGAGCAGCAAAATCATGACGAATGGATTGCCAGCATCAAGGATATGAAAGAAAAGTATCCGTTAAAGTATGAATCAGATAAGCTGACTTGTCCTTATATTATTGAGGAGCTTGACAGGGTAACAGAAGGAAAAGCGATTGTTTCAACGGATGTAGGACAGCATCAGATGTGGGCGGCACAATTCTATAAGTATACGGAGCCGCGTACATTCCTTTCCTCAGGCGGGCTTGGAACAATGGGATACGGACTTGGCGCTTGTATCGGTGCAAAGGTCGGCAGACCGGAGAAAATTTGTGTCAATATCGCAGGTGACGGCTGCTTTAGAATGAATATGAACGAGCTGGCAACGGCAAGCAGATACAATATTCCGATTATACAGATTATTATCAATAATCATGTACTTGGCATGGTGAGACAGTGGCAGACGTTATTTTATGAGAAGCGGTATTCGCAGACGGTGCTTTCCGACAAGGTTGATTTTGTTAAGGTATCGGAGGGGCTTGGATGTGAAGCAATCCGTGTGACAAAGCGCGAGGAAGTCGCTCCTGCTCTTGAGAAGGCAATTGCTTTGCAAAAGCCCGTTGTGATTGAGTGTGTGATTGAGGAAGATGATAAGGTATTCCCGATGGTTCCGGCAGGAGCGCCAATCAGTGATGCCTTTGATGCGGATGATTTAAACAACAGATAGTGAAATAAAGATAAAGATTAAGATGAAAAAATACATAGCTCGACTGATTGGTATGATTTTGGCGGTGGCAGCGTTTTTGGCGGCGGCTGTCATCGCGCTTAATGAGATTTATTATAAGGACACATTCCCGATGGGGGTGTGGATTAATGGAATTTACTGTACGGGGATGACACCTGGGGAAGTGGCAGGATGTTTGGACAGCGCGGCTGGGGAAAATGTATTCCAAAGCGTGAATGTCCGCACCCTTGACGGAAAGGTGCATGCGCTCAGACCGGACGAATACGGAACGACCGCTTCCTACCGGACGGCTGTGGAGGCGATTTATAAAGAGAATAAGGGCTATTCATGGCTTGCTAATTTTACGGGGGGGAAGGGATACCGTGTGGAGCCCGAATACCACTATGATTTGGCGCTTATGAAATCAAAGCTTATGGAACTTGATTGGCTCAATGAGCGGCTTTACAATCCCCAAAACTCCGTTTCGATTGTAAAGAGCGCACTTGCGGGATATATTCTCGTGGACGAAACAAGGGATTTACTTTTGAGGGATGATGCGGTAGAATTGATTTGTGACGGGATTGTTAATCAATTAACAGACATTGACCTTTCCTCGGATGAAAATAAAATACGGTGTTATCAATCCATACCGTATACGGATGAAATGAAAGATACGCTTGCAAAATGGCAGGGGATTGAGGCATTTCAGCGTTTTCGGATGACCTATCTGTTTGGGGACCGTCAGGAAGTTATTGACGAAAATGTGGTTGCTGACTGGATGGCGCTTGATGAAAACGGGCAGATTGTATTTGACGATAATAACAGGCCGGTGCTTGATGAGTCCCTGATAGAGGAGTATGTGGCATATCTGTCCGCAACATATGATACAGTAGGAATTGAGCGGGAGTTTCAGGCCACAAGCGGAAAATGTGTGAAAATTTCCGGTGGCAGCTATGGGAACGCGATTGACACCGAAAAGGAATTTGCGTTTTTGCTTGATGCCTTTTTGAATGGCGAAAGCGGCACGAGGGTACCGGAATACCGCCTGGAGGCGTGGGAAAAGGGCGCGGATGATATTGGCGATACGTATGTCGAGGTTGATATGGGCGAGCAGCATATGTATTATTATAAAGACGGTGCGCTTGTGATTGACACGCCTGTTGTGACGGGAAACCATTCGCGGGGGTGGGATACGCCGGCGAAGGTCTGTCATGTCTATTTTAAACAGAAAAACAGGGTGCTTCGGGGTAGAAATTATGCAACGCCTGTAAAATACTGGATGGCAGTGGACGGCAATATTGGCATTCACGACGCAACATGGCGCAAGGAGTTTGGCGGGGATATTTACCTGACGGACGGTTCGCACGGCTGCATTAACACGCCGCTTGAGATTATGAGCGAGATGTATGATATTGTGGAAAAAGGAACGCCGGTTATTTTGTTTTATTGATTGTTAGAAATATTCAACATACATATGTTGTATATATAGTAACGGGGAACACCCGAATTTTATGAAGAATCAGGAGGAAAATTCCTCTGCTCCT
>DKYC01000135.1 GCA_002492295.1 Lachnospiraceae bacterium UBA7110
TTGGTAGTGTATATAGTTTTGTGTCTTTGCCCTTCCACCTTATTCCAGAGGCCGGGTGTGGGCAGAGCCCACAAGCCCTTATAAATACTGGGCTTCCGGACATTTACGGTGAGGCGAAAACCGCTAAGGAGTAAAGTTCAAAGACACAAAATTAATTACACCCTCGTCTGTTTTTTGTAAAATAGTGTTGACAAATAAAAAATTTCGTGTAAACTTATACTATAATGATTGACTGAACAAAGGCGTTCTGCGTAGGCAGGGCGCCTTTCTTGCGTCTTATGCGCGGAATAACGCCCTATACGAAGAAAGGTGCGTGAACGTTATGTATGAGATGGATTTGCTTGACAACACGGAACATGTAAACAGACTGCTGGCACGCTACGGCGTGAAATTCGGTATTTATAAAAACAATACGTTTCAGGAACAGCTGTTCCCGTTTGATGCCATACCGCGCGTGATTCAAAAGAAGGAGTTTGATTATCTTGAGCGGGGGTTAAAACAGCGGGTGATGGCGCTGAACCTGTTTTTGTATGATATTTACCATGAAAAAAGATTGTGAAAGACAAGGTGATACCGGAAGATTTTATCTTTGCGTCGAGCGGTTATATGCCCGAGTGCGAGGGGGTTTCGCCTGTCCGGGGAGTCTATTCGCACATTTCGGGAATTGACCTTGTGAAGGGAAAGGACGGGGAGTGGTATATCCTTGAGGATAATCTGCGTGTTCCCTCCGGCGCGTCTTATCCGATGATTGCGCGGGATTTGTGCAGGAGAAGCAGTCCGAAAACGTTTCGGGATAATCTGCTTGAGGACAATAGAAATTACGCGCAGCTTTTGCGCAAAACGATGGATTATGTAAATGTTGAGGGACATACGGTGATTTTGACGCCGGGCAGATACAATGCCGCCTACTTTGAGCACTCCTATTTGGCGGAGAAGACGGGCGCGCATTTGGTCAACGGAAACGAGCTCTTGGTGGAGAACGATATGCTCTATTATGTGGACTATAAAGGAAAAAAAGAGCGCGTGGGTGCTGTCTACCGCAGAATTTCCGACGAATATCTTGACCCGATGCATTTTAACCCGGAATCGGTGATTGGGATACCGCATGTTTTTGACGTGTACCGGAAGGGAAAACTTGCCCTGCTCAACGCAATCGGAAACGGAATCGCGGACGATAAAGAAATTTATTACTTTGTGCCGAAAATGGTGAAGTATTATCTTGGAGAGGAGCCGGTGTTATCGAATGCGCCGACATATCTGCCGTTCTATGAGACGGATATGGCGTATGTGCTTGCGCATTTTGATAATCTGGTGTTAAAGGATGTGGCGGAGGCAGGCGGCTACGGCGTTGTTTTTGGCAGCAGCATGACAAAGGCGCAGAAGGCGGATTTTATCGCGCTGCTGAAACGGGAGCCGCGCCGTTTTATCGCGCAGGAAGTGATTGACTTTCAGGATTTGGAGATACAGGATAATGGTATTGTGGTGGAGCGGAAGGCAGATTTGCGCGCATTTGTCCTGATGGCGGATGAACCGTATGTATGGAAGAGCGGGCTGACCAGATTTTCACGCAATCCGGATTCGTTTATTGTGAATTCATCACAGGGAGGGGGGTTTAAGGACACATGGGTATTATCTCGTTAGAACAGACAAACAGACTGTACTGGCTTGGGCGGTATTCCGAAAGGGTTTATACGACAATCCGGCTTTATGCGAAATGCTATGACGACATGCTTGATGACATTGGGGAAAACTATGCGGATTTTTGCAGGATGCTGGAAATTCCCAATATTTACCGTGATAAGGAAGATTTTAACCAGCGCTACGGTTTTGACGATGCGGACCCCAATTCCATTTTAAGCAACCTGATACGCGCCTATGACAACGCGATTGTGCTCCGGGAGGAGATTGGCAGCGAGACGCTTTCGTACATACAATTAGCAATTTACGCGATTAACAAGGCGAAAATTTCAAGGGCGCCGCTTTTGGAGCTGCAGAATGTGGAGGATAATATTCTTGCATTTTGGGGAATTGCGGACGATTTTATTGAGAGTGAGACGACGCGTAATATTATCAAGATGGGAAAACGGATAGAGCGGATTGATTTGTACGCAAGGCTCAAAATCGGCGCAAAGGAGCTAAAGAGCGAGCTGCACCGTATGCATACGCGGCTTTTGCGCAGCGGTATGCCGTACAGAGAATCCTGTCTGGAGCGTCTGACGGATGCGATAGAGCATATGGACGAAGCGCATGTGATTGACTACGGTGGTATTGTCCAAAGCGTGGAGTCTCTTGTTTTGATATAAAAATAGCCGTAAAAAGGATGAATGACAGTTTAGGATGGAGCGTGGAGAAGGATGCAGATAGACAGGACACTGCGGTTTTGTTATCGGATGTCACTTGGTTTTTCGGAGCCGGTGCAAAAACACCAGTTTGCCCTGCGTATGATACCGCAGTCGGATATGCGGCAGCAGATTGTGGACTGTAAGGTGGTGTTAGAGCCTGCGTGCGCGCTCAAGGAGGGTGTTGACAGCTTCGGGAACCGGTATGTGTACGGTGAGATTGTGCATCCGCACAGCGCGTTTTGCGTGGAGGTGCGCGGAACGGCGAGGACTGCGGGCGGTATTGCGGTTTTGTGTGAAATACCGGTTATGTCGCTTGCGCCGTACCGTTTTGCCTCGCAGTATACACGGGCAGGCGATGCACTAAAGGCGTATTATGGGCAAAACGGGCAAAGGGCAGGGGAGGACGATTATGCGTTTGCGGCGCGTCTGAACCATCAGATTTATCAGGATATGGTGTATAAGCAAGGCGTAACGGACATTCATACGACTGCGGAGGAGGCGTTTTCGGACAGGCGGGGTGTATGTCAGGATTACGCCCATATTATGCTTGCGCTGTGCAGGATGGCGGATATTCCGAGCCGGTATGTTGTCGGCATGATAGAGGGGGAGGGGTATTCACACGCGTGGGTGGAGATTTGCGCGGACCAAAGGTGGTATGGAATGGATCCGACAAATGATAAAATGACGGACGGTACGTACATCAAGATTTCGCATGGACGCGATTATCAGGACTGTATCGTCAACCGCGGTACGTTTCGCGGAACGGGGACACAGACGCAGCAGGTAAGCATCGTTGTTTCCGAGGAATAAGGAAGAATGGTGTGGAGGCTTGAGATGGCACAGGAAATAAATGCGGAAATCAGTTCAATCTGTCAGGTAAAGCTGCCGGTTGGAGAAACCCTGAATATCAAACGAAACAGGTTGTCGCCTGCGGGAAACGATAAAGGCAAAAGCAGGTGGAAACGTATTGGCATTGTCACGGGAATACACGGTGATGAATTGGAGGGGCAGTATGTCTGCTATGAAGTCATTCGACGGATTAAGCAGCATCCGGAATGCCTTGCGGGAATCGTGGACGTGTACCCTGCGATGAATCCGATGGGCATTGATTCGATGACACGCGGCTTTCCAGGCTTTGACCTCGATATGAACCGGATTTTCCCAGGAAACAGCGACAGCGCGATGACGGAATATGTGGCGCACGAAATCATAGAGGAGCTGTCGGGAGCGGATTTGATTGTGGACATTCATGCGAGCAATATTTATCTGACGGAAATTCCGCAAATCCGGATTAACGCGCTGCACAGTGACAGGCTTGTACCCCTTGCGTGTGGTATGAATGTCGATTTTGTGTGGGTGCACGCGGCAAGTACTGTGTTGGAATCGACGCTTGCGTACAGCTTAAACAGTGTGGGGACACCGACGCTTGTCGTGGAGGCGGGGGTTGGCATGCGCATTACGAAGGTGTACGGGGAGCAGCTTGCGGATGGGCTGATGAACACGATGAAAGCGCTTGGCATCTGGGCGGGCGAAGTTCCTGCGGTGCGGCAACCGATTGTGGATGCCAGTGCGGACGGAGTGGTCTTTTTTAATGCGCCAAAGGCAGGTATTTTCGTGCCGGAGGTAAAGCACTGGACGACACTGGGAAGAGGGGATTTGGTCGGAAATATTGTGAATCCTTTAACAGGTGAAATCCTTGCCGAAATCCGGACGCCGGAAAGCGGTATTCTTTTTACCATCAGGGAGTATCCGGTTGTCGATGAAGGCTCGCTGGTGGGAAGACTTTTAAAAAGGAAATGATGCTATGAAAAAGAAAATCATCTATGAGCTGAATGCCTTGTACCGGGAACCCATGCAGGTGGCGGGGTACGAATTTGGAGAAGGGGAAAAATCGGTATGCGTCGTCGGAAGCATGCGTGGGAATGAAATCCAGCAGATGTTTGCATGCAGCAGGCTGATAGAACGCTTAAAACAGCTTGAGGCGCAACGGGCAGTAGCAGAAGGGAAAAGCATTCTTGTCATTCCCTGTATCAATTCATATTCCATGAATATCGGAAAGCGTTTTTGGTCCACTGACAACACGGATGTCAACCGTATGTTTCCGGGCTACAGTGCGGGGGAGACGACACAGCGCATTGCGGCGGGCGTGTTTGCGGCGATAAAGGATTACGGTATCGGTATCCAGTTTGCGTCGAATTATATGCCGGGGCGTTTTCTGCCGCATATCCGTATGATGCAGACGGGCTATGAGGATATTGAGACGGCGAAAAAGTTTGCGTTTCCCTATGTGGTCACGCGCAACACGCATCCGTTTGACACGACGACGTTGAATTATAACTGGCAGATTTGGGGAACGCGGGCGTTTAGCATTTATACGACGGACACGGACGAAATCGACAGCAGAAGTGCGGCGGATGCGGTCAAAGGGCTGGAGCGTGTGCTGAATGCGGAGGGCGTTGTACACAGTACGGTGAACGGTGGGTATCATTACTGTCCTGAGGTTTTGTGTGATGACAATCTGCGCTCCGTAAGGTGCAGGGAAGCGGGAATTTATGAGAATAAAGCGGCAGTCGGCGACGAGGTCTGTGCGGGACAGCTGCTTGCGGAAATTACGAACCCCTTCGACGGGACGTTATTAGAGCAGCTTTTGGCGCCTGCGGACGGTACGGTATTTTTTCAGCATAAGGCGCCGCTTATTTATGCGGACACGGCGGCGCTAAAGCTTGTGGTGCGCACGTAAAACGTGCGTTTTTAGTCAGTTATCATGCATTTTTAACGAGGTTGTGAAACAGGGGGTTTGTTCATTGCAAAATTTTTGCCGTATGTGTATAATGGGGATAACGGAATATGCGAAAAAATTTTAATTGAAACAGGAGGAACAGCACAATGAATATCCCTAGCAGTGAAAGACTGGAAACCATTTACGGCGAGAGTATACAGAGCGCGGCGCGGTTTGGCGCACTTGCGGACAACTTCAAAAAGGTATACGGACACGATGAGGCGCAATTTTTTACATCGCCGGGACGTACGGAGATTATCGGAAACCATACCGACCACAATGGCGGCAGGGTGATTGCGGGCAGCATTGACCTTGATACGATTGGCGCGGCGGCAAAAAATGACAGCAGTGTTATACATATCACAAGCGAGGGTTACGCGGAGGAAATCGTGGTTGACATAACAAACCTTGACGGCATTCCCAAGGTGGTCGGTACACCGTCGCTTGTCGCGGGCATGATGGAGGCGGCAAAGAAGTACGGTTTTGAGACGGGCGGGTTTGACGCGTATGTGTCGACAAACGTGATTGCAGCGGCGGGCGTGAGCTCTTCGGCGTCATTTGAGATGCTGGTCTGCACAATTGTCAATTATCTGTTTAACGATGGGAAAATGAGCGTTTCGGATTACGCAAGAATCGGGCAGTACTCGGAGAATGTTTTTTGGAACAAGGCATCCGGCATGATGGACCAGATGGCTTGTGCGGTCGGGGGTCCCGTCCTCTTTAGCTTTGCAAACGGCAGCCAGCCAGAGTATCAGCCGCTTGACTTTTCCTTCCAAAGCAAGGGTTATCGCCTTGTGATTGTAAATACGGGAAAAGGACACGCGGATTTAAGCGACGAGTATTCCAGCATTCCAAACGAAATGAAGGCAGCAGCAAAGGTAATCGGGGCGGAGCGTCTTTGCGAGACGAATTTGGAAACGCTTTTGGCAAACGTGGACAAAATCCCGAATGACAGGGCAGTGCTTCGCGCAATCCATTTCTTTGAGGAGGACAGGCGCGTCGGCGAACTGGCGGACGCGATTGCAAAGGACGATACGGAAAAAATCCTGCACCTGATACAGGAGTCCGGCACGTCGTCGTGGGAGCTTCTGCAGAACTGCTATTCTCTGCAAAACTGTGAGGAACAGAAGATTACGCTGACGCTTGCGCTGACGCAGTTATTCTTAAATAAAATCGGCGACGGCGTCTGCCGTGTGCATGGAGGGGGCTTTGCGGGTGTGATTGCGTGTCTTGTGCCGATTGCAGAGACAGACAATTATGTAAACTATATTGCCCGGTATGTCGGGGACAGCAATGTTTATCCGATGAACATCAGGGCAGTCGGTGCGGTCAAGGTATAAGACGTCAGACATTATTTTTATGAAAAATGCCGGTGAGGAGGTTAATCATTTACACCTGTAAACCGATATAAATTATGGAGAGGTCATCCGGCAGAAAAGACAAAAACCGTGGCAGGAGGAGAAACAGCGTGGGAGAACTGACACCCAGCGAGAATGAGTGGCTGATTATGGAGGTCCTGTGGGAGCATGACACTGCCATGACGGCGGCAGAAATTATCGATGCATTAAAGGGCACCTTGGATGTAAACAAAAATACAATCAGGGTAATGATTAACCGGCTTCTTGGGAAAAACGTCATTGATTATACGGTGGACGCGCATGATGCAAGAATTTACCATTATTATCCGAAAAAGAGCAAGGAAGAGTGCCTGAGCAAAAAGAGCGAACGCTTTGTGAACAATTACTTTGGAGGGAACGCGTCGCTTGCGGTGGCAAGCTTTTTACGGTCGGCTGATATTTCAAAAGAAGAGTTGAGTGAGCTCAAAAGCCTTGTGGAAAAGCTTGAGGAGGAAAATCAGCGCAATGGTAATTGAAAATATTCTGACGGCAGCAGGAAACACCGTGCGGTTTGCTTCCGTATACTGGTTTTCAAAGTGCATGAAGACACTGCTTTGCGGTTTGTGTGTGATGATGGTGCTTCTTTTGGTGCACCGGATACTGAAAAAAAAGAGCGCGGTTGTAAGCTGTTATCTGTGGCTGACGCTTTTGCCCGTGACATTTATGGGGATGAGCAGGCTGTTTTACCAAAGGTATTTTGCGTATGTGACAGTGTATCTTGCAAAGTATGTGAAAGCGTGGCACGGATATGTGTACTTTGGCGTGATGGTGCTTCTTTTGGCAGCCTTTATCATAAGAAACGCCAGACTGCAAAACCGCTTGAAGGCAATGCCGCAGATTTATGACGCAAATGTCATAAAAAATTTTGCGCACGGGATGGCAGGGCGGTATCTTGGACGTGTGCGGATTTATTGCTCCGACACGCAGGAAAGCCCTTTTTCCGGCGGCATCCTAAAGCCCTACGTCGTAGTGCCAAAAAAAACATGGGAACAGCTTGACGAAAACAGCAGGAATGTTATTTTAAGCCATGAGCTGACGCATATTCGTTCTGGGCATATTATGTTGCTTACCGTGATGAAGCTGCTTACGTTTCTGTGGTGGATAAATCCGCTTGTGTATGTCTGCCAGGGTCTGCTGAGGGAGGACATTGAGCTTGCCTGCGACGAGTGCACGATTGCACATACGGGCATCACGCGGCAGGGGTACGGCTTTGTGCTTCTTGGAATGATTACACAGGTTGGGTCCAATACGCATATCGCGGTCGCGTCCTTTACGGACAAGGGTGATTTTGGCAGATTAAAGCGCAGGATTACGCATATCGGCAAAAGGCATACGGACAGTGCGGGACTTTTGCGGCAGATGCGCGTTTGCGGGGCTTTTACGGCTGCTTTTTTGGCGGCGGCGTTTGTGTTGGTTGGCATGACCTCGTATCCTCGCTATACTGTTCTTGATGAGATTTATGTGTATGGTGAGGATTTGCAACTGATTGCCTGCGATACGCAGGCAGTGCGTGATGCTTTTTGGGCGGAGGGCAGGACGCTGCATGTTGAGGACGGGGCGTTTCAGCGCTTTTTGGTGCAGGAGGATGTAACGGGGGACTATGTGTATGTAACTTTTGGCACGGTAATGAAGCTTCCCGGAATGGGCGGCGGCGGCGAGGTCGTTATGGTGAATGTGGCGGACAGTACGGATACATGGTATGTGTCGGCGGATACGATAGAGAACCGTGTGATGGAGACTCTTTTAAAATGGATGTAAGGCGGACGAATGTTCCGCCTTCTATTGAACAAAAACCATTTACACTTGTAAATATATGCGGATAAAGAATGGAGGATATGCGATGAATATTTCATTAAACAGCCGTTCGGTGCTGTTCCGGCATGGGAATAACCTTAAGAGTACGGAAGAGAAGGAGGAGCGGCAGCAAAAGGCGCAGGCGCAGATTGATTTTTTCGAAAACCAAAAGGTAAACCTCAGGAATATGAAGTGCGAAACACTTGAGGAAATCGGGCGAAAGCTGGAGCTGTTTAACAACTACGACGCACAGATTATGGCGGTAAAGCAGCAGTACAACCAGGAGCAGATGATGCATACGATGGACGAGGCAAGGGAGCTTGGCGAGAAAATTGCAGAGGCGAAAAAGAAGCTTGAAGCAAAGACGCCGGAAGAGAGAAAACGCGAGCAAATCGAAGAAGCGCTTGGCACGGAGGACGAAGGCGGCATGCTGGAGGAGCTGCTTGATGAAACGATGGAAAAAGTGCTTATAAAGCAGGAGGAACTTGCCGAAGAGGCGGTTTCTGAGGAAGAGATGGTTCAGGAAAGCCTGGAGGACGCAGCTTCCATTCAAACGCAGATTCAGCCCGGAATTGTGGCGCAGGAGGAACTGACGGAGGAATACCTGAAGGAGAAGTATGCGTCGATTGACATCAAGGTGTAAGACGCAACAACAGTGAAAAACGGATTTTTCACATATGCCCCAAGCGCGGGCAAAAGGAGGGAACCTTTGTATGATATCAGGATTAATTGGAGTTACGGTTGCAAACAGATATTCGAGGGAAATAAAGGATAAAAGCGGAAAAACGGTTGGGCGCGTTTCCACCAGCAGAAGCATGGCAAATAAGAAATTGCCCAAGCGCATCAACTATAATATGCGGCAGATTTCGGCGCGGATTTTAAAGTGCAAGACATCAGGCAGTGCAAGAATGGCGCTGACGGGTGCGCGCGCAAAGGTTGCGCAGCTAAAGCGTCAGGTGAACGATTACGGAATTGACCGCTACGAGCTGGAGCATGCGATTATCCACGCGACAAAGATTATGCGTGTCGCCAAGAAAAAGCTTAAGCACCTTCAGGAGGAGGAAGCCTCAAAGAAGGGCGGTCCGTGCGCGGGTGGACAGGAGGACATGGAAGAAAAGCTCGAGGAGGAGCTTTCTGAGGAGTCAAAGAATGTGGAGACTGCAGAAAGAATGGACGCACAGGAGAGTGAAGCGGAGATTTTGCGGGATTTACAGCAGGAAATAGAGCGCGAAGCGATGAAGGCGATGCAGGAGGAAATGCAGCAGATGCTTGAAGAGGCGGTGGAAGAGAGTGGATTTGACGGGCTTATGGAGGAGCTGGGCGCTTCTTTTTCCGCTGACATGGACCCCGAGGATTTGGAGGCGATGAAAAAGAAGCACCGCAGTGAGGAGCTTAAGGACATTCTTGAGGCGGACATGAAATACCTAAAGGCAATCTTTAACAGGCTCCAAAAGGAAAAAGAGGCAGGGCAGAGTATTGCGGGCGCATATGCAAATGCGATGGCGGATACACAGGGTGCCTCCCTTGAGCTTGGCGGAATGGAAATTCCGGTAGAAGCGTCCGCGCCGCCCGAGATGGCGGTGACGGAGGGGGCGCATATTGACTGTATGGTATAGGAAGACAGTTAGAAAATATTTTTGGTCGTTTGGTGCAGTGTGTGTAAAGAACGCATTTGCTTCAACCGATATAATTTAAAATGGAATGATATTCCATTGCGGAAAAGAGCAGTGAAACATAAAATGGCAAAACGGATTTTCGCCATTTACTCAAAGGTCAGGGAGGGACAACGATGAGTACAATATCTAACACAATGACAAACTACGCGGAACAAGCGGCGGTCTACAGCAACACGTCCACTCAGGACAAAAAATCCCAGGAAAAAAAATCCACGACAGACGAAAAAATGGAAATCGTAAAAAACGATGAAAATACCCAAAAGGTGCGGGTCAGCGGCAGAACGGTCGGCAATCCCATGCTGAGCGAGAAGGCGGCAAAGTATTACGAGGAATTAAAGAAGAAATACGGAAACATGGACTTTATTCTCGTAAGCAAGGACCAAAAAGAATATGCCAAGGCAAATGCATCCAAATATGGCAACGCCAATAAAATGGTCGTGCTGATTGACGAAGAAAAAATCGAGCGCATGGCAGAGGACGAGAACTACCGCAAGCAGTATGAGGGGATTATTTCAAGGGGCGCAAACGGGCTTTCACAAATGAAGACAAAGCTTGCGCAGATGGGTGTGAACGTAAAGAGCTGTGGCATCAAGGTAAACGACAACGGTGCGTCATCATTCTTTGCGACCATGGATAAGGGCTTTAAGGCACAGAACAAGAAGCGTGCCGAGAAGCAGGCGCAAAAAAAGGCACAGAAGAAGGCGGATGAGAAGAAGGCACAGAAGAAAAAACAGCAGGAAAAGATTGAGGAAGGCAGGGCACAACGTAAGGAGATAAAGGAAAGCGATGAAGAAATTACGTTTGAGGCGGACTCAATTGACGAGTTGCTGAAAAAGATTGAAAACATGGATTATGTTGTACAGCCGCAGGATAAAATAAGAGAGATGGAGCAGAAGGTTGGCAGGCAGTTCGACTACAGTATTTAAGCTGAATTTAAGCCAAAAAGCGGTCTGATGGTCGTTTTATGGGATGTATGGTCGATTTATGCAATAGCATTATATAATAGGAAAAAATACTCCGATATAATGTTTGAAGAAAAGATTAATACGGTACATGGATGTAACAAAATGCTAGGGACAGCAGCGGATAGGTTTATTCGTGCTGTCCTTTTCTTTATGCACCGACCCGTGCAGAGGAAATATGCCACAAAAGTGAAGCATAGGTCGCGCGGTGGGCGGGGAAGGAATCTTCCCTGACCGGTGTTTTGCCAAAGTACCGTAAATGAGGTGGGGATGAAATGAAAGACGCAAGCTATCTGCGTACCTTTCCGTTTGTGGAAGGAAAGAAAACAATCAACATGGAAGAGGTTATCTATATCGAGACGAACCGGCATAAAAATATCTTTCACACAAAGAATGAGAGCTATAGTATTTACCGGAAAATCGGCGAGCTTCAGGAGGAGCTGGCGGGACTTGGCTTTATGCGGACGCACCAGAGCTTTCTTGTCAATATGCGTTATGTGCAGAAAATCAGCAGTTATGTGCTGACGCTGACGACAGGGGAGGAGCTTTCCGTACCAAAGGCGCGCTATCAGGACGTTAAGCAGGAGTACGCGGCGTTTGTGGAAGGACTGTAGCAGGCATTGGCAGGAATAGGGAATCCATATGGGAAAAATTCAAGTGACATACGATTGCCGGTATGTTATACTGTTTGTGGACATTAAGATATTAAGAAGAACTAATGTTCACAAATAAAAATACATAAGAAAGGGCAAAAAAATGGGAAAAGGATTGATTGGAACAGGAATAGGCATTATTGTTGCAATTCTGGTTATTGTACTGTTATGCTTAGGATACGTGAAAGCGCCGCCCGACATGGCGTTTATTATTTCAGGTATCAAGACAAAGTCGAAAGTGGTCATCGGAAAGGCGAGTATCCGCATTCCGTTTTTTGAGCGGCTTGATAAGCTTAATCTTCGTCTGATACCAATCGACGTTAAGACAAGCAACGCCGTTCCGACCGCGGATTACATCAACATCAACGTGGATGCGACCGTGAACATCAAAATCAGCAATCAGGCGGACAAGCTGCGGCTTGCTGCGGAGAACTTCCTGAATAAAAACACGGAGTACATAGCAAGCGTTGCGCGTGAGGTGCTTGAGGGCAACGTGCGTGAAATTGTGGGACGTATGCGCCTTGAGGAAATGGTTTCCGACCGTCAGAAATTTGCGGAGCTGGTAAAGGAGAATGCGGAGCCGGACCTTGCGGCAATGGGACTTGATGTTATCAGCTTTAATGTGCAGAATTTTGTGGACGGCAATGATGTGATTGAGAATCTTGGTATTGACAATATCGTAAAGATTAAGAAGGCGGCGGCAATTGCAAGGGCGGAGAGCGAGAGGGACATCAAAGTTGCGCAGGCGGCAGCGGACAAGGAGTCAAACGACGCGGCGGTTGCGGCACAGACGGAGATTGCAAAGAAGCAGAACGAGCTTGCAATTAAGAAGTCGGAGCTTCAGATGGAGGCGGATACCAAGCGCGCGATGGCGGATGCTGCTTACGAAATCCAAAAAGAGGAACAGCGTAAGACGATTGAGGTTGCGACTGCGAATGCCGACATCGCAAGGCAGGAGCGAGAGATTGAGTTAAAGCAGAAAGAGGTTGCCGTAAAGGAGCGCGCGCTTGAGGCGGAGGTTAAGAAACAGGCGGAAGCAGAGAAGTACGCTGCCCAGCAGAAGGCGGACGCAAGCCTTTATCAAAGACAGAAACAGGCGGAGGCGCAGCAGTTTGAGGCGCAGAGAGAGGCAGAGGCAAGAAAGGCACAGGCAGAGGCGGATCGTTTCTCCAAGGAGCAGGAGGCGCAGGGTGTCAAGGCATATGGAGAGGCAGAGGCAGCCGCAGTGAAGGCAAAAGGTCTTGCGGAAGCGGAAGCAATTCAGGCAAAAGGTCTTGCAGAAGCAGAGGCGATGGAGAAGAAGGCGGAGGCTTACGCAAAGTACAATAAGGCGGCCGTGGCGGAAATGATGATTAAGGTGCTTCCGGATATTGCAGGAAAGATTGCGGAGCCGCTTGCACAGATTGACAAAATTACGATTATCGGGGGCGACGGCGGCACAAACGGCGTGGAGCAGGTAGCGGGGAATGTTCCTGCGGTGATGACAAAGCTGTTTGAGTCAATGAAGGAGACGACAGGCATAGACCTTGCGAATATTATTAATGCAGAGTCGTATGATGCAAAGGTAAACAGAAATATTACCGTGAACGGTCTTGACGGCGTGAATATGGTGGTGAACGCAAACAGTGCGCAGGACAATGGCGCAGCTGCTGTTCAGACGACACAGGACAATTGATTTTTTCAGACTGATCCAACGGCATGAAAGGTGCCGTTGGATTTTTGCAGTTTGTGTATTATGGAATACGACGATACGGAAACGGGGGAGACGAAGGTGAAGGGACTGATGCATATTTATCACGGGGACGGCAAGGGAAAGACAACAGCAGCAGTGGGGCTTGCAGTGCGTGCGGCAGGCGCAGGGATGCGTGTATCTTTCGTGCAGCTTATGAAGGACGGGACTTCCGCAGAGCTTGGCGTGCTGAAAAAGATAGGGCAGATAGAGGTGTATACAGTAAAAAATACGTACGGATTTACATGGAATATGAATGATGATGACCGGATTAAGCTTAGAATGCGAAATGACAGGGCAATCAAGGCGATGATAAAGGCAGTGAAGGAGGAGCGCTATCAGATGCTTGTGTTTGACGAGATGCTGTCGGCGTATCAGGGTGGCTTTGTGGATAAGACGGCGGTGCTCGACCTGATACAGCTGTGCAGGGACACAACAGAACTTGTGTTTACCGGAAGGAATCCTGCAAAGGAGCTTTTGGACAGGGCGGATTATATCACGGAAATGAGAAATGAACGGCATCCTTATGAAAAAGGGATTTGCGCAAGGGCGGGGATTGAGTTATGAAACTGTATCTGATCCGGCATGGGATGACGCAGGGTAATAAACGCAGGGCATATATCGGTGGAGGCACGGATGAGCCGCTTTGCGCGGAAGGGATAGAGCAGCTGCAAAAAAGAAATTATCCCAAAGCAGACATGGTCTTTACAAGCCCCATGAGACGCTGCATAATGACGGCGGAACGGATTTACCCGGATCAGGAACCGGTATTGTGCGAGGACTTAAAGGAAATGGATTTTGGGGACTTTGAGGGTAAAAATTATGAGGAGCTGAAAAATGAATCCGCATATATCCGATGGATGGAGCGTGCAGGAGAAGGTGCGTTTCCAAACGGGGAGTCAAAACGGGATTTCATTTTGCGCACTCAGAACGCATTTCGTGCGTGTCTGGAAGAAGTGCGGCAAAGGAAAGGAATCAATGCAGCCGCATTTGTGGTGCATGGCGGGACGATTATGGCGATTATGGAGCAATACGGCACGCCAAAGGGGGATTATTACCGGTGGCAGATAAAAAATGGGGATTTAATTGAATTGGATATAAATTAAAGAAAAAAATAAATATTTTCAGAAAATTTTCATATTTTGCTAAAGTAATGCAAAAATAAGACGATATAATAATTGTGAGGAACAAAGACTCACAGTAAACCAGCTCCTAAATAATCCTAAAAATAATTCCTAAAAAAGAAACTTGTCCAATAAACCGGCAGGTTTCTTTTTTGTACACGGATGCACGCAGTCTTGCCGCATTAACGGTTGAAATATCGGGAAGTATGATATAGAATAGAAACTGTGCTTTGGTACATGCGTTTTACCAAACAGGGAAGGAGTAAGGATTGCAATGCTGGAGGGATTTTATCCAAAGGAGTATGTCGGTTCCACCTATGAAATTGACTTTGAGTCTTTTTATGGGAGTGGTTACCGTGGAATCATTTTTGATATTGACAATACGCTTGTACCGCACGGAATGCCCGCGGACGCGCGCGCCATTGCCTTGTTTGGGCGGCTGAAAAAGATAGGGTACCATGTGACAATGCTTTCCAATAATAAAGAGCCGCGTGTCAAGATGTTTTGCGACGCGGTGGACGCACCTTATATTTATAAGGCAGGAAAACCTGATCCCAGGAACTACACAAGGGCATGTAAGGAAATGGGGACGGACGAAACCAACACGCTGTTTGTCGGAGACCAGATTTTTACGGATGTGTGGGGTGCAAACAAGGCGGGGTTGTATTCCATTCTTGTAAAGCCGATACACCCGAAAGAGGAAATACAAATCGTACTCAAACGGTATTTGGAAAAGATTGTGTTATATTTTTATCAAAGAGCACAAAAAAGGAGGAGAACCAATGATAGAGATTAACGGAAAAACACGCACATGCGGTATTATCGGCAATCCTGTGGAACACACAATGTCGCCGCTAATCCACAATACGCTTTCACAGATGCTTGATATCAACATGGTATATGTTCCGTTTCCCGTAAAGGAGGACTGTCTTGCAGCGGCGGTAAAGGGAGCATACGGGTTGAATATACTTGGCATGAACGTGACGGTTCCCTATAAAAGTGCGGTAATCGCGCAGCTTGCCCAAATTGATCCGTTAGCGCAAAAAATCGGGGCGGTAAACACGCTTGTAAGGGTTGAAGGCGGCTATAAAGGCTATAATACAGATATGACGGGACTCCTGCGTGCGATGAAAAGCGACGGTGTCAGTATTGCGGGTGAGGAGATTCTTATTTTAGGTGCAGGAGGCGTCGGGCGTGCGGTGGCATTTTTGTGTGCCGCAAACGGCGCAAGAAAAGTGCATTTGCTTAACCGTAGTGTTGCAAAAGCGCAGGGTGTGGCGGCTGAGGTCAATAAGGCGCTTGATACGACGTGTGTGGAGGCGATGGCGCTTTCCGGTTACCAGACGCTTTTAGGGGGTGCGGAAAACCGCTATGTCGTGATACAGTGCACCAGTGTAGGACTTTCTCCCAACGTGGGGGATGTGGTGATTGCGGACGGAGATTTTTACCACTTTGTAAAATTCGGGTATGATTTGATTTATTCTCCGTGGGAAACAACATTTATGAAGTATGTTACGGCAAACGGCGGTATCGCGTTTAACGGATTGAAAATGCTCCTGTATCAGGCGTTTGACGCATTTGAGCTTTGGAACGGCTGTAAGGTGTCCGACGAACATGCGAGACGGATTTATCAGAAGCTGCGGGAAAGCGTGGGAGCAAAATGAGCAGCATTATTTTAGTCGGCTACATGGGATGCGGAAAGACTACGGTTGGAAGATGCATTGTGGATCTGGCAAAAAAATATACCTTTGCGGACACGGACGCACTGATTGTCGCACAGCAGGGAAGAAGTATTAATGATATTTTTGAAACGGAAGGAGAGCCTGCGTTCCGCGCAATGGAAACGGCGTTATTGGAAAAACTGCTTGCGGATAAAAGTGACGGGCTTGTTCTTGCAACAGGCGGGGGAATGCCCGTAAGAGCGGAAAACAGACGGCTGCTTAGACAGCTTGGCACCGTGATTTACCTGCGTGTCATGCCCAAAACGGTTTACAGCCGTATCCGGCATGATACGACGCGTCCGCTTTTGCAGTGTGACGATCCGATGGGGCGCATTCGGGAAATGATGGAAAACAGAGACCCTGCTTATGAGGAGGCTGCAGACACGGTTTTGGATGTGGACAGCCTTGGACCGCGGGAGGCAGCAGGTGAAATATTGAAAATTGTGGACAGGGATGGGGGCAAACAGATGAAATTGCTGGTGATAAACGGACCGAACTTAAATTTTTTGGGCATTCGGGAAAAAGGAATTTACGGGACGCAGGATTATGAATATCTTATGAATATGATACAGGAAAAAGCAAAAAAAGAGGACTGCGAGATTGTCTGCTTTCAGTCAAACCATGAAGGTGCGATTATCGACAGGATACAGGAGGCATATTTTGACGGCTCAGACGGCATTGTCATCAACCCCGGCGCATACACGCATTACTCGTATGCCATTCGTGATGCGCTTGCAAGCATTACCGTGCCAAAGGTGGAAATTCATATTTCGGATATTACAAAGCGTGAGGAATTTCGTAAAATTTCCGTGACAAAGCCTGCCTGCGACTATCAGATTTACGGCAAAGGACTTGAGGGGTATCTGATGGCAATTGATTTTGTCTTACAAAAAAATCGCGAAATGTAAAAATTAATAGTTGAAATCTATAGGAAATTGTTATAAAATGGTTTAGGATTGTAAACGTTACAAGTGAATAAAAAGAACCGTTTTGTGCAAAAGCATTGATTTGCCTGTGAGATAAGGGCATGGAGCGGTTACGGTATTAGGAGGAAGATTTTTTATGGTATCAGCAGGAGATTTCAGAAACGGCATTACGATAGAATACGAAGGAAACATTTATCAGATTATCGAATTCCAGCATGTAAAGCCGGGCAAGGGAGCTGCTTTTGTAAGAACAAAGCTGAAGAACATTATCAGCGGCGGCGTTGTCGAAAAGACGTTCCGACCGACTGAAAAATGTCCGCAGGCGCGTATCGACAGAAGGGAAATGCAGTATCTTTACGCGGATGGTGATATTTATAATTTTATGGATACGGAAAATTATGAGCAGATTGGACTTAGCGCGGACAAGGTCGGTGATTCGCTTAAGTTTGTAAAAGAAAACGAGATGGTTAAGGTCTGCTCACATAACGGTAATGTGTTCGCGATTGAGCCGCCATTGTTTGTGGAGCTTGTGATTACGGATACAGAGCCGGGCTTTAAGGGTGACACGGCGACAGGTGCGACGAAGCCTGCGGTTGTTGAAACGGGCGCTACGGTGTATGTGCCGTTGTTCGTGGATGTAAATGATGTGATTAAGATTGATACGAGAACAGGCGAGTATCTTTCAAGGGCATAAATCGGTTTTACACCGGATGATAAAATAATTGAATGATAAAGACAATGAAACAAGGATTTATAGACACAGAGTGCTATAGATGTTTTTCATTGTCTTTTTATTTTGCAAAGAACAACAGGAGGATTATGATGGAATTTACAAGTTTTAAGACGTTAGTGAAGGAAGAAGTGGAGAGAAGGGCAGGAAAGACGTACCGTGTGCGTTTGAATGATGTGATGAAAAACAACGGTGTTGTTTTGAGCGGGTTGACTGTAATGCAGGATGACAGCAATATTTCCCCGACAATTTATCTGAATAATTATTATGAAGCATACGAAAGCGGGCAGGTGACGCTCGGAATGGTGATTAATGATGTGATGGATGTCTACAATAAAAATAAAGTAAACCGCAAACTGGATATGCGTTACTTTTTAAATTATGAGAGCATTAAGGATAGAGTTGTGCTGAAACTGATTAATACGGAGAAAAACGGGGAACTTTTAAAAGATATACCGCATATGGAATTTCTTGATTTGTCAATTGTTTTTCAGGTTTCGATTGCGGACGACAGCATAGGCGCGGCATCCATACTAATACACAATGCGCATACAAAACTGTGGGGAGTGGACTGTCACGAACTTTACCGGCGCGCAATTCAAAATACACCAAAGCTTTTGCGGTATGAAATTCAGAGTATGTGCGATGTAATGGCTGGGATTTTGCGCGCCAAGGCAGAAAAATGCGGGGAAGAAGGTTGTGAAGATTATTTGGAGGAGTTGAAGAGTTGCGTTCCGATGTACGTGCTTAGCAATGTGAACCGGACGGACGGCGCAGCCTGTATGCTTTATCCGAATTTAATCAGCGACTTTGCAAAGGCGATGGGCAGCGATTTGTATATTATTCCGTCCTCCGTGCATGAGCTCCTGCTGCTGCCCGCAGGTGATGAAAATGAGAGTGGTTCTATCAGGGGGATTATTCGCGAAGTCAATGAAACACAGCTGTTGGAGGAGGAGATTTTATCGGATTCCCTCTATATTTATGACAGCGTTTTGCAGGAAATTAAAATTTTT
>DKYC01000061.1 GCA_002492295.1 Lachnospiraceae bacterium UBA7110
TGCAGACATTTGGCGACTGCCGCGGGGTTTTTGACTGGACATTATGTCTGTGCGGGGATTGGGATTATTGTCAGCAGAGAGAAAAGAAAATGGTACAGGCTTGACACATTTTGAACACCTGGATACAATAAAAACATACTTTGGATAATCACATTGTATCGGGGGAGGGAGAAAAAGAGATGTATAATCCTCAGCTTGAAACCTTCATTCGGGTAGCTGATGCAGGCAGCTTTAACAAGGCAGCGGAAGAATTCTATATTACGCCTACAGCAGTTATCAAACAGATTAATCTGCTGGAAAATTCCTTGGACGTAAAACTGTTTGAAAGAACGCATCGGGGACTGATTCTTACAAAAGCAGGAAAATCCTTATATCAGGACACGAAATATATTATCCAATACTGCAGGGATTCCGTAACGCGGGCAAAGAATGCAATGCAGGAAGATACGAATATTATTCGGATAGGCACATCTCCAATGACACCGGCACAGCTTTTAATGCAGCTATGGTCAAAAATTCAGGTCAATTGCCCGGATATGAAGTTTCAGATTATACCGTTTGAAAACACACCGGAAAACGCCAGGGAAATTCTTGGAAATTTGGGAAAAAATATTGATGTTGTCGGCGGTATTTTTGATGAAACGATGCTGAACCTGCGAAACTGCGCGGGACTGCAGCTCTCCCGAGAACCGTTATGCTGTGCGGTTTCCGTGCACCACCGTCTTGCCGCAAAGAATAAACTTCTGATAGAAGATTTATATGGGGAAAACCTGCTGCTGATGCGCCGGGACTGGAGCCATTACGTAGACCGGCTGCGTGACGATCTCTGGCAGAATCATAGTCAGATACATATCATAGATTTTGAATTTTATGACATGAGCATCTTTAACCGCTGTGAAAACAGTAACGATGTGCTGCTGGCGATTCCCGGCTGGGCAAATGTGCATCCGCTGCTCAAAGTGATTCCGGTGGAATGGGAGCACAGTATTCCCTATGGACTGCTTCATTCGCCGAAGCCTTCGGAAACGGTAAAACGTTTTCTGAAAGCAGTGCAGGCGGCAGTGTCATAAAATCTGCCTAAAAGTTATAACCTTTCGGTGTAAACTGATGAACAAAACGAGACTTCTGATGGGGACTCGTTTTTTTTATACTATAATTCATAGGATAACAAGTTTGTGATTTGCAGCTAAACTTGCGGATTTTGAAAGGAGCATGGTTATTAATATGAATAATTTTCTCTTTGAAAACGGAACAAAGGCTATTTTTGGCAAAGGCTGTGTAAGGGAATACCTTGCCTGTTTTTTACGAAATTACGGTGATACAGTCATGCTGGCTTACGGTGGCGGTTCAATTAAGAAAAACGGTATCTATGATGAGATACTTGGAATTTTGAAAACAGAGGAGAGAAACATCGTAGAGTTTGACGGCATCATGGCAAACCCTACTTATGACAAAGTACTTGAGGGCGCCAAGCTGGCAAAAGAAAATCATGTGGATATCATTTTGGCGGTAGGCGGCGGAAGTGTCATGGACTGCTGCAAGGCAGTTTCACTGGCGGCAAGGTATGAGGGGGATGTTTGGGATAATTTCTGGGCAAAACCGGGGATTATTGATTTTGAGCCGTTGCCGCTGGGCGTTGTAGTGACCGTGGCAGGTACAGGCAGTGAAATGAATGGAGGGGCTGTCATTACAAATGAAAAACGAAAGATTAAGACAGGACGTGATTACCCCATATGTAATCCGAAGCTGGCACTGCTTGACCCTGAATACACTTACAGCGTACCGGTGAAACAGATGGTTTCCAGCGGGTTTGACACCCTGTCCCATATCATGGAGATTTATTTTAGCGAGCCGGATGAACCCAATGTGTCCGATGATATTGCAGAAGCGCTGATGCGCGGGGTAATCCGTGATTTGCGCAGTGCAATAAAAAATCCGCAGGATTATACCGCACGAAGCAATCTGATGTGGGAGGCGACTATGGCAGAAAACCGTATTATCAAGCTGGGGAAAAGGACGGATTTCGAATGCCACATGATGGAACATCAGCTGGGCGCATATACGAACTGTAATCATGGAGAGGGGCTTGCAGTACTGCATCCGGTCTATTACCGCCATATATGTAAGAGTGGCGCGTCGAAGTTTGCCCGGTATGCAAAAGAGGTTTGGAGCATTCCGGAAACGGGAAAGTCCGAGACAGAGCTGGCATATGCAGGTGTGGAGGCATTGGCAGATTTTATCAGGGAAATCGGACTCCCAACGACATTACGGGAGCTTGGCATGACAGAAGAAACAGACCTGAAACGGATTGCCGATTCCTGTGCCTGTGTCCAGGGGGCGTATAAGATTATGAACAACGAAGAGATTTTGGAAATTTTCCGGGAATGTTTTTAGCGGATAAAAAGACGCGCAGACTTTGAAAGCCTGCAAATAAAAGGGAGAATGATTACAATGATCAATAGGAGAATAGTAGGAAGAGGACTTGAAGTGTCTGCGGTAGGACTTGGCTGTATGGGATTTAGCCATGCATACGGAGCGCCTACAGACAAGGATGAAGCCGTTTCCATGATTCGTAATGCATCCGAAATGGGTTATACCTTTTTTGACACAGCAGAAGTTTATGGCACTTCGGAAAATCCTCATCAAAATGAGGAACTTTTTCCGACACTGGAGAAGCTCGGTGTCGGACTGGTAGCGTTTTCCCCGATGGCAAACGGCTTTTTGTCCGGAAATATGGAAAAGGAATGCAGTTTGACAGGAAATACGATTACCGCAGTAATATGCCCCAGTTTACGGACGAAGCGGTGGAGAAAAATAAAGGTTTAATCGCGCTTTTGGAAACGGTGGCGGAAAGTTCGGGAGCAACGCCGGCTTAGATTTCTTTGGCAAGGATAACATATAATGGATGCTTTGCAAGAAGCCTTGGATTGTTCCGATTCCGGGAAGCCGCAAGCGTGAATGCCTGCAGGAAAATGCGGGGGCGGTAAATGTCAAATTGTCCGCGGAAGAAGTACAGGCATTAGATGACGCGTTTGACCGGATAGAGATGTCGGAAGTACAGCAATCCCAAAACGGATAAAACGACGGAAATGAAAACAGGTATCATAAATTCTGCCCAAACGGCTTCGCCAGAAATCGAATCGATATTTTTTGAGGTTAGTATTAAACGGATTGAATTTTGCAATCGGTTCAACCATTCCGAGCAGAGATATACGGGCAATAATGCTGCCCGTAAAGAGGATACATGTGAAAGTCTGATTGAATATAACGCACCCGATTATCAGAATACTCAAATACAGAAAACCGACTATCCAAAGGGAAAATGTGGTCATAGACGGTAGCATATCCAACCCAATAGCTGTCTGTCATAAGCACGGCGGCAGCCGTATATTTTGCGAGGATGACAGATTTACGGAACAGTCCCTTAGTAGCTATTAAAACGAATGTTCCTTTGGAATACTCATTTGACAGACAGCTTCCAGACAGAATGATAAATGCGCTGAATCCAACGCCGGAAATATTTTTATAAAATTGTTTCCACGCGTCCGGTCATTCTGTATCCTCCTGTTTTGACATATGAAAATATTATTATTTTGATACTAAAAAGACAATCAACACTTTTCATGATACTTTTTTGGCGTGTATTTGGCATTTTCCGTATTATATCGGTTACAAAATTACTTCTTGAAACATAAATCAAATCGTGATAAGTTATTAAAAAAGTTTAGGAGAACATGGAAATGCAGAACTTACATTTTACAATGAATGATATGTATATGTATTACAGACGTACTTAGAAGTAATTGTGTTCCGATTGGATGCACAGTTACGCAGGTAGGTCTGATATGTCTGTGCATATAAATCGGTAAGTGTAAGTTGTCATTATTATATTATAGAATGCTTTTAATAGCCGATTGTTTTAGAAATGCACCGGACATATTGTATGTTTCGTGCATTTTTTATTTGGAAAGGAGATAGATTGAAAAATCAAAAATTTTTCAATCGGCAAATTTGTGCTTGCGCTGCATACATCAAAAAGCTAACGCTTTTCGCTGTCGGGAATTTGCAGGTATTGGCAAGAATGGAGGATTTATATGAAATTGGTAAATGGTACAGAGGTTATTGCCAAAGGAGGGTAAAATGAACATGCAAGCATGTTCGCTTGACCTTATGGATTCAAAAAATGCAACAAATATTTTGCAGAAAACAAAAAAATAACTATACAAAACATAAATTATCTGATAAAATAAACAAAAACCTACTATTTAGGTAGGAAATATATGAAATAAAATACACATGGAGGTACAAATCATGGCGCGAGGAATCGGAACAAAATGTATTCATTTAGAGGAAACGGAAGGGCAGGGCAACAACTATGGTGCAATCAGCTACCCAATCTATCAGACAGCGACCTATGCCCACCCTGGAGTAGGAAAAAGCACAGGCTACGATTACAGCAGGCTGCAAAACCCGACAAGGGAGCAGTTAGAAAAGGTTGTTGCATCCCTCGAAAACGGAACAGACGCAGTTGCGTTATCCAGCGGCATGGCGGCGATATCCCTTATGATGGAACTGTTTGCCCCGGGAGACCATCTGATTATAGATTCCGATTTATACGGCGGCAGTATCCGCTTGTTTGATCACATATCAAAGAAAAACGGCATCCAATTCTCAGTCATTGACTGCTGCCGGGAAGACGCGGAGCACTGCATCAGAGAAAACACAAAGGCGGTTTATATCGAAACGCCAACCAATCCGATGATGAACGTGACAGACATTGCGGCACTCGCAAAAACTGCAAAAAAGCACAATCTTCTGCTCATTGTGGATAATACATTCCTGTCGCCGTATTTCCAAAATCCGCTGGATTTCGGTGCAGACATTGTCGTCCACAGCGGAACAAAATATGATAAAGTAGTTAATCGGAAAAATACGGACTGTTTGAAATACGATTTTGCAAAACAGCGGGGAATGCCTGAGGATGTAATCCCGTTTTGGGTGGCGGATATGGACTTTAAAGCTTCTTCGTATATTGAGGATGCGCTGATTGCACGTGTGCAGCATGGTATTTTCGGCTACAGTGAGTGCGGTGCAGACTATTTTAAAGCAGTGCAGGGTTGGATGAAAGTGCACCACGAATGGGAGCCGCAGGCGGCATGGCTTGTCAAAACGCCCGGTATTGTCTTTGCGCTTGCAATGGCGGTTAAGGCATATACCAAACGGGGGGATGGCGTGCTGATCCAGCCACCGGTCTATTACCCGTTTTCGGAGGTTATTGCGGACAACGGCAGAAGGGTTGTGGGCAATAACCTGTATCTTGGGGAAGACAATCGCTATCACATTGACTTTGCAGACTTTGAGAAAAAAATTATAGAAGAAAACATTAAACTGTTTTTTCTGTGCAATCCACATAATCCCGTCGGGCGCGTATGGACAAGGGAGGAATTGACGAGGCTCGGTGATATCTGCATCAGACATAATGTGATTGTGGTAAGTGACGAAATCCATCATGATTTTATATGGTCCGGTACACACGAGGTTTTTGTAAACATCAAGAAGGAATACGAGGAAATCAGCGTGACTTGCACGTCCCCAAGCAAGACCTTTAATATCGCGGGAATGCAGATATCCAACATCTTTATTCCGAATGGCATGCTGCGAAACAGGTTTCGGCATGAGCTGGACGCAGCAGGGACAAGCCAGTTGGGTGTAATGGGACTGGTGGCGTGTGAGGCGGCATATAAAAACGGCGGCGAATGGTATCAGGCAATGTGCGCTTATGTCAGGGATAATATTGCATTTGTGAAACAGTATGTACAAGAGTACCTTGCAGGAGTGACAATGATTGAAACGGAGGGCACCTATCTAGTGTGGCTTGATTTTCGCGCAACAGGGCTTTCGGCGGAGGAACTGGACAGACGTATTATCCATGAGGCAAAGCTGTGGCTGGACAGCGGCAAAATCTTTGGGGACAGCGGCAGCGGTTTTCAGCGGATTAACGTAGCCTGTCCGAGGAGCGTGCTGAAGGAAGGACTTGGGCGCCTGCGGATGGCGATACATTAAAAAAGCATAATGCAAGTCGGCTAGTGTACTGTACCGTTCATA
>DKYC01000030.1:0-30791 GCA_002492295.1 Lachnospiraceae bacterium UBA7110
GGCGTTAAGGGCGCCTTAATATAAACATTGAGATTTTTCCCGCAATATGGTATTATCATAATAAATACAAAAGTAAAAGGTGGCAGAATATATGGGGAAGCTTGATATCCTTGCAAAGGAATATATGAGGCGTCCGTCCGTGTTTGCGGATGTGTTTAATCAGTTCTTATATCACGGAAAACAAATCATAAATCCGGAGAAGCTCGTTGAGATTGACTCCACGGAAATTGCTGTTCCATACGGCTCGGATAGGGCGCCTGTTCCGGAGCAGAGGTATCGGGATGTGTCTAAAATGCTGATGCAGGAACGTTTTAAAACGGTAGAAAGAGATGCGGTTGAGATTATGAATGCGGCGACACATTCCAATATGAAAATTGATGAAGGAAAGGAGTCGGTTGATGTGTGTATTGCACTGCAGGAAATAAGGGAAGAGGGAAAACTTGAGGGAAAGCTTGAGGGAAAGCTTGAGGGAACAATATTGTTTGCACAAAAGCTGGGAATCCAACAGGAAGAAGTAAAAAAATTTATTATGGAAGAATATGATAAGACGGAAGAAGAGGCAGAAGAATTAATTACGCTATATTGGCATTCATAAATTATATAGACACATATAAATAGGAGCGGATAAGCCGCTCCTATTTATATGTGGGAAAAATAAGATGACAAAAGCCGAAACACCGTTAGCGACAAATTAGTGACAAATATTACGGCAAACGTCAGTAAACGCGGAGTATTTTCTGTTTCTTTAGTAACAAATTAGTAACAAAACGGAACCTCTATTTTTGCTATTTCCGCACGGAGTTCGTCAAGGGTCCGATGACCATAGACGGACCGTTCAATATCGTTTCCAAGGGAATGCCCCATAAGAAGATGCTTTGACAATTCGTCTACCTTATACTTATCGCATAACCAGGAAAAGGTATGGCGGCAATCGTGGGGAGTATGTTTTGTGCCGCTGTCGGAAAAGGTAAGATTTAAGGCGTTGAGTACTTCGTAAAATTCTTTCCGGCATTTGTGCGCATGAAAAGTTTCGCTTCCTTCTGACTGAAATCTGTGGAAGAAGCTCAGCGCAAAACCGCGGATGGCAGGGTGGAGCGGAACAATCCTGTTTTTGGCGGATGCAGTTTTCACGCCGCCCTGGAAATACTCCCCCTCCCTGTCATAGCGTATATCCTTGTATGCGGATATACGAAAACCAGTGTATATCATTAAAAGAATCATTCCTACGTTTTTGTTGTTTTTATTTTTCCAAAGCGTTTCAAGCGCAGCCTGCGAAAAGGGCACGCCGCATTCATCATCATCGGCGATATTGATACTTACATATTTGGAGTAATCTTTTTCAATGATGTCATTTTGAAGGGCATATGAGTACATTCCTTTAAATAATGTAACAATTAACTCCAGGCTTGAATGCTTTAAGGGGCAGTCGTCAATTATTTCCTGCAAATCGGCTTTCCGAAGCTCTAAAAACTTCCGCTCATGAAGGGGCTTGCAGTTATTGAATGCTGCCCTGCTGGAGTAGGCGGAGGAGCGCGAAAATTTTTTCTTGGAGTTATTGAATTTATTGTGATAATAAAGTTTATAAAGTTCGGCGAAGGTGATATCCCGGTATTGCGGCGGGGTGGAGACCGGCAGTCTGCTTTGAACCGCTGTGCCGTAAACCTGCGGTACGTTTATTGTGACATTATGAAGAATCAGTGCCTGATATGCTTCCTCATAGGTCTTAAAATACCCAATTGCGGGCTCAAGAATGGGAGAGCCGTTTTGCGAAAATTTTGTGACATGCGGATACGCAGCCCATTCACGGGAGCGTCTGCCGGACAGATGCTTGATACTTCCGGTACCGTTTGGAAGCTTGCGGCGTTTTTGCGGAGAGCCTTTTAGCGGGTAGCCGCAGCTTGGACAAAAATCTGCCGCATTGGAAATCGTGTGTGTACATTCGGGACATAAAATCAGTGCCATAATAAAACCTCCTAAAATTTTAATGTAAGTGCTTTCATTTTTAAGAAATCCGTAGTAAACTAAAGATATCAAAAAAGTAACGATATTGGAGGGAAAAAAATGAATATTTTAGTAATCAACTGTGGAAGCTCGTCACTTAAATACCAGCTGATTAACAGCGACAGCGAGGATGTCCTTGCAAAGGGACTCTGTGAGCGTATCGGGATTGACGGAAGCGTGCTCACACATTCGCCTGCCGGAAAGGACAAGGTTAAAATTGAGACGCCGATGCCAAACCATACCGTTGCGGTGAAACTTGTGATTGATGCGCTGACGAACGCAGAACACGGCGTAATCAAATCGCTTGATGAGATTAACGCGGTCGGACACCGTGTAGTACATGGCGGTGAGAAGTTTGCCACATCCGTTATTATAGATGATGCGGTCATGAAGGCGATTGAGGAGTGCAACGACCTTGCACCGCTTCATAACCCTGCAAACTTAATCGGTATCAATTCCTGCAGGGAGATTATGCCGAATGTGCCGATGGTAGCGGTATTTGACACGGCGTTCCATCAGACAATGCCGGAGAAGGCATATCTTTACGGACTTCCGTATGAGTACTATGAAAAGTATAAGGTCCGCCGTTACGGATTCCATGGTACAAGCCATGATTATGTATCAGCGAGAACGGCTGAAATTCTTGGCAGGAAGAGGGACGATTTAAAGATTATCGTATGCCATTTAGGAAACGGTGGCTCCGTATCCGCAGTGGACCACGGAAAGTGCGTGGATACATCTATGGGGTTAACTCCCCTTGAGGGTATTATCATGGGGACGCGTTCGGGTGATATCGACCCTGCAATCTGTGATTTTATCTGCCAAAAGGAAAACCTGACATCTGCTGAGATGAATAATGTGCTCAACAAAAAGTCGGGTGTTCTCGGTCTGTCAAAGGTTTCTTCCGATTTCAGGGATATTGAGGCAGCGGCAAAGGAAGGAAACAAGCTTGCGGCAGTGACATTGGATGCATTTTATTACAGGGTAGCGAAGTATATCGGCGCTTACACGGCAGCGATGAACGGTGTTGACGCGATTGCGTTTACGGCAGGCGTTGGCGAAAACAATATCTCAGGACGTGTTGAGATTGCAAAGTATCTTGGATATCTTGGAACGGAAATCGACCTTGAGAAAAACAATGTAAGAGGTGAGGACACGATTATTTCCAAGGATGGCAGCAAGGTGGCATTGCTCTGCGTACCGACGAATGAGGAGCTTTCCATTGCACGTCAGACACTTGCGCTTGTAAAATAAGCGTTCTTTGTAAAACATCAGAAAAATAACATATTACGAAAACCGCTGATTGAATTATCAGCGGTTTTCGTGTATATTATAAGAAGTAATGGAAACTTTTGATAAATGATGTTAAAGAGGCAAATATGCAAATCAAACTACCTGAAAAAGTAAAACGAATTATAACGGAACTGGAGACAGCAGGTTACGAGGCATATGCGGTTGGAGGATGCATCAGGGATACCATTCTCGGAAAAGAACCGGATGACTGGGATATCACAACATCTGCATCCCCTATGCAGACAAAAGCAGTTTTCAGGCGTACGGTTGATACAGGGATACAGCATGGCACAGTGACGGTAATGCTTGACCGCGAATGTTTTGAAGTCACGACGTACCGTATAGACGGCGAGTATGAGGACAGCCGTCACCCGAAGGAAGTCGTATTTACAAAAAACCTTGTGGAGGATTTAAAGCGCCGCGATTTTACAATCAACGCAATGGCATATAATGATAAAAGCGGACTTGTCGATGTGTTTGGCGGAATTGCCGATTTGGAAAATAAAGTAATCCGCTGTGTTGGAGACGCGAAGGAACGATTCACTGAGGACGCACTCCGTATGATGCGTGCGGTGCGGTTCTCAGCGCAGCTGGGATTTTCGATAGATGCAGATACGGAACGTGCAATCGCGGTACTGGCACCAAAACTTTCAAACATCAGTTCTGAACGGATTCAGGTAGAACTGGTTAAGCTTCTTCTGTCTCCAAATCCTGATTATATCCGTAAGGCGTATGATTTAGGCATTACGGCGGTAGTGCTTCCTGAGCTGGATGCCGCCTTTGGGACACCGCAGAATAATCCCCACCATAGGTATACGGTAGGGGAGCATCTGATGCACTGCCTTCTTAATATAAGGGCGGACAAATGCCTGAGGATTGCCGCGCTGCTGCATGACATAGGGAAACCCGCGAGCAAGTCAACAGGCGAAGACGGAATTGACCACTTTCACGGGCATGTGGAAATGGGTGAAGAAATGGCAGCTGGGATTTTAAAACGCCTCAAATTTGACAATGATACCATTTCCAGGGTGAGAATATACATCAGACACCACGATGACCAGATTAATCCGAACGCAAAGTCCGTGCGCCGCAGTATGGGCAAAATCGGAGAGGAATATTTTCAGGGAGTGCTAGAGCTCAAGCGCGCGGACTGCCTTGCGCAGAGTATGTATATGCGTGAGGAGAAAATCGGCGGGCTTGACAAGGTTGAAGCGCTTTACCGGGAAATACTCAATAAAAGGCAGTGCGTATCGCTCAAAAACCTTGTCGTATCGGGAGATGACCTGATTGCCTTGGGCGTGCCGCAGGGAAAAGAAATCGGTGAAATCCTGTCAAAACTTTTGTCGGAAGTCATTGAAGAACCTTCGCGTAATACGCGTGAATGCCTGTTGGAAAGGGCAGCGGCGCTTGCAGGCGAAAATACGGCAATAACCAACAAATAAAAGGAATAAATCCCCCTATTTCCACATATTTATAGAATACAGTTCTAAAGAGTTCTATAAAAGCGGAGGGGGATTTTTCAGTGAATGACAGGGCAGTAGGTGTATTAGAACAGTATGATGTAACTGTATCGCGCACGTTTAAGGGCAGAGGAACAATGATTTGCGAGACGGATTTGGGAATGTGCGTGTTGAAGGAATATCGGGGAAAATCAGAGAAGCTTGAGCTTTTAAACGGACTGCAGGAAAAAATAGCGGATGGCATAAAAACCGACACGCTTGTCAGAAATAGGGAAGGCGGACTGTCCGTAAAGGATACGGACAACAGTACCTACATATTAAAAAGGCAGATTGACGGAAGGGAATGCAGTTATAAAAGTGAGGATGATATTCAGAAAGCATTTGGTACAATGGCAAGGCTGCATTTGAAAATGACGGAATCGCAGGCGGAGTACGAAATGCCGATATTTTTTTACGGGGATGAAATGGTGAAGCACACAAAAGAGTGCCGGCGCGTGAAAAATTACCTGAGCAGGCTGCGGACAAAGACGGATTTTGAGCGCAGACTTTTGACGGAGTATGATTATTTCCTGAAAAAGGCGGAGGAGGTTACATCCTTAGTGCTTATGGAGTCAAAGGCGGAATATGAGGCATACATTAAAAGCAACGGGCTTTACTGCCATGGGGATTTCCAGTATCACAATGTCATTTTCCCCAAAGGGCAGGGAAATCCGTGTCTTATCAATTTTGAGCATTTTGCGCGCGATACAGGGGCGCGTGATTTTTACCTTATGTTCCGGAAAATATCGGAGAAAAATAACTGGTCGATAAAAACGGCGGAGGAGATGCTTGACGCGTATCAGAACAGGCGCAGGCTTACACCGATTGAGTGGCGCTCCCTGCGGTTGCGTCTGGCTTACCCTGAAAAATTTTGGAAGATTGTAAATTTTTACTATAATTCGCGCAAATCGTGGGTGTCAGGCAGAAATTACGAAAAGCTGGAAAGCCTGATTAACCAGGAGCGGCAGAAGGAAAAACTGATTGAAAAACTTTTTGATTGATTAAATGCGGCTGCCGTACTATAATAGTTTACATAAGATTAAGAGGATTCGGGAAGGAGTACGGTAGTATACATGCTTGATAAAAAAATAACAAAAACAATATACGGTGCGGTGCTTGCAGCCCTGATGCTTACAGTCGGCGGCTGTTCCGTGCCGGCAGGCAGCGTCAGCGAAACGGCGCAGGAAACGAAAGAGGATTTTGGAATAAAAACCGCCGGTGTTTATGATTCGGAGGATGCGGCAGTAGTGGTAAAAAAGAATGCGGAGGAGGGGACGATACAGCTTCAGAACATTGCCACCGCAAAACGCTATACCTTAAATTATGATGGAACAACGCGTGTTTTCGATAAAAATGACGTGGCACTTTCCATGCAGCAGATTAAGGAAGGCAGTGTGGTAACGGTACGTTTTTATAAGGCGGATAAGTCGCTTTCCTATATAAAGGAAAATGCGGACGCTCTTAGTCTGGGCGAGTTGTCCAATTACGAGCTTGACCTGCAGAACGGGAAGATAACGGTTGGGGGAAATACGTATGTTTTAAGCAGCAATGTCGTCGTGATTTCGGACGGCAGGGAGACGGAGCCCTGGGAGCTCAATGCGTTGGATGTCATCAGCGTGTGGGGGTATCAGGACAGGATTTACGGTATTCATGTGGAAAAAGGACATGGTTATCTGCGCCTGCAGAATGAGGACTATTTTGTCAACGGCTGGATAGATATTGGCGATAAAGTAATCCGCAAAATCGAGGAGGACATGCTCCTTGTTGTGCCGGAGGGAACGTTTAACGCAATGGTAAGCAATAAAGGCAGCAGCGCCATGCAGGAAATCACCTTTGCACGGAATGAGGAAATGCTTTGGGATTTGGGCAGCGTTGAAATTACGGTTGTACAGACCGGAAAAATTATCTTTACGCTCACTCCCGCGACGGCAAGGATGGCGATAGACGGGCGCGAAGTCGATACCTCCAAACCGGTGGAACTTGAATATGGTCTGCACTCTATGCGCATTGTCGCGGAGGGTTATGATACGGTAGCGCAGTACATAAAAGTAGCGGAGCCGTCGGCAAACATCAGTGTGGAGCTTGAGAAGAGCAGCGAACCCGAGAGCAGTGAGCAGACGTCGGAACCGGATAAAAAAACACAGGAGGACGAGCCGGAGGAGACCCCTGTCAATAAAAAATATGCGTTAAACGTGACGGAAAATGAAGACGCTAAAGATGACGACAGGGAAGAGACAGAAAAAGAGAGCGAGGAGCGCAGCAGCGAGGTTTCGTCAGATGTCCTGTCCGCGACGGAAAAATATAAAGTATATATTGACGCGCCCGAGGATGTGGAGGCATACCTTGACGGCAGCTATATTGGCATTACGCCGGTGAACTTTCCAAAGAGGGCGGGGAACTATGTCGTAACGCTCAGAAAAGCCGGATATCAGACTAGAAGCTATACCTTGCAGATTGACAGTGAGAAAAAAGATGTAAATTATTCATTTACGGAGTTGGTTGAGACAGAGGAATAAACAAGGCGGTTTCGATATTATAAAAAAGCGGTAAAAATTGGGCATTTTTTCTTGACAAAAACAGACTTTTCCCCTATAAATAGATATAGGCGCATAATACGCGTAAAAATAGTAAACGGCAAAGGTCGTTAACTAAGCATTTAAGGTTATGATATCTTACAAAAACCAAGAGGAGGAGTTCAACGATGAACAAAACAGAATTAGTAGCAGCAATTGCTGAGCAGGCAGAGATGACAAAGAAGGACGCAGAGAAGGCTTTAACAGCATTTACTGAGGTCGTTACAAAGGAATTAAAAAAGGGTGAGAAGATTCAGCTTGTTGGGTTTGGTACATTCGAAGTTACAGAGAGAGCGGCCAGAGAGGGAAGAAATCCTCAGACAGGCAAGGCAATGAAGATTGCTGCATCAAAGGCACCGAAGTTTAAGCCGGGCAAGGCGTTAAAGGACGAGGTAAACAGATAATTGCGATTGGATAAATATTTGAAGGTGTCGCGCCTGATTAAGCGCCGCACAGTGGCGAACGAGGCATGTGACGCGGGAAGGGTTCTGATTAATGATAAACCCGCAAAGGCATCTGCGAACGTGAAGGTTGGCGATATCCTGACGATTCAGTTTGGAAATAAGGATGTAAAGGTGGAAATCCTCGATGTGCAGGAGACTGTTAAGAAGGATGAAGCCAAAGAGCTTTTTAAGTATATCTAGTCATACAGGCACCCCTTTTCTCATATATTAAAATATGAGGAGAGGGGTGCTTGTTTTATGCTCAATACCGGTTCGGAAACTTTTAACGTCGGAAAACACAAATTTATCCTTGAGCAGCGCCGTGATTGTAAAATAACAGGTGTAATAGACATTCATGCGTTTGACGAAAACAATATATTGATGGAAACTGTGGATGGAATGCTGACAATCAAGGGAAACGGGCTGCATGTCAGCCGCCTCAATCTTGAGAAGGGAGAGGCAGATGTGGACGGAAGGGTTGATTCGCTTGCGTATTCGGATAAAAACACGCTTGCCAAAAAGGGAGAAGGACTTCTGACACGTTTGTTTAGCTGATGAGTAAGAATATTATTACAGATCTTGATTTGTGGCTTGTCTCAATTGCTGCAGGCGTGTGCATGGCATTTGCCTATGATTTGCTCCGGCTGCTGCGCCGGCTGGTGCGTCATGGGCGTTTTGCGGTTGACGTGGAGGATTTGCTCTACTGGATTATCTGTTTTTTTGCCAGTTTTACGATTCTGTATTACGGAAATAACGGTGTAATCCGTTTTGTGGCAGTTTTGGGGGCAGCGCTGGGGATGCTGCTTTATAGTGTGTCAATTGGCAAAATTTTTGTAAAATTCAGCTATTTTCTGATAAATAAAACAATTGGAAACGCGCTTCGCTTTCTGCGCAAAATCGGCAGGGGATTACATAAAATTGTATCTTCTGTAAACCGCAAAATTAGGGGATTCTTGAAAAAAGTCGGAATATTCAACAAAATTCAAAAAATTTCCTGTTTTCGGTTGACGCAAAGGCTGTTTCATCATAGAATAAAAGTAAGTAACAGGAAAAAGGGGGAAAGGGGGATGTCTCATGGCAAAAGGCGCAATTGCATCAAGAAAAAGAAAGACGCCGGAATTTCGACGCGTTAAAAATGAGAACCGCCTCGGCATGGCAGCGGCGATGCTTGCGATTGTCATTATGACATTTGTGGTAGGCATCAATTCTGTTTCCCTAAAAGAGAAGGAAGCAAAATATGCGGCACGCGAGGAAGAGCTGCTGCGCCAGATTACGCTTGAGGAGCAGAGGGCGGAAAAGCTGGTAGACCTCGAAACTTACACAAAGACAAAGAAATACGTGGAGGAAGTGGCAAAGGATAAGCTTGGACTTGTGTACGAAGATGAGATTATTTTTCAGGAAGTGGATTAAAAGAGAAAAACGCAGGCTGCCGGGCCTGCATTTTTTGTCAATAAAAAAACAGTACTTGTGCCGTTGATTTGACAAAAAAATATTATGTAACCCTATATACTCTTCTTAGTAATCATAAAAACAAAGAGGAGCAGAGGGGTATGAAAACAAATTCGTTAGAAAATAAATCACTGTTTACGGGGTACAGCAAAAAAAAGCTGTATTGCCTGGCAGAAACATATGAGGAGCTGGCAAAGCTATACCGTGACAGGCGTAATGCCGTAGAACTTCCTGCCGGCAAAACGGTGCCGGACAGAAGGGACATTCTCTACCGAAGTGAGCTACGCGAGACGAATCAGATTTTTGCGAATCATTTGGAGGAAATATCGGAAGCATTTTTGGAGGTCGCGGATACAGTCGTGCAGGTGAGCAGACCGGTTGAGCATAAACGCAGGGCGCTGGTACAATATCTGAAAAAGCACGGGATACAGGCACGGGAGCTGATTTTTATTGAAGGCGGGGCATCGCGCCGCATCAGTATGGAAGCGCGTTCTACGCTTAGGAGGGAAATTCCGGCGGACGAGCTTGCGGGACTTTTGTCGGTATATTTTAACAGGCGTCTGATGCCGTCGTTGGACAGTGCGGTGTCGCTCGGCAGGGGATATGCCCTTTTTATATTTGAGGACGAGCCGAGTTTTACGGTGCTGAGTGCGATATCGAGGGCAGTGAAAGAGGATGAGAAAATTTCGGGCGACAACTTTTCGGTTGAAGAATACAGCCATAATCAGATGGCAGCCATGATATCGGATGGAATGGGCAGCGGAGAGCAGGCGTGCCATGACAGCTGTTCGGTTATTGAATTTATGGAGAAATTTATGGAGGCGGGATTTTCCAGGGAAAAGGCGCTGATGATGGTGAACGGTGCGCTTTTTTCACAAAATCCGGGCGGAAACCTGACGACGCTTGATATCTGCAGCATTGACCTTGCCAGCGGAGAAGCTGATTTTATCAAGGCGGGGGCTGCTGCAAGCTTTTTGAAACGCGGAATGCATGTGGAGGAAATCGCTGCGGATACCCTTCCGCTTGGAAGTGTGGAGGAAATCAATTCCATGCAGCTTATTGTGCAGCTTTGCAATGCGGATATGCTGGTTATGGTTTCCGACGGCGTGACGGATGCATTTGGGGAATTTGGCGTAAAACGCCTTAAGGATATTATCGCGAAGACAAACTATGTAAACCCAAAGGAGCTTTCCGATTATCTGCTAAAATGCGCAATCGGCAGCCAGGGCGGACATATACGCGACGATATGACAGTGCTTGCAATGTATATTAACCAAAGTAACAGTTTATCCGATGATGAAATAGGGTAAAGAGCGGCAAGAGAGGAATTACAAATGATTCGAAAAAAGGTTTTGGATTATGTACAGCGCTGCCACATGCTTGAGGACGGCGATTATGTGGTGGCAGGCGTGTCAGGCGGGGCGGACTCCGTGTGTCTTTTATTCCTGCTGTGTGAGCTGAGAAAGGAAATTCCGATAACGCTTCATGTCGTACATATCAACCACATGATACGGGAGGACGCAGGCGCCGATGCTGCGTATGTGGCAGAACTGTGTGAAAAATTTAACATACCGTTTACGCTTGCGGAGTGTGACGTGGAAGCGCTTGCAAAGCAACAGCGTATCTCTACAGAGGAGGCGGGACGTAATGCGCGCTATGAGATGTTTTACCGCACGCTGGCGCTTCACAGGGGCAGCCGCAGCGGAAAGATTGCCATTGCACACAACAAAAACGACTGCTGTGAAACATTTCTTTTTCATCTTTTCCGGGGGAGTTCGCTGAAGGGGCTTTCCGGGATACGCCCTGTGCGAAACGAAATCATCCGCCCGCTTTTGTGCCTTGAGCGGTATGAGATTGAGGAATTTTTGGATAAAAACGGAATAAAATATTGTATAGACAGTACAAATTTGGAGGATAATTATACAAGGAATAAAATCAGGCACCACATTCTTGAGCCGGCAGAGCATGAGATAAATTCTGCTGCGGTGTCCCACATTTACGGAGCCTGCACAAAGATAGAAGAGGCATATTCGCTCATTGATGACATGACAGTGAGCGCTTATGCCGCGTGCGTTTCCCCGGTCCGAAAAGGCAATGCCTTTGGGCTCCGTATTGCAGGGGAGTACTTCACCGGGCTGCATCCGACATTACAGGGATATGTTGTCATGAGGGTGCTTGAAAATGTGGCAGAGGGCAGAAAAGATTTGGCGGCAGTGCATATTGAACAGGTGAAACGGCTGTTTGGGGGACAATGCGGACGGAAAATAGACCTGCCCGGCAGGATATGTGCACAACGCGATTACACAGGGGTTTTTGTGTTTCGCGCATGTGAAGCAAAAACGGTGCAAAACCAAATGCCGGAGTATACCGTTTCTTCCGCGGACAGGGAGCGTCTGCTGCGCGGGGAGCGTGTTGAGGTGTGTCTGAATAATGAAGAAATCCTCGTTCTTGGCGTGAAAAAAATGGACGCCGGGGAGATTTGGAAAAATATTCCGCAAAAAAAGTATACGAAATGGCTCGATTATGATAAAATAAAAAATAGTATTGTCATAAGAACGCGAAAAGAAGGGGATTATCTGACAATTGACATGCCAGACGGAAAAATCCGGAAAAAGACCTTGAAGTCGTATTTTATAGACAATAAAGTGCCCAAAGAAGAGCGCGGCGCGCTTTTTCTTGTGACAGAGGGAAGTCATGTCCTGTGGATTGCGGGCGGGCGCATCAGCAGTTTTTACAAGGCAGAAAGCAGTACGGAACGAATTTTGGAGCTTAGCCTGATAAGAAAAAATAAAAAACAGAAAGGATAAAGGTATTAAAGATGGCAGAGCACATAAGAGTCATTTTGACTGAGAAAGAAGTAAATGCGAGGATACAGGCAATCGGTGATCAGATAAGCCACGATTACGCAGGGAAAAAGGTGCATCTTGTGTGCGTCTTGAAGGGCGGGAGTTTCTTTATGTGTGAGCTTGCGAAACGGATTTCCATTCCTGTTTCAATAGATTTTATGTCGGTGTCAAGCTATGGGAAGGACACGAAATCAAGCGGCGTGGTAAAAATCGTGAAGGATTTGGACGAGTCGCTTAAGGACAAGGAAGTCATTGTCGTTGAGGATATTATTGACTCGGGGCGGACGCTGTCTTACCTGATGGAGCTTTTGGGAAAACGGGGTCCAAAGAGCATTGCATTGTGTACACTGCTTGACAAACCCTCAAGACGTGTGGTAAATGTAAATGTGGACTATACGGGATTCGAGATACCGGATGAGTTTGTAGTTGGCTATGGGCTTGACTATAACCAAAAATACAGAAATCTGCCATATATAGGCGTGGTGGAATTTGATTAAATAGCTAGAACTGGAAAGGGAAATGGTTGTAAACATTGGGAAAAAATTCAAAAGGGATTAACCTTGTATTTATCGTAGTAATGATTTTAATAGGCGTGACAGTATGGCTGAGCTGCATGAAGGAGCGGGAGGAGACTTACACCAAGGGAGAGCTGATAGACCAGCTTGAGGCAGGTGAGGTTGTTTCCATTGAAATCCAGCCGAATGTGCAGGTACCGACGGGTACAGTGTATGTCACGCTGCGCAATATCCAGCAGCCAAAGAAGCTGTATGTGTCAGACGTAACACAGATAGAGAACCTTTTGGCAAAATATAATGTGGATCCCGTGGTTCATGACGTACCGCAGGAAAACTGGTTTTTGACGGAACTGCTTCCGCTGCTGCTGCTTTTGGTGGCAGTGGCATTTATGTTCAGCATGATGACGGCGCAGAACTCAAACAATGGCGGCGGTAAAATGATGAACTTTGGAAAAAGCCGTGCAAAGCTCACCACGGGCGGTGATATTACGCTCAAGGATGTGGCGGGACTGCACGAAGAAAAGGAGGATTTGGAGGAAATCGTCGATTTCCTAAAAGACCCTTCCAAATATACGAGAGTCGGCGCAAGGATTCCGAAGGGCGTTCTGCTGGAGGGCGCACCGGGCACCGGTAAAACGCTTCTTGCAAAGGCAGTCGCAGGGGAAGCGCATGTGCCGTTCTTCTCAATTTCAGGTTCCGATTTTGTGGAGATGTTTGTCGGTGTCGGTGCGTCGCGTGTGCGTGATTTGTTTACCGATGCGAAGCGTAATGCGCCGTGTATCGTTTTTATTGACGAGATTGATGCCGTGGCAAGGCGCCGCGGTACTGGTATGGGCGGCGGACATGACGAGCGTGAGCAGACGTTAAACCAAATGCTTGTGGAGATGGACGGTTTTGGCACAAACGAGGGAATTATCGTGATGGCGGCGACAAACCGCGTTGATATCCTGGATCCCGCGATTTTACGTCCGGGACGCTTTGACCGTAAAATCAGCGTTGCGCGTCCGGATGTGGGCGGCAGGGAAGAAATTTTGAATGTGCATGCAAAAAATAAACCGCTTGCGGAAGACGTTAACTTAAAGCAGGTAGCGCAGACAACGGCGGGATTTACGGGTGCGGATCTTGAAAATTTATTAAACGAATCGGCAATTCAGGCGGCAAAAGATAACAGGGGTTATATTATTCAGGAGGATATCAATAAGTCCTTTATCAAAGTCGGAATCGGTGCGGAGAAGAAGAGCCGCATTATTTCGGACAAGGAAAAGCGGATTACGGCGTACCACGAGGCGGGACATGCAATTTTGTTCCATGTGCTTCCGGATGTCGGACCGGTGCATACGGTTTCGATTATCCCGACAGGACTTGGGGCGGCAGGCTACACAATGCCTTTGCCGGAGCGCGACGAGATGTTTAACACAAAGGGACAGATGATGCAGGACATCATGGTGTCTTTGGGCGGACGGATTGCGGAGGAGATTATCTTTGACGACGTGACAACCGGGGCATCGAGTGATATCAAGAAAGCGACGAAGGAAGCGCGGGCGATGGTGACGCGCTACGGGTTTTCCGACAATATCGGCGTGATTAATTATGACGAGGAAGATAACGAGGTCTTTATCGGACGCGATCTTGCCCACACGAGGAGCCATTCGGAGGCAGTGGCGAATGAGATTGACATCGAGGTGAAGGCAATTATAGACGAATGCTATAAAAAGGCAAAAGATATTATTCTTGAGAACGAAAAAATCCTTCATTCCTGCGCGGCGCTCTTGCTGGAAAAAGAAAAGATTGGAAGGGAAGAATTTGAAGCGCTTTTTGAGCAAAAGGATGCAGAAGAGAATATCACAGAGGTTTAATGGTAAAATTTTACAAAAAATGCACTTGAATATTGTAAAATTTGTGGAATATTAGAATGGATTTTATAGGGGGTTATGTTATAATACATATTGTAACCCCCCCAATATATTGATATAGCAACCCCTTTTTTTGCTATACCCCATAAAGAAATACCTTCTCTAAAGAGACAGCATATTTTGATGCTGTTTCTTTTATGCATATATGCATGTGTATACGTGCATATGCGCACGGGGGGTGAGAAACAGGCATTCGAAAAATTTATTATTGACTTTATAAAAATTTTACAGTATGATAAAAAAGTGTGTAATAGAGTTGAAAGCCTCGGTATATGCCGGGGCTTTTATCATGTAGAAAGCGAAAGGATATTATAACATGGAAACATTACGATTTGATGAATTAAATTTAAGCCCGGAAATCCTGCGTGGCGTTAAGGAAATGGGCTTTGAGGAGGCTTCCCCCATCCAGTGTAAGGCAATCCCGGTCGCAATGGAGGGATTTGACATTATCGGACAGGCACAGACCGGAACGGGAAAGACTGCCGCATTCGGCATTCCTGTTTTGGAAAAGGTGCGCAAGGATATCAAACATCCGCAAACACTCGTTCTTTGCCCGACACGTGAGCTTGCCGTGCAGGCGGCGGAGGAGGTACGCAAGCTTGCAAAATACATGCATGGTGTAAAGGTGCTTCCGATTTATGGAGGGCAGGATATCAGCAAGCAAATTCGGGCGCTGAAGGGGACGCAGATTATTATCGGTACGCCGGGACGCGTCATGGACCATTTGCGCAGAAAGACCATCCGCTGTGATTACGTTGACACGATTGTGCTTGACGAGGCGGATGAAATGCTGAATATGGGATTTCGCGAAGATATTGAGACGGTGCTTGAATATATTCCGAACGAGGACCGTCAGACCATTTTGTTCTCGGCAACTATGCCGCGAGAAATTTTGGATATCACGAAGAACTATCAGAAGCCGGATGCGAAGATGATTAAGGTGGTCAAAAAGGAGCTGACGGTTCCGCAGATTGAGCAGTATTACCTTGATGTGAAGCGCAAGGATAAGGTAGAGGTGCTGACGCGTCTTTTGGATTACTATGAGCCGAAGCTCTCGCTTGTGTTCTGCAACACGAAACGTCAGGTGGACGAGCTGTCGGATGTGCTTAAGGGCAGAGGCTATTTTGCTGAGGGATTGCACGGAGACATGAATCAGGCGCAGCGTGACCGTGTAATGAAGAGCTTCCGCAACGGCAAGACGGATATCCTGATTGCGACGGATGTGGCGGCGCGCGGAATTGACGTGGATGACGTTGAGGCGGTGTTTAACTATGACATTCCGCAGGACGACGAGTATTATGTGCACCGTATCGGACGTACGGGACGAGCAGGGCGCACGGGACGTTCGTTTACGTTTGTGAGAGGGAAAGAGGTCTATAAGTTAAAGGACATTATGCGTTACTGCAAGACGAAGATTTATGCGATGCCCATTCCGTCACTGAATGATGTCAATCAGATTAAGATTGAGAAGATTATTGACCAGATTGATACCATTATTGAGGAAGAAGACCTTGCCGCGATGATAAATACGATAGAGCGCCATATAAATGAGTCGGATTTTACGGCGATGGATATTGCGGCGGCGTTTCTGAAGATGTACATGGGTGAGCAGCAGCAAAACAGCGAGGCGTCGATGTACGGCGGCTACAATTTTGACAACACAGGTGCCGAAGAGGAAGGCATGGCGCGGCTGTTTATCAATATTGGAAAGGCGCAGAAGGTAAAGCCGAAGGATATTTTGGGCGCGATTGCGGGCGAGGCAAATATGCCCGGTAACCTTGTGGGTGCGATAGACTTGTTTGACAAATACACCTTTGTGGAAGTGCCAAAGGAGAACGCGCTGGAAGTGCTTCGGGCGATGAAGAATGTGAAGATTAAGGGTAAGACAATTAATATTGAGCCGGCAAATGGAAAATAAGGGGGGTATCCCCCTTTTTCATTGCAAAGGCATATAAAATTGTTTATACTGAAATTATCCATATTAATCGTATAACGCATGACAGCCGGTGCGTTATGTGCAAAAGATGGAAGAAGAGGAGGTTTATTATGAAAAAGTTTGTGAAAAAAATATCAGTAATGCTGCTGGCAGCTGTTCTTACTACGGGATTTTTGACAGGCTGCGGAGGTTCGGGTTCATCGCCTTCGGCGGATACGGCGGCGAATACCGCGTCTCCCGCTTATGCGCCGCAGGAAAAAGCAGAGTATTCTGCGGGACTTGCGCAGGATAACTATGTCATGAATGAGGCTGTTGCCGCAGAGGAGGCTGATTATGAATCGTCCGATGGTAACAGCGGCGGCAATACTACGCAGAATATGGACAGTATGACGCTTTTGGAGGAAAAGCTCGTATACCGCTGCAATCTTGAAGTCGAAACGCTTGACTATGCGGGGACGATGAAATCCATAAAGGAGGCAATTGCACAGTATGACGGCGTTATCCAGTCGGAAAACGAGACGGACAGCAGTTATGACTGGTATTACGCGGATTACCGGAAAACGCAGGGTACAATGCACAATTACATAGAAATCCGCGTCCCGTCGAAAAATTATGACAGCTTTATTTCCGCGCTTGACGGTGTGGGGAAAATCACGTCAAAGTCATCAAGCATTGATAACATCAGCCAGGAATATTATGATACGACGACGCAGATTGAAGCGTTAAAGATACAGGAGAAAAACCTGCTTGCAATGATGGAACAGTGTACGACAATCGAGGAAATGATAACCGTACAGGACAGACTGACATCGGTGCAGTATGACATTAACCGTCTGCAGACCAACAAGCGGTATATGGACGTGGATGTTGCATATTCATATGTAAATATCGGCATTGAGGAAGTGATGGAGTTCCGTGTTGACGAGGAGCCGGTCAAGAAGAATACATTTGCGGACCGTCTGATGAATACATTGAAATCGACAGGAAGCGGATTTTTGATGTTCCTTGAGATTGTGCTGTTTCTGTTTATCCGTATGTTCCCGTATCTTGTAATTATTGGCATTATTCTGTTCCTTGCGCTTCGAAAGACAATTAAGAGGCACAGAGAGGAAAAGAAATGCCGGAAGCAGCAGACAGCGGTGTATAGCGGCGTACAGGATGTAAATACTGCGAATATGTATGATAACCAGCAGCAGAATGCGGAAAATCAGGAGAATAACCAATAATGGACTGTTAAAAGGAGTCAGAAGAGGAGCAGGAAAAATATGCGTAAGGGTATGAAACAATGGATAACGATTTTGACGGCAATGCTTAGCCTTTTCCTTGTCAGCGGCTGTGGAGCCAAGCCCCCTGCCGTTGACATGAATGATACAAATATGACACAGGTGTCGGAAATGGAAACGGATTCGAATGAAAATATGACGCAAGTGTCAGAAACGGAAACGCCCGACACGGATCAAACGGACACAAAATGGATGTCAGAATCACAAAACGGTGCCGGAATCCAGGAAAACGAAAACTATGTGTACTTTTTTGGGACGCATTGCATTTATGTTGTGGATAAAACATCTGATAATACGCGGTTTTTGTGGAAAAGCGATGCGTTTGAGCCAGGCTATACGGTGCTTGACGGAAAGGGTCTTCTGCTGGGGGAAACGGTATATTTTTTGGAGCGCGTTGAAGGCCACAGGGAGGACGATGGCGCATACTTTGAGATGCATGTCCTTTCCCGGATGAACACCGACGGCAGCGGTTATGAACAGGCAGTTGTGCAGGAAGACGGGATGTATGGATATACGGGGATGTATTACAGCAACGACGTTTTGTATCTGTACAATCCATACAATACGGAAGGAACGCGCTGCTATGCGGTCTTGGCGGACGGAAGCCTTGGAGAGGAAATTCCGGTGGAGGACACAGAGTTTCTGTATCAAAAAGCTTTGACGGAGGAATGGCTTGAGCCTTCGGAACCTGTATATCTGACGGACGACGAAGCGTATTTTGTTGTGACGCAGACGGATAAACGGACATTTGAACGTGTAGACCTGTCCACAAAGGAACGGACGGTCATCGGTGAAATTGAGGGACAGGGCAGTGTGAGCGCGATGTATCAGGAGGGTACGCTTTACTATATGCTCTGTGACGAAACAAGAAAGACGACGGTTGGCTATCTGTCTGCAGACGACGGTTCGGGCGGAACACTGTTTGAACTTTCCGATACGTCGGGTTATGTGAAGCGGTTTTCTCCCTTTAGTTTTGGAATCAGAGTGTCGGGGGACGACCTTTACTATATGGATATGCAGTCCTATGACGCATATCTTGTCAGAAGAAGTATGCTAAGCTCGCAGCAGCCGACGTATTTTGAAGACCCGCTTTACCGCACAAAAATCCATGAGGTGGGAACACTTATGACGGAAAAGCATGAGGTTTATGGTGAGAAGAACCCGGATTTGCTGATAGGAACGGCGGATATCGAATGGCTTTCGGTGGATTCGTCTTATGCAGGCGCTGATAAAATCAATGATTACCTGTATGAGAGCGAGGTCGCAAGCCAATGGGCGGTATTTGAGGACAATGTGTGTGCGGATGAGGAGGTTTTTGACGGCACTGTCATGCCCTACAGCTATGACAGTGAGGTATCCTGCGTCCGGTATTTTGACGGAAAGTATGTAAGCTTTGTGCAGGAAGGGTACGATTACTTCGGAGGTGCGCACGGACTGCCGGTTTGGGAAGGGTATACGTTTGACCTTGAAACGGGCGAACGGCTGTTGCTGCCGGATTTGGTGTCGAATACGGAGGAGGAATTAAAAGACATTGTGACAGGATACTTCAGTGAGAAAATTGACGAAAGCCCGAGCGATTATTGGGCGGATGCAAAAGAAACCGTGCGTGAGAGCATTTCCTTTGAAACAACAGATTTTGTGCTGACAGACGAAGGGATTTGTTTTTATATGCACCCGTACAGTATTGCCGCATATGCAATGGGTTTTTCCGAAGTGACGATACCATATGCGGCGTTTGAGGGACTGCGGGTTACACCGTAGCCGGCAAAAACAAGAAACAGATTAAGGGCATAAAGCAGAGAAATTGTCTATAGTAAATTATTACCAAGTATGATAGACTGGAAGTGGTGTACAAAGCAAAAATTCACAAATACACTATAAAAAATATTATAAAATTAAGAAAGGCAGGACAAAGTATGATACCGACGAAACTATGGAACGCAGATTTAAAAAACGGAAACTACAAAAATCCGATTCTCTATGCGGACTATTCCGATCCCGACGCAATCCGGGTAGGAGAGGACTACTTTATGATTGCTTCAAGCTTTTGTAACGCGCCTGGATTACCGCTTCTTCACTCAAAGGATCTGGTAAACTGGAAAGTTGTAAACTACATTATTGAAGAAGTGCCCGAGCTGCGTTATGAGAATCCGATTCATGGCTGTGGCGTGTGGGCGCCTGCGCTTCGATATCATAAAGGAACATACTATGCCTGCTTTCCAATGCCTGACGAAGGCATCTATATGAGCACAACAAAAGATCCGTTTGGGAAATGGTCCAAACCTGTGAATATCCGGCCGGGAGCAGGATGGATTGACCCCTGCCCGTTTTGGGACGACGACGGAAAAGCGTATCTTGTGGCAGGCGTGGCAAAGAGCAGAATCGGCTATAAAAGTGTGCTCCACATGGTAGAAATGCGGCCTGACGGAATGGGATTAATCGGTGAAGAAGTCAAAATTTTTGACGGAAATGAAAATGATCAGGTGACCATAGAAGGACCGAAGCTTTACAAAAGAAACGGATGGTATTACATATTTGCCCCGGCAGGCGGTGTAAAAATCGGCTGGCAGACAGTGCTGCGTTCCAGAAATATATTCGGACCTTATGAGTATAAGGTTGTAATGCGTCAGGGCGACAGCCCCGTAAACGGACCGCATCAGGGCGCATGGGTGGATACTGTTACAGGAGAAGACTGGTTCCTTCATTTTCAGGATGTGTATGCGGCAGGCAGGATTGTACATTTGCAGCCAATGAGCTGGCAGAATGACTGGCCGATTATCGGTATTGCAAAAGATGGCAACGATTATGGCGAGCCTGTTATGGAATATAAAAAACCGAATGTGGGGAATGCTGACTGGGGGATTTGCGAGCCCGCAGCTTCGGATGATTTTACGGATCCGGCACTTGGTTTACAGTGGCAGTGGAATGCCAATCCAAAAAAGGAATGGTATGCGCTGACCGGAACAAATCTGAAACTGAATGCAGTAAAGAAAAACGGTGTGTACGGTGATATGCCGAACCTTTTAATACAGAAATGGCCTGCGCCGGAGTTTACCTGTATCACGAAGTTTGACCTGTCAAATCTTGCGGACGGCGACGAGGCGGGCGTGATTTCCATGGGGATGACATACGGGCTTGTCACATTTCAAAAGCAGGGCAATACACTTGCGGTAAGATATATAACAGGTGTACAAAAGTATGGAAAGATTGTGCCGGATGAAACGATTGAAACAGTGACGGAGCTTACACCGATTGATGCTGCGGAGGCAGACGTGCTCTATGTGAAATATACAGTGAAGCGTACAGGCTTGCGCGACCTTAGCAAGAGTGAAAAGGACTTTCCGCTGGAAACCGTTACGATTGAATATAGTACGGACGGAAACGTATATCAAAAAGCAGGCGATATGCCGTCAATACCCGGCAGATGGGTAGGCGTGAAAAACGGCGTGTTCTGCGCATCACAAAAGGACGGCAGTGAGGGATATGCACTTGTTGACAGCGTGATATATCGCAACATTTATCAAAACCCCGTACAACGTGGATTTTTCCCTGACCCTTCCGTCGTGCGCGTCGGTGAGGACTATTATATGGTTAATTCGACTTTCCAGTATTTTCCGGCGATTGCGATAAGCCATTCCAAGGACATGGTACACTGGCACGTCATCGGACATGCGATTACGAATTCGGACGACCTTGATTTGCAGTGTATCCGCGATTCGCATGGCATTTGGGCACCGGATATTTCGTACCACAACGGCAAGTTTATTATCATGGCGACGCTGCGCCTTAATGCAGATGGTAAGCGTGATAACAATGTGATGCGCAGACAGCTTGTGGTGACTTCGGACAAGCCGGAGGGACCGTACAGCAAACCGAGCTGGCTTGAGGTGGATGACATTGACCCGTCCCATTTTGTAGACGATGACGGAAAGCATTACATGGTCATTAGTCCGGGTATTAATCTGGTTCCGTTGAGTGATGACTGTACAAAGGTAATCGGTGATAAAATCCCCGTATGGCCGGGTACGGGTGAGCGCTGTCCGGAGGGACCGCATCTTTTGAAGCGCGGAAAATACTATTATGCGATTCTTGCAGAGGGCGGCACGGGCTACGGACACGGCATTAACGTGGGACGTTCCGAAAATCTGTTCGGACCGTACGAGCCGTCACCTTACAATCCGCTGATGCGCCAGTTTGACCCCGACGCGCCAATTCAGAGAACAGGGCACGGCAAATTAATTGAAACGCAGAACGGCGACTGGTGGGTATATTACCTCATGGGTAGACCGAATCAGGGACATTATACGACGATTGGCAGAGAGTCTGGCTTAGACCCGGTGACATGGCTTGACGACGACTGGTTTATCATTAACGACCGTAAAGGACCAAGTACCGAACAGACCGCGCCGGATTTGCCACAGTGTACATTTGAGAAATGGACGCGCGATGATTTTGACAGCGATACATTGAACCTAAACTGGGAGTTTGTGCGCAATCCTGCAAAAGGGAATTATTCGCTTACAGAACGTCCGGGATATTTCCGTATTTGGACGCTGGACGGACAGCTTTCGGAAATCCGCGCAAAAAATACGCTGGTCAGACGCGAGCAGGAGTTAAGCTATACGGCATCGACAAAGCTGGAGTTTTACCCTACGCGGGACGGTGAGCAGGCAGGATTAACCTGTTATTACAGCACGGCAACATATGCACGTTTTTCATTGTGCTGCGAGGGCGGCAGGAAACTGCAGCTTGTTATTAACCGCAACCATGGCGAAGAATTGATGGCGGAGGTTGACGGAATAAAAGAGCAGGCGGTGTATCTTAAAGTAGAGGTAGACAGACTTACAAGAACCTTCTATTACAGTTACGACGGCGAGGAGTGGATTCACGCCGGAACGCTCGAAAACTGTATATACCTGTGCGACGAGGGTGTGCCTGACGACCCCAAACGCCATACAGGGACGCTGGTTGGCATTTATGCCAACAACGGTGGCTGCGGTACAAGAATACCGGCGGATTTTGATTATTTTGAGTATGTAGACTGACACCGAAACCAATTGCAATCCCCCCGAAAATCATATAACATAAAACTATAAACATGAAATCACGGAATGATATCAATATATGAAGAGGGGGGATTTGTTATGAAGCGACGAAAAAAAGTCCTGTTTGCTGTCTTATCACTTGTTATATTATTAACAATAACATCCTGCACCGCCGCGGCAAATCCCGCCGATCCAACAGGCGCTGCTCAACAGTCTCCACTGCAAAAAGGCTGGAACTGCACCTTCCATTACGCAGGTGATTACTGGAACTGCTATGATCTCTCAAAATCCTTCATCCCCACCCAAAGCGATTTTGAAACACTTGTTGCTTCATACATACCGCAAATCGAAACCCTCTTAGGAGTGCAGGACTGGTACACGGCAATTGATGCCGACGCGGACACTGTTTTGGTCAATTTGGAAATGGGAGGCACTCCGCACTCTATGGTCTGGTCCCCCACAAAGGGTTCAGACGGGACAATCGAGTTCAGCATCCTGTTGTCTTTTAATCAGATAAAAACGCCCGGAGACCGGGCGCTTGCGCACGAGCTGACACATTCCGTTCTTGGCAGGAGCTGCTTTAGCAATTCCCTTGAGGAAGGGATATGTGATTATACGGCGGCAAGAATTGGCGTCAATTATAGTATCTTTTTTGCGGAAAACGGCATAGATATCATGGATTTTTATACCTATGATGTAAAGGCTGCATTGGAGAAAATCTATGACACGGAAAAAGGCAGCAAAATGCTTGATTCCATCGGACGCTCAGGAGGATATCCGTATTCCCTCCAGACACAGGACGGCGCGATGTGGTACGAATGTTCACAAAGCTTTGTTGAATACTTAGTAAAAAACTATGGGCTGGATAAAACCATGCAGTTAATCCGCGAAGGAAAAGGCGAAGAAGATTATCAGACCTATCTTGGCATCAGCTACGAGGAAGTGAAAGAAGCATGGATTGCCTATGTCAAAAACTGTGAGCCACAGTATACGATGGAAGAGTACCGGAAAATGGCGCAGTCGTTTTTTGAAGTAAATGGTGGAGGGGATTAATAGCTCTCCAACTCCTCCAGCCCCCAAACCGCAAATCGCTTTTTGGGGTTGAGCTCAAACATCCACCGCGCCATCTCAAGGTCAACCTCCGTTCCAAGCCCCTTGAGGTAGCACATCCCAAGCATATCTGAGCCCCATGTGCTTCCATTACGGTATGCATTATCCAACAGCGCAAATGCCTTCGGAAAATCACAGGCAAGCCCCTGTCCGCCGCGAAAGCGGATTTCGCCCAAAAGGTTGCAAAGCCCCTTGTCGTTCGGGTAAGCCGCAATGCCCTTCTCAAAATATTCGGCAGCCCGTTTCAAATCCATGCGCAGCGCCCCCTTGAACGTAAAAAGCTTTCCAAGACAGTAATACGCATACCCGTCCCCGTGGCTTGCGGCGCGCTCATACATTGCAACTGCTTCCTCAAACCGTTTGTCATCGCGGTAATCGTTTCCAACCATGCGTTCATATGCGCCAATTCCCATATCCGCGCCAATCTGCTTATATTTATCCGCCCTTTTTTTCATAATCGGAACACCATGTTTTCCTGAAGACAAAATCTCAATCAAATTTGGAATGGCAATCCCAAGCCCCCGCTCTACGCAGCCCTCATAAAGCCCTACGGCGGCGGCAGCCCACTCCCGCACACGGCGCTGGTATTTTTCCTCCCCACCTATGCTTTCGGGTGTAATATCAAGAAAATCCGCCACATCACAATAAAAGTACGCATTTGCCACAAGAAACTGGCAGAAAACTTCGCCTGCCATTGCCATGCCGTAAACCTTGTCCCAAATTTCGCGCTTAGACTTGTACGGCGGATGGATAAATGTGCCCTGTGAAGGTTCGTATCCCTCAATATGCATGGTCGCAAACATCCCGACCGCGCTCTCAAGCTCTAAGCTTTTGTCAAAACACTCAAACGCGAATTTTCTGTCGTCAGGAAGCCCAAGCACCGGATCGGCAAAACTCTTTCCAAGATAGCAGCGTCCCAAAAAATAAAAAGCATCACCATCTCCCAAATTGGCAGCACTGCGCAGCGCGGCAAGGGACTCCTCGCGTTTGCCCGAATGCGGGTTAATCCATATATTCTGTATTGCAAATTCAACTCTTTCGTCAAAAAAGGACTGCATAAGCTCCTCCAAAAAACTGCTGCAAGGATAAAAGGCACAGGCAGCAGTTGATAAAATTATAAATTCAGACCAGAAAAGTCAATATAGAAATCCTCATAGATGCCGACAGTTTTTCTTATACTTTTTATTAGTATACCGTCAATGCTGATTATAGTCAATTTTAACATAACAGTTTTAAGCAATAATATGTAAAAACAGTACTGGCAATTAAAAAAATGCTTGCGGTTTTTACGAATATATGATATAGTTTTTTCGTTACAGGAGAAAGTCCATTATGGGAATACTTCTGTGTAACACATGGGTGGATTCCCGAGTGGCCAAAGGGGACAGACTGTAAATCTGCTGCTTTATGCTTCGGTGGTTCGAATCCACCTCCACCCATTTGACGTTTGAAACAAAACAGCGCCTTCCTAAAAGAACCGAGCGGTATAAAACAGCTCGGTTCTTTGCATTACTGCTTTCCCTTATTTCTCAACCTCAACTTCTAGCTCTGAAGTGCAGTGCGGACACCGTACGGCTTCTAATGCAATCTCAGATTTGCAGTATGGACAAATCTTCGTTGTCGGCGCCTTGTCTTCTTCCTTTTTTTGGAATTTTGACATGGCAGTATTCATCGCTTTTACAAGGATAAACACAATAAACGCCATAATCAGGAAATTTACCACTGCCGTAATAAACTTTCCGTAATAAAGCGTCACGTCGCCTGTAATGTTCCAGGCAAGCTGGTCAAAATTCATGCCGCCAAACAGCCCGAGCAGCGGATTGATAATATCATTGACAAGCGATGAGACAATGCTTGTGAACGCACCGCCGATAATAATACCGACTGCCATATCCATGACGTTTCCCTTGCTGATAAATTTTTTAAATTCCTCTAAAAATTTGCGCATAAAAAATCCCTCTTTTCGATAAATAATTCTTACTCCGAACATTATACATGGAAATAAAGAAACATGCAACCATGCACATAAGATTGCAATTTTACGGTTGTGTTTATAAATATTTTATGATATTATTGTTTTGTTTCGATTAAAAGAATGCTTTTGGGCATTTCACCCCTTAGATTATAAACATATGATTATGTTTAAGGGGAAATTACATGTGAGATGGGGGTACATATGAGTAAAATTACGGAAAATTATAAAAGCCTTGCGGCGGGGATTGGCTTTACCTATGATGAGTATACGAATACGATTTACGGTATCAAAAACGGCTATGAGCTGCTGGTTTACGCAACGGACCAGCGTTATCCGTATCTTCTGACAATTACGACTTCCGCAAGAAGCGCAAATGCGACACTTGGAAAAAATGAGATTTCACTGTTTAAAAAGAGCGTTGCACCTGCCGTGGGTATGACACAAAAGGACAGCCTGATTACAGTTACGAACAAAAATCAGACCAACCAGGGAAAGCTGCGCGAGGATATTGACTATACGCTCAGCGCGTTGACGGCATTTTTAAGTGAAAGAAGCTTTGTGCCATGCTGCCAGACCTGCGGCAGCTCCACACAGACAGTCGGCTTTATGCTGGAAACCGCAAGACTGCATCTTTGTGCAAACTGCGCGGCCAAGGCAAAGAGTGAGAATGAGGTCAAGGCGCAAAAAAGGCAGCAGAAAAGTGTCAACATCATCGGCGGAATTATCGGTGCGGTAATCGGCTCGCTGATTGGTGTGGCATGTATCGTGATTTTGGGAATGCTTGGCTATGTGGCGGCGCTTTCAGGAATTGTGATGGCGTTCTGTACGCTCAAGGGTTTTGACAAGCTTGGCGGGAAGCTCACGGCAATCGGCATTGTTATTTCCTGCGTGATTATGGTCGGCATGACCTACTTTGGGAACCGTCTCGACTGGGCAATCCAAATTTCCCAGGCAATAAAGGAATACTATGACTATGAGGTGGGCGTTTTTGAAGCGTTTCAGGCAGTGCCATCGCTTGTGGCGGAGCTGGACGGAATGGGCGATTATATAGGCTCCTTTGTACAGCAGTTAATTTTCGTCGCAGTTGGCGCCGTCCCCACCATTATTTCCATTACAAGGGAGCAGAGAAATGTCAACCGTGTTGCACAAATCGGCTATATGCAGAATGCAGGCGTGTTTGCAGACGCTTCGGCAGGCAACAGTGCAGGCAATTTTTAAAATTTTGGAATACAAGCTTTATACAAGCCTGCAGAGTACCGGAAAGGTATTGCTGCAGGCTTGTGTATAACTTACAAAAATTGAAAAATTTCACATAAAAAGTTGTTCGTTTCTGAAAAAGGGATTATAATACAAGAAGAAACAAACGAAAATAATGCGCAAACATATTTGCGAAAAGGAGGTTTCCATGATAAGAATAGGTATGTTGACAAGCGGCGGCGATTGTCAGGCACTGAATGCTGCAATGCGCGGCGTGGCAAAAACGTTGTTCAATTCTGGCGAGCAGGTCGAGCTGTTTGGCTTTCTCGAGGGCTATAAGGGACTGATTTACGGAAAGTACAGAATGCTTGCAAGCTCTGATTTTTCGGGAATACTGACAAAGGGCGGCACAATCCTCGGAAGTTCCCGTATGCCTTTTAAGACCATGCGCGATCCGGACGAGAACGGTTTGGACAAGGTTGAGGCGATGAAACATAATTATTATAAACTCAATCTCGACTGCCTTGTAGTGCTCGGCGGAAACGGTACCCATAAAACGGCAAATCTCCTTCGCGAGGAAGGTTTAAATGTGGTAACGCTGCCCAAGACCATTGACAATGACCTTTGGGGAACGGATATGACGTTTGGCTTCCAAAGTGCAGTTGACATTGCGACACAGTGTATTGACCAAATCCATACGACCGCAGCTTCGCACGGCAGGGTGTTTATTGTTGAGGTAATGGGGCACAAGGTAGGCTATCTGACGCTGAACGCAGGTATGGCAGGCGGCGCGGACATTATCTTAATTCCCGAGATACCTTACGACATCAACAAGATTATTGATGCAATCAAGAAGCGTTCCGAAAGAGGAAGCAGCTTTACGATTCTTGCGGTGGCAGAGGGAGCCGTTTCCAAAGAAGTGGCGGCGCTTTCCAAAAAAGATTTTAAGAAATATATGTCGGAATATAAATATCCCAGCGTTTCTTATGAAATTGCAGAGAGGATTACGAAAAAGAGCGGTTTAGAGGTGCGCGTTACCGTTCCGGGGCATACACAGCGCGGCGGCAGCCCCAATTCATATGACAGGGTTTTCGCAAGCCGTTTAGGCGCGGAAGCGGCACGGCTGATAATGAAGAAGGAATATGGTTTCATGGTAGGATACCGTAACAGGGAAATCGTAAAGGTTCCGCTTGAGGAAGTGGCAGGAAAGCTGAAAATGGTGGATCCCGAGTCCGACATTATCAGGGAAGCAAAGATGCTTGGCATCAGTTTTGGCGATTAAGCTGATTAATATAAAAAATGGGGCGAAAGCCCCATTTTTATTGCAATATTATTGTCCGGCATATTCCGCAATCACATCCCAGACCGCGCTGTCTTCGAGTCCGAGCTTCCAGCTTGCAACGCCTTTAATGCCTTGGCTTTGCATAACCTGCAGCTTCACACGTATCGAGTCCACATCTTCAAGCCAGCACTGGTAAAGCGTGTCGCCCGACTGGTATTCTGCATAATTCTGACAAAACTCATCCGACCACGCCGGCGTAACATTATTCTGCGCAATCCATGCCGGTTCTGCCGACATTGCAATTGTGGAAGCCGTAAGCCCGTTCGGTCCTGTTTCCCAAATCCTTGTATAGAACGGAACAGCATTGATAATCTTTTCCGCGGGTACCACCTCTTTTGTGCCGGTAATGCCATCCTCGACAAAGCTGATAGATGCGTTCGAGCCTGCAACGCCGCCGCCAACATAATGTTCGTCATATCCCATAATAATAATGTAATCCGCCACAATCCCCTGTTCCTTGCGGTTATAATGTGCCGTATATTCGCTTGGCACATAGTTATCCACCGACAGCACCACGCCGCGCTTGCGCGTTTCAATCGACAGCTCCCGCAAAAACTGCACGAAATGTGTTCCCGCAGAGCTTTTCACCTTTTCAAAGTCAATGTTGATGCCGTCGAGCCCATAGGTATCCACCTCGTTCATCAGCGCATCAATCAGAACCTTACGGTTTGCCGATGAGGACAGAAGTTCGTCAAAATCAATGGTGACGCCATACAAATTTGTGCTGTCCACATCTGTCACAAGCGCCCAGACTTCAACACCAAGCTCATGTGCTTTTGACACATAGGAAGCATTTGCAAGACTGGAAATGCCGCCGTTATTGTCCGTCAGACGAAACCACGTCGGCGATACGACATTGACTGCTTTGGTCGAGTTTAGCGCGTTTGCAAGATAATTGCCGTCAACCTCCTCAAACACCTGATGAAAGGCAAGATTAATCATTCCGTCTTTTTTCACATTGTTGTAGACAATTTCCTGGAAATCCGTGCCGCACATCCGCTGTGAAACCGTTTTGTCTGTCAACCGTATGTTTTCAATATATCCGATAATGGAGTTTTCGGTCTTAACCTTCGACCAGTTTTCCATTTCCTCCAATATAATAACCTGTGCATCCGCCGGAAGTTCCTGAAGAATCGGGCTTTTAACTCCGCCCTGATAGCGCACGGCTGTCTTTTTTGTAAGCCTTGCAGACGTGTATTCGTCCCACTGTGTATAGACCTGTATATGCTCAGGCTCCGTAAAGCCGTAGTATTCAAAGTTTGCAAATTTTTTCACATAATCTGCCCCGATATAAAGGACATCCCCATCATAGAAAGCCGCCATATAATTCGGATCTGTTGAACCGATTTCCTGTGGCACATCAGAAACATACATAGTATTGCTGTTTTCCCCGATATTGACTTTAATCACGTCCGTGTCAGTTGTAAAGAGCAGCACCTGCTCATCCGCGTTGACATAAAAACGGTCCGTGAAATACTTTTCGACCGTCGAGAGCGTAAAATAATGCGTGCCATGCACAAATTTTGCCATATCATCCAAGATCTCATCCTGCAGGACAATTGCACAATCACTGTCCTGTGTAAGACCGAAATACTCGTTTAAGTCAGCATGCTCCCTGGAATACGAGAACCGCTCCCAAAGATTTCCCCCAAATGCCGCCGCTAAAATGATAATAATGAGAACGACAGGCACCAGTATTAAAATAATCCTTTTTTTCATCCGGATACCTCCAATCGTTCTCATTATATCATAAAGATTTGTGGTTCGTACACATAAAGTTGTTGTTTTTTGATTTTTTTGATTTTAAGACTTTAACAGAAAAAACGTTCCATGGAAATAAAATTCCCATTATTTACTTGAAAAAGTTCCTATCATTTTTTCCGTGCATATGATAAGATATAATTGCTTTCAGATATGGCGATAAAGAGGGGGTCTTTACCGAAGTGCCCTGTTGCGTAATGCTGCCAAAGCCCAAAAGTTTTCCGTGATATATAAAAAAATTAAAAAACTGAAAAAAGATGTCCGAAACATGTACCTATTGTCAGAAAAATGTTGTATAATCAGGTTATGAAAGCGGTTAACCTGATATGGATAATAAACGTACAAAGTATTGGCAAAATATTTTTGGTTAATTTGCACAAGCTAATAAGACAATGAAATAAAAATCAGCCTGTACGCATATACTTCAAAGATTTCGCAAATAGGTATGACAACACTTTCCGGCGCAAACCCTTCCTTCCGTGTACGGTTTTGTCGCAGGAACATCTTATAAGTAAATTATTAGCATAAAATAAAAATTTATGCAGGCTGAAATGTAATAATTTGCCCGAAATGTAATAATTAATATGATTTTAGAATGATAACGTATGTT
>DKYC01000030.1:31004-33060 GCA_002492295.1 Lachnospiraceae bacterium UBA7110
TTTAGAATGATAACGTATGTTATTTTGACATTTCGTACGATACAATAAGAAGAACAATATCTTATAATATAAATTTTTTGAAAACAGTTGTTATATACTATTGACTTAGGCTTTCTTTACATTATAATATAGGTGAAAGTTTAACAGTCATATGACGATATTCGTCATAATTCTTGGTTTTAGTTGGGATACAAATACTGAGCAAGAATGGGGGGAAGATTATGAAGATTGAGAAAGTAAACGATCATCAGATCCGTTGTACGCTGACCAAAGCGGATTTAGCGGATCGGGAGTTGAAAATAAGCGAGCTTGCATATGGTACGGAGAAGGCAAAAAACCTTTTCAGGGATATGATGCAGCAGGCATCATACGAATTTGGCTTTGACGCGGACGATATTCCTCTTATGATAGAGGCAATTCCGCTTAATTCCGAGTGCATTGTTCTTGTTATTACAAAGGTGGAGGATCCGGAGGAGCTTGATACGCGCTTTTCAAAATTTGCGCCTTCTGCCACCGATGATGACGACGACGAATATGAGGACACGCTCAGCGGAATGCTGCAGAGCATTTCAGACGGCGCCGATGACGTGCTTGACTTGTTCCGCAAAATTCACGATGGTTCCATTGCGGACACTATTGCCAATACAATGGATGCACTTTCGGACTTGGGTAAGCAGGGCGGTACGCAAATCGGTCAGAATAAAGACAACAGCACCGTAAAGGCAATACAGGGTATTGACCTGACACGTATCTATGCGTTTGACAGCCTCAACCAGGTGACCCGCCTTGCCCATGTGCTCGACGGACATTACGCTGGCAAAAATTCGCTGTATAAAAATGAAAAGCAGGGCAATTACGTACTTGTCGTTGCCCAGTCAGAGCACACTCCTGAGGAGTTCAATAAGATATGCAACATGCTCTCTGAGTACGGCAGCCCCGAGAAGTTTGCGGCGGCAAGCGAGGCATATATGGAAGAGCATTATGAAGTGGTGATAAAGGATAAGGCAGTGCAGGTGCTTGCGAAGGTGTGATGAAGAGAGTGGTAAAATTATTAAGAAAGTCTAATGCTGTGGAGGATATGGCATTAGGCTTTTTTCTTTTTAAAAAACCGAAAATGGGGAGAACATGCCGCGCGGCAGTTCTCCCCATTCATATTATTTCCGATTATGCATGTTTTGCGATTTCCGCCATCAGGCTTTCAATGTCAATCCCATGAACCATTGCGGCTTCCTCCAAAGATTCACCCTGTGCGGAAGGGCATCCGAGACAATGCATTCCCGCGTCCATTAAGACGGGTGCTATATCGGGGGCTGTCCGTAAAATTTCGCCGATTGTCATATCCTTCGTTATTTCTGCCATAATCAAATCCTCCTGATTTCTATTTCCTAAATGTGATATTACAGTTTAAGCTATCATTCATTATCATACATCTTTGGGAAATTATCAAGCTTTGTGGTATTTTTAACAAAAATTTAATAAAAAGTTATTTCCGCCACCATCACAGGAACCCTTTCTCGCCAATCGTAAACTTCACGGTTTTCGCGCCGCCTTTTGCATAAACGCATTGTATTTTTTGTCCATATGCAAGCATAATCCATGCCCTCAACAAGTTCTTTGGTTCCTGCGTCCGTCTGTATTTAAGGCGTACAGCTTTGCTTACAGGTTTTTCCGTTAGATACCGCATGATGGTTTATTTAGAACGGAGTTACAATCACAAAGAGTACCAGTGGTTCCAAACAGTATCAAATTTATTCAAAGGAGATTCATTATGATTTACGTTGGAATTGATGTTGCCAACGATAAGCACGACTGCTTTATCACTAATTCAGATGGTGAAATATTATTTAATGTATTTACCATCCCTAATAACCATGAAGGTTTTGACACCTTATTTCAAAGAATCGAATCTGTATCAGATGATTTTACAAATGTAAAAGTAGGACTGGAAGCCACTGGACACTACAGTTACAATCTTTTGGGATTTCTTCTTGATAAAGGTCTGACCACCTTCGTTATTAACCCGCTACATACCAATCTTTACAGAAAAAGTCTAAGC
>DKYC01000030.1:33111-33470 GCA_002492295.1 Lachnospiraceae bacterium UBA7110
TTTATCACTAATTCAGATGGTGAAGTATTATTCAAGTCTTTTACCATCTCTAACAATTGTGAGAGTTTTGGATCCTTATTTCAAAGAATGGAAGCCGCATCAGATGATTTGACCAAAGTAAAGGTAGGGCTGGAAGCCACCGGACACTATTGGATAAGGGTAACACCAATCCACAATTAAACACTGTTTTAAAGGTATTAGCGCCTTTAGGCAAAATGCAGGCTGTTGTGCCGTTGGAAAAGGCAGATAAATAGCCTCTTCTAAAGAAATTATAATTATGGAAAAAATACATATTATTAACCATGATAATACAAATTTAAATCACTTTCAAGTCGTTAGTAAATTTTAACAAAAAATTC
>DKYC01000030.1:33765-33941 GCA_002492295.1 Lachnospiraceae bacterium UBA7110
TTTACCCACGCTGTACATGAAAAAGTACAAAGAATAATATTGACGTGTATACAAAATTGAGGCTATAATACTGTTAAGAATGTTAGACACAAAATTGTCAATACTATTTAAGCAATAACATTCGCAATCTAAGTAACCAGCGGTGTGAATACCGCATAAAAAATTAAATTATATTT
>DKYC01000134.1:0-19714 GCA_002492295.1 Lachnospiraceae bacterium UBA7110
GGAGGTTTGCCTGAATATGAACGGTACAGTACACAAGTATATTGCACACTGGCATTCTGTGTACAACAAAATCAAACATTGATATCATGGTACATCAACACATTAAGAGCGAAATCGAGAAAGGAACGGTTATAAATTATAATGAAGAAAATAGAAGATTTGGATGCGTATGAGGTTCTTGAAAAACGAGAAATCAGTGATATCGGTTCCATGGGCTATCTTTTGCGGCACAAAAAAACAGGGGCGAGAATTGCGCTCTTAAGCAACGATGACGAAAACAAAGTGTTTTATATCGGCTTTCGCACGCCGCCCGCCGATTCGACAGGCGTGCCGCATATCATAGAGCACACGGTGCTTTGCGGTTCCAGGGAATTTCCGGTTAAAGATCCGTTTGTGGAGCTTGTGAAGGGCTCTTTAAATACGTTTTTAAATGCCATGACGTACAGTGATAAGACTGTCTATCCGGTGGCAAGCTGTAATGACAGGGACTTTCAAAATCTCATGCACGTTTATTTGGACGCGGTGTTTTATCCGAACATCTATAATGAAGAAAAAATTTTCCGGCAGGAGGGCTGGCACTACGAGATGGAGGACGAGCATGCCCCGCTTACGATAAACGGCGTCGTCTATAATGAAATGAAGGGGGCGTTTTCGGCACCGGATGAAATCAATGACAGGGAGGTTGTCAATTCCCTGTTTCCTGACACGGCGTACGGGGTGGAGTCGGGAGGTGACCCGGATGTCATCCCAGAGCTTACGTACGAACAGTTTTTGGAGTTTCACGGGAAATACTACCATCCGTCAAACAGTTATATATATCTGTACGGAAATATGGATATGGCGGAAAAGCTTGCCTGGATGGACGAGCATTATTTAAGTAAATTTGACAGCCTGAAAATTGATTCGGGGCTTACATTGCAAAAGCCTTTTGCAAAGCCTGTGCTGATAAAAAAAGAATACCCGGTGATGGAAGGGGAGGCATTGGATAACAACACATACCTTTCCTATAATATGGTGGTGGGAACAAGCCTTGATAAGGAGCTTTACTTTGCCATGCAGATTTTGGAATATGCAATCTGCTCTTCGTCGGCAGCACCCCTGAAGCTTGCGTTGATTCATAAAAATATCGGAACGGAGATTTATTCGGTTTATGACAACGGCATTTACCAGCCGTATTTTTCTATTGTCGCAAAGAACGCAAATGACGCGCAGAAGGATGAATTTGTGGATACGATAGAGGACGGGCTCCGACGCCTTGTCCGTGAGGGCATTGACAAGAAGGCCCTTCTTGCAGGATTAAACTACTATGAGTTCCGCTACAGGGAGGCGGATTTCGGCTCCTATCCAAAGGGGCTGATGTATGGACTGCAGATGCTGGATTCATGGCTTTATGACGACAATATGCCGTTTGACATGATTGAGGCAATTGATTTGTTTAAAACGTTAAAAGAGCGCATTGACACGGATTATTATGAAAAGCTGACCCAGCAGTACCTTATTGATAATCCGCATAAATCCGTGCTGGTGCTTTCGCCAAAGGAAGGGCTTACGGCGAAAAAGGAGCAGGAGCTTGCAAAAAAGCTTGCGGACTATAAAAGCAGCTTAAGCGACGCGCAAATCAAAGCGATTGTCGCACAGACAAAGGCGCTCAATGCGTTTCAGGAGGCGGAGGATGCGCCGGAGAATTTGGCAAAAATCCCAATGCTTACAAGGGCGGACATGAAAAAGGAGGCGGAGCCTTTTATCAACGAGCTTAGGGATGTGCTTGGGACAAAGGTGCTGTTTCATGATGTACAGACAAACGGGATTGCGTATATCAAGCTGGTTTTTGACGTGTCCGATATTCCGGCGGAATTGTTTTCCTATATCGGGGTGCTGAAAAATATTCTCGGCTATGTCGACACGGACACATATTCGTACGGGGAACTTTATAATGAAATGAATATTCATACGGGCGGGATTGTCAGTTCCGTGAATACGTATGTGAATGCGAAAAATCTGGATGAATATAAATTGACCTTTGAAGTCAAAACAAAGGCGATGTATGACGAGATAGCGCCCGCGCTGGCGTTGGTGAATGAAATCATTACGTCGTCGAAGCTTACGGACGCAGACAGGATTTTGGAAATTTTGGAGGAGCTAAAGTCAAGAATGCAGGGAAATATGACCTCTGCCGCCCATTCGCTTGCGGCGGTAAGGGCGATGTCCTATTTTAGCGAGACTGCGGCGGTTTCAGAGCTTGTGAGCGGGCTTCCCTGCTACAGGCTGCTTGAGAGGCTGACAGCGGATTTTGTGGACTGCAGGGAGGAGCTGGTCCAAAAACTTGACGAGCTGATGAAATGCATTTTCCGTCCGGAAAACGTGATGGTGGATCTGACTGCCACGGAGGAAGGGTTTGTGTGCTTAGAACGGCTTGTGCCGGGCATTAAGGAAAAGCTGTTTACACAGGAGGTCAAAAAGGAGCGCTTCTGTCTTACGCCAAAGATACAGAATGAAGCGTTTTCAACCTCCGCTCAGGTGCAGTATGTGTGCCGGGCGGGTAATTACCGGAAGGGTACGGATTATCAGTACACGGGCGCACTAAGGGTTTTGAAGGTGATTTTGGGTTATGATTATTTTTGGATAAACGTGCGTGTTAAAGGCGGCGCCTATGGCTGTATGTGCAGCTTTGGGAAAACGGGCGACAGTTATCTTGTGTCATACAGGGATCCGAATTTGAAAAAAACCGTTGACATTTTTGAAAAGACGGGGGATTATGTAAGGGAGTTTACTGCTGACGAGCGCACGATGACGAAGTATATTATCGGTGCAGTCGCGGACATGGATGTTCCGATGACTCCTTCGGTCAAGGGAAGCCGTTCCGCGAGCGCATATTTCACAAACCTGGATTATGCGGATGTGCAGAAGGAGCGTGATGAGCTCCTTGCCTGTACGCAGGAGGATATCCGGGCACTTGCCGGACTGGTTGACGCGGTGACTGCGCAGAATGCTGTCTGCGTAGTCGGAAACGGGCAGGCAATTGAGGAGAATAAAGAACTGTTTATGAAAGTGGAAAATTTATTTCACTGACGCAAAAATGGGGTATCAGAATGAACGAAAACTATAAATCAGGCTTTGCGGCGCTGATTGGAAGACCAAACGTCGGAAAGTCCACACTGATGAACTGCATTATCGGGCAGAAAATTGCGATTACTTCCAAAAAACCACAGACGACAAGAAATAAAATCCAGACAGTTTATACCTCCAAGGAGGGACAGATTGTGTTTGTGGACACGCCGGGCATCCATAAGGCGAAAAACAGGCTTGGCGACTATATGGTGAATGTGGCACAGCGCAGCTTAAAGGAAGTGGATGTGGTGCTTTGGCTTGTGGAGCCGACGAATTATATCGGGGCGGGAGAGCGGCATATTATTGACGAGCTCAAAAAGGTCAAGGTGCCGGTAATCCTTGTGGTTAACAAGATTGATACGGTGAAAAAAGAGCTGCTTTTGGAATCTATTGACGCATACAGAGGACAGCTTGACTTTGCGGAGATTGTTCCGGTGTCGGCGTTAAAGAACGATAACACGCAGGTGCTTGTGGAGCAGATTATGAAATATTTGCCGAATGGACCTGCCTTTTATGATGAGGACACGGTGACCGACCAGCCGACGCGCCAAATTGTGGCGGAACTTGTGCGTGAGAAGGTGCTGCGCAGTATTGACGAGGAAATTCCACACGGCGTGGCGGTTGTGATTGAGCAGATGAAATATGGCAGGAAAATCGTGGATATTGATGCGGCCATTATCTGCGAGCGCGAGTCGCACAAGGGAATTATCATTGGCAAGGGCGGGCAGATGTTAAAAAAAATCGGTTCGCTTGCGCGCCCTGAAATAGAGGATTTGCTGGAGCAGCATGTCAATCTTAAACTTTGGGTAAAGGTAAAAAAGAACTGGCGGGACAGTGATTTTATGATAAAAAATTTCGGATATGATCCAAGGGAAAACGAGTAAAATCCGCGCATAAAAATTTTTTATAGGTACACCCTAACTGTATAAAGAAAGTCGCAGCAGCGTAAATCATTTCGGGAGAATACGATAGAAAATCGTAAGATATGATATTGCATTCCTGTGAATGCGTCGCTGCCGGGCGACGCTATTTTTACAGAAAGGGAAGGATCTGGATGTACGAGGATGAGTGGAACAGATTTATGCAGACGGGGCAGATTAGCGATTATCTGACTTACAGGATGCATGGTATGCACAGGGATTATAAGGAAGACGCCGCGGACGGATCAGGAAAGATACAGGAGCGTAAAAATGCAGGATTTCGTAGTTCTTACGGGGATTGTAATAAAGTCGGAGGCAATCGGCGAGTATGACAGAAGAGTGGTGCTGCTCACGAAGGAACGGGGAAAGCTTGCCGCCTTTGCGAGGGGAGCAAGGAGACCCGGGAACCGTCTGATGGCGCCTACAAACCCGTTTTCGTTCGGGCAGTTTCGCCTTTTTGAGGGCAGAACGTCCTACAATCTGTCAGAGGCTGAAATTTCAAATTATTTTGAAGAGCTGCGTGCGGACTTTGCAGGGGCGTATTACGGGATGTACTTTTTGGAACTGTGCGATTACTATGCAAGGGAAAACAACGACGAGACGGGAATGCTTAAACTGCTGTACCAGTCGCTCCGGGCGCTCTTATCAGACCGTTTTTCAAACCGGCTTGTACGGTGTATTTTTGAGTTAAAGGTGATTATGGTAAACGGGGAATTTCCCGGGATAAAAGGCGGTGGTCTGCTTGGGGAGAGTGCGGCATACACGGTTACATATATTATGAACACGCCGCCGGAGAGACTTTTTTCCTCGGATGTAAAGCCGGAGGTTTTGGAGGAATTGAGGCTTTTTTGCCAGGTAATCTGTAAAAGAACCTTTGATAAGGATTTTAAAAGTCTTGAAATACTTGAAAATCTTGAATAAGTTGTATATAATATAACGCAGTTGTTTGTTTACGACGGGAAACGGCTGCAGGAAGGCGCGTGCGGATGGAGGGAAACATGAAAAAGTTCATGAAAAAGAATATCATTGTGACAGGGATTATGATTTTGGGACTATGTGCATGTAGTGACAGCCAAACCAAAACGGAGGGGGCAAAAGGCACTTCCGACGACGCGTCCGTCATTACACTGAAAAAGGACGGCAGCATTGAGCGCAGGCTGGTTGAGGATTTTGGAGAAGATTACAGCGAGGATGCCTTGGAAAGTCTGATTGATACTTCCATATCAGCATATCAGAAGAAGGTGCCGCAGGCGCAGGTGAACTTAAAGAGCTGTCAGAAAAATAAGGAGGACAGGCTTGCCGTTGAGATGACTTTTGGGGACTGGGAATCGTATGCGGGATGGAATAATTACTTCCTTGATTATATGTACGCATCTGAAATGGGCATGGATACCGCGTCAATAGAAAGCAGTACGGACGGATTTTTTGCAGGGACTGTTTCGGACGCTTATACGGCGGGATACGGACTGGAGGCGACCTTAAATGCGGTGTCGGAGAAAAACGCGAAACAAAGTGTGGGAAAATCCGATTTGCTTGGCATGGGGGATACGCACATTGTTATCCTTGAGCGCGGCGGTGATGATGAACCGGTTACAGTGAACTGCTATGGCGATATTCTGTACGTGAGCGACGGTGTGAGCGCGGCGGGAAAAAAAAGCGCGACGGTTGACGCGATGGACGGATACGGAATGATTGTGTTTCAGTAAATAAGAATATTAAAAGGAGAAATTTTGATGGAAAAGACATTGGACAAAATTGTAGCGTTGTCAAAAAGCAGAGGCTTTGTTTATCCCGGTTCGGAGATTTACGGCGGACTTGCAAACACTTGGGATTACGGAAACTTAGGCGTGGAGCTTAAGAACAATGTAAAGCGTGCATGGTGGCAGAAGTTTATCATGGAAAATCCCTACAATGTCGGCGTGGACTGTGCAATCTTAATGAATCCGCAGACATGGGTGGCATCCGGTCATTTAGGCGGTTTTTCCGATCCGCTGATGGATTGCAAGGAGTGCCATGAGCGGTTCCGTGCGGATAAGCTGATTGAGGATTTTGCAAGTGAAAACGGCATTACACTTGAAAAGCCGATTGATGCATTTTCACAGGAGGAAATGAAGAATTTCATCGAGGAAAAGAATATTGTATGTCCGACCTGCGGTAAGCACAACTTTACGGATATCCGTCAGTTCAATCTGATGTTCAAGACATTTCAGGGTGTGACGGAGGACGCAAAGAATACGGTTTATTTAAGACCGGAGACGGCGCAGGGTATTTTTGTAAACTTTAAAAATGTGCAAAGAACCTCAAGAAAGAAGATTCCGTTTGGTATCGGACAGATTGGTAAGTCATTCAGAAACGAAATCACGCCTGGAAACTTTACTTTCAGGACAAGAGAGTTTGAGCAGATGGAACTGGAGTTCTTCTGTGAGCCGGGGACGGATTTGGAATGGTTCCAGTATTGGAGAGGATTCTGCCGCGACTGGCTGATTAGTCTTGGCATTAAAGAGGATGAAATGCGTCTGCGTGATCATGCGCCGGAGGAGCTTTGCTTCTATTCTAAGGGCACGACGGATATTGAGTTCTTGTTCCCGTCCATCGGCTGGGGCGAGCTTTGGGGCATTGCGGACAGGACGGATTACGATCTGACACAGCACCAGAATACGTCGGGACAGGATATGTCGTATTTTGATGATGAGAAGAAAGAGAAATACATACCTTATGTCATAGAGCCGTCGCTTGGCGCGGACCGCGTTGTGTTAGCATTCCTCTGTGCCGCATATGATGAAGAGGAGATTGGAGAGGGCGATGTGCGGACTGTGCTGCACTTCCATCCGGCGATTGCACCCGTGAAAATCGGCGTGCTTCCACTGAGCAAGAAGCTCAATGAGGGTGCGGAAAAGATTTACGCGCAGCTTTCCAAAAAATATAACTGTGAGTTTGACGACAGGGGAAATATCGGCAAGCGCTACCGTCGTCAGGACGAGATTGGCACGCCGTTCTGCGTTACGTATGATTTTGATTCGGAGCAGGACCATGCGGTTACGGTGCGGTTCCGCGATTCGATGGAGCAGGTGCGCATTCCAATTGACGAATTGGATGCCTATTTTGCGGATAAGTTTACGTTTTAACAATTTCGGGCAGGCAGCGTCTGCCCGTTTTTAAAGAAATATAAAAAAGAAATTATAAGTTATGGAGGAGAACGATTATGAAAAAGAAAGTAGTATCATTGGTGATGGCGGCAGTGATGACTGCGGCGCTTGCGGGCTGTGGCAGCAGTAACGGCGCAGGAACACAGGAAGCACAGCCCGAGCAGGGCGGACAGACGCCTGCACAGACACAGGAACAGGCAGACGCGAATGTACAGGAGGAAAAAACACAGCCTGCACAGACGCAGGACGGTACCGTTTACAAGGTCGGCATCGTGCAGTATGTGGATGACGCGTCGCTTAATCAGATTGAGAAGGCGATTGAAGCAGAGCTTACAGCTAAGGGCGAGGAGCTTGGTGTGACATTTGATTTTGAAGATTACACGCATAACGGTCAGGCGGATTCTTCGGTGCTGAACCAGATTGCAACGGATTTGGTGGCAGACGGGGTTGACGTGATTATTCCGATTGCAACGCCTGCTGCAATGATTATGCAGAACGCGACAGAGGACAATCAGATACCGGTTGTATTTTCGGCGGTTTCAGACCCTGTCGGAGCAGGACTTGTAGCATCCAATGACGCGCCGGGCGCGAACATTACAGGAACATCGGACGCGATTGATACGGAGGCGATTTTCGGACTGATTATGGCAGGAAATCCTGATACCAAAAAGGTGGGTTTGCTGTATGATAAGAGTCAGGCAGCTTCCATACAGTCGATTGCGGACGCAAAGGCATACTGTGATGCGAACGGGCTTACATATGTGGAAAAGACAGGAACAACCTCTGCGGAGGTTCAGGCAGCAGCGGATGCGCTCGTGGCAGAACAGGTAGACGCGGTCTTTACACCGCAGGATAATACGATTATGACGGCGGAGCTTGCAATCTTTGAGAAATTTACGGAAGCAAAAATTCCCCACTATACAGGAGCTGATTCGTTTGCATTGAACGGAGCGTTCTGCGGATTTGGCGTGAACTATGAAAATCTCGGTACGGTTACGGCGGATATGGTGGCTGACGTGCTTGTAAACGGTGCAGACCCTGCAACAATGCCGGTACAGACACTTTCGGACGGTATCATTATGGTAAACACGGAAACGGCGGAGGCAGTCGGTATTGACTATTCCGTATTTGAGGGGATGTGCTCTGAGCTGATTGAAACCGTTACGGCAAAGGAATTCGAGTAGGACAAAAACCATAGGGGGAAACATGGGCTCCATCATTACATTATCAATTGTGCAGAGCGCGCTTGAACTTGGAATGATTTATGCGCTTGTCGCGCTTGCGCTGTTTATTTCATTTTCTATTTTGAATATCGCGGATTTGTCCACCGACGGCTGCTTTACGCTTGGCTGTGCAGTGTGTGCATCCGTGACGATTGCAGGGCATCCGCTGCTTGCGCTGTTTGCGGCAATGGCGGCGGGCATCTGCTCCGGATTTGTGACGGCTTTTTTGCAGACCAAAATGGGCATTCAGTCCATTCTTGCGGGCATTATTGTTAATACAGGACTTTATACGGTCAATATTGCAGTGATGGGTTTTGCGTCCAACCTCAATCTGTTTAACTGTGATTCGGTTTTTACGTGGGCGAAGGCGGCGATGCCGACAAGCTGGTATAAGCTGATTGTGGCGGCGGTAATTGTGATTGTTATCGGAATACTGGTATCGGTATTCTTAAATACAAGGCTTGGACTTTCCATTCGCGCCACGGGCGATAATCCGGATATGGTGCGTGCGTCGAGTATCAATACGTCTTTGATGATTACAATTGGGCTTTGTGTGGCAAATGCACTGACAGCGCTTTCGGGCGGACTGCTTGCGCAGTATCAGAAGTCGTGCGACATTAATCTTGGTACGGGAATGGTCACGATTGCGCTTGCAAGCCTGATTATCGGGGAAACGCTGATTGGAAAAGGCGGTATGCTAAAACGAATAGCAGGAGTTATTATAGGTAGCTGTCTGTACCGTTTTATTGTGGCAATTGCGCTTCGGATGAATGTGCCTGCGGAATGCCTGAAGCTGGTATCGGCGTTAATCGTGGCGGTTGCAATTGCATTTCCGTATTTAAAAACGAAGTTTTCCTTTTACAAGGCAAGACGTGCGTCACGGGAGCAAAACCAGCGCTACATTAAAGAGCTTGTGGAGGTGGCAGGTCATGAAGAGTGAACAGATGCTGATTATGAAGCATGTCAGTAAGACCTTTCACCCTGGAACGGTGAATGAAAAGTGTGCGCTTGACGATGTGGAGCTTGTGCTGGGAAAAGGTGATTTTGCGACAATTGTCGGAAGCAACGGCGCGGGAAAGTCCACGCTGTTTAATGCAATTACGGGTTCGTTTTTTGTCGATAAGGGGCTGATTATGCTTGACGGCGAGGACATTACATACCGCAAGGAATATGTGCGCAGCAAGGTTATCGGGCATTTGTTTCAGGATCCTTTAAAGGGCACGGCGCCGCACATGACAATCGAGGAGAATATGGCGCTTGCATATCTGCGTGCCTCAACGTCGAAGAATGCATATTTTAGCAGGATTAAGGCGGCAGATAAGAAAAAATTTCAGGAACAGCTTGCGCTTTTGGGCATGGGGCTTGAGGACCGCATGAAAAATCCGGTCGGCCTTTTGTCGGGCGGGCAGAGGCAGGCTTTGACGCTTTTGATGGCAACGATGGTAACGCCGAAAATCCTGCTGTTGGATGAACACACGGCGGCGCTTGATCCGGCGACGGCGGAAAAGGTTTTAAATCTGACTAAACAGATTGTCGCTAAGCGGCAGATTACATGCCTTATGGTCACACACAATATGCATCAGGCGCTAGAGCTTGGAAACCGTACGCTGATGATGGATGGCGGCAGGATTGTGCTGGATGTGTCGGGTGACAGGCGGGCGCGCATGACGGTGGAGGATTTGCTGAGTGAGTTTGCAAAGCGTGCGGGTAAGGAGCTTGACAATGACCGTATCCTTGCAACGGTCAAAAAATCATCTTAGGGCAGTGGATACCGCGGTATTTTTTGGATAAAAGGATAAAAGAAATTATATCATATAATAATATGGAGGAATGAATCGTGAAGAACTACGGAGTAAATGAGCTTAGAAGAATGTTTCTTGAATTTTTTGAAAGCAAAGGGCATTTGGCAATGAAGAGCTTTTCGCTGGTACCCCATAATGATAACAGCCTGCTGATTATCAATTCAGGAATGGCGCCGCTAAAGCCGTATTTTACGGGGCAGGAAATCCCGCCGAGAAGACGTGTGACGACATGCCAGAAGTGTGTCAGAACGGGCGATATTGAGAATGTCGGAAAGACCGCAAGACATCTGACCTTTTTTGAGATGCTCGGCAATTTTTCATTCGGGGATTATTTTAAGCATGAGTCGCTTGCGTGGAGCTGGGAATTTCTGACGAAGGTAGTCGGATTGGAGCCGGAGCGGCTTTATCCTTCGATTTACTGTGAGGACGAAGAGGCATTTGATATTTGGACAAAGGAAATCGGTGTGCCGGCAGAGAAGATTACGCGTTTTTACAGGGATCCTGAAACGGGGGAGTGCGATAATTTCTGGGAGCATGGCGCGGGACCGTGCGGACCGTGTTCGGAGATTTATTACGACAGGGGGATTGCATATGGCTGCGGAAAGCCGGACTGTAAGGTAGGCTGTGACTGTGACCGTTTTATGGAAGTTTGGAATAACGTATTTACACAGTTTGATGGCGACGGCAAAGGCAATTACGCGGAGCTTGCGCAGAAAAACATTGATACCGGAATGGGCTTGGAGCGTCTTGCAGTTGTTGTGCAGAATGTGGATTCGGTGTTTGACATTGACACAATGAAGGCAATCCGTGACAAGGTGTGTGGGCTTGCGGGCGTCGCTTATGAGACGGACGAGAAGAAGGACGTTTCCATTCGTCTGATTACGGATCATATGCGCTCGGCGACGTTTATGATTTCGGACGGAATTATGCCGACAAATGAGGGCAGGGGTTATGTGCTTCGAAGATTAATCCGGCGTGTGGCGCGTCATGGCAGACTGCTTGGCATTGAGGGCAAGTTTACGACAAAAATCGCTGAGGTGATTATCGACAGTTCCAAGGACGGTTATCCGGAGCTTGAGGAGAAAAAGGACTTTATCTTCAAGGTGCTTTTGCAGGAGGAGGAAAAGTTCAGCAGGACAATCGATCAGGGGTTGACGATTCTTGCGGATATGGAGCGTGCGCTTGCGGATAAGGGTGAGAAGACGCTTTCGGGTGCAGACGCGTTTAAGCTGTATGATACGTATGGTTTTCCGCTTGATTTGACGATTGAAATTCTTGAGGAGAAAGGGATTGCGGTTGATCAGGACGGTTTTCAGACGGCGATGGACGAGCAGCGCAAAAAGGCGCGGGAAACACGTAAGGTTTCGAATTACATGGGCGCAGATGCCACGATTTATGAACAGATTGACAAAAATATAACAAGTGAGTTTGCAGGATATGATACCTTGACGCTGGAGATGCCGATTACGGCGCTTACGACAGAGGATGAGATTGTCGATGCGCTTACGGACGGACAGACAGGTGCGGTGATTGTGGCAAAGACGCCGTTTTATGCGACAATGGGCGGTCAGGTTGGCGATAAGGGTGTGATTACGGCGGGCGACGCGGAATTTGTCGTTCACGATACGATAAACGTGGTCGGGAACCGGATTGCGCATATTGGTACCGTGACGAAGGGAATGCTCAAGGTGGGCGATTGCGTTACGTTAAGTGTTGACGCCGTAAACCGTGCAAAGACCTGCAAGAATCATTCGGCGACACATTTAATGCAGAAGGCGCTGCGCGAGGTGCTTGGAACGCATGTTCAGCAGAAGGGCTCATATCAGGACGGCGAACGGACACGGTTTGACTTCAGTCATTTTGAGGCGATGACGGACGAGGAGCTTGCAACGGTTGAGAAGATGGTCAACGATAAGATTGCGGAGCAGATTGCAGTGGAAACGAATGTCATGACAATGGACGAGGCAAAGAAAACTGGCGCAATGGCATTGTTTGATGAGAAATACGGCGAAAAGGTACGCGTTGTATCAATGGGTGATTTCTCCAAGGAGTTCTGCGGCGGTACGCATGTAAAGAATACAGGTGAGATTGCGGCGTTTAAAATTGTGTCGGAGAGCGGCGTGGCGGCAGGCGTGCGCCGTATTGAGGCGCTCACGGGCGAGAATGTGCTTGATTATTATAAAAGAATAGAGGATGAGCTTGACAGGGCAGCAAAGGCAGCAAAGGCGACGCCTGCCAACCTTGTGGAGAAGATTGAGCATATGATGGCGGAAATCAAGGCGTTGCAAAGTGAAAACGAATCGCTTAAGAGCAAGGCTGCAAAGGATGCGCTTGGCGACGTTATGGACAAGGTGACGGATGTAAACGGCGTGAAACTGCTTGCGGCGCGCGTGGACGGCGTGGACATGAACGGGCTGCGCGATTTGGGCGATCAGCTGAAAGCGAAACTTGGTGACGGCGTGGTTGTGCTTGCGTCCGGTGTGGACGGCAAGGTCAGTCTCGTGGCGATGGCGACGGACGGTGCGATGGCAAAGGGTGCGCATGCCGGGAATCTGATTAAAGGAATCGCAGGGCTTGTCGGCGGCGGTGGCGGCGGACGTCCGAATATGGCACAGGCAGGCGGTAAGAATCCGGCTGGAATTGACAAGGCGGTTGAAGAGGCGAAGACTGTGCTTGCAGGTCAGGTAAAATAAACAAAATTAGAATAATATTTTGAAAAACTATTGACGTATGCGTAATATGTGGTATAATTCTTAATGTGCGATTAAGTATACCCGAACAGTCTGGCACACAATAATAGGACTGGAGGGAGGTTAGGTGTGATAGTATGTCAAATGTTATCGTAAAAGAAAACGAGACTTTGGATAGCGCTTTGCGTAGATTTAAGAGAAGCTGTGCGAAAGCAGGAATCCAGCAGGAAATTCGTAAAAGAGAGCATTACGAAAAGCCAAGCGTAAAACGTAAGAAGAAGTCTGAAGCGGCTAGAAAGCGTAAATATAATTAATTCGTTTTGTAATGAAGAGTAAAATCCTTGGCTGTTTTGTCAAGGATTTTTTACCTTTTACGCACACGGGCATCTAAATGAAATAGGCCGGCAGGCTGACGGATGCACGGCGCACGGGTAAGGAAAAGCTTTTCCCTGCTCGGTTCTTAGTGATGTTTTGTTATGAGGAGTGAAATAATAATGTGGTTATATAAATACCAGTTGGCGGGATATGATTTATATCATCTGATTGCCTGTTTTTTTCTGTTCAGCATCATAGGCTGGATGGTTGAGTCGGTTTATATGTCCTTTTGTAATAAAAAACTTACGAACAGGGGATTTATGACAGGTCCGTTCTGTCCGATATACGGTGTGGGAGCGACGCTTGGATATATTATCCTTCATCCGCTTGCCAAAAATCTGATTATGCTTTACATAGTAGGCGCGGCACTTGCAACCGTTTTTGAATTTTTGGTGGCAAGGGTGATGATGAAGCTTTTTGGGGAAGTCTGGTGGGACTATAATGAAAAGTTCTGCAACTATAAGGGTGTCGTATGTCTTGAAAGTACGCTTGCGTGGGGACTTTATGCGGTTATCATCATCACGTTTCTGTTTGACAAGGTGATGCGCTTTGTGGACAAATGGCCCTTTGAATGGGGGATTAAGACAATCGTACTGATTTGTGTTATGGGGGCGGTTGACTTTGGATATCATTTTGCGATGTCAGTGAAAATTAATGAGGAGACAAGAGAAGAAATTTCAGAAATTTATCATAAACTGATTAAAAGATAAATGAATGCGATTAATGAAATGCGGGTGCAAAAGCCTGCATTTTTATTTTGGCGCACGGGGCGTATTGACGTTTCATGCATAGAACGGATCAGGGAAGCATAAATTGCATATAAGAGAACAGAACGGATGCGGGAGCTTTATGATTCGCTGGAAACGCTTTATTTGTTATTTACTTGTTTTTGTGACGACTGTACTTTTTTTATATGGGAATACTGTGTATGCACAGGGGGAGGCGCTTACCTTAAGCTCTCCGTCGGCAATTCTTATGGAGGCGTCAACGGGAACAGTGCTGTTTGAGAAAAACCCGGATGAGGTCAGGAGTCCTGCAAGTATTACCAAGATTATGACATTGCTTTTGACTTTTGAGGCACTGGAAAAGGGAAGAATTAAGCTGGAGGATGAAGTGAGCACCAGCGCTTATGCAAAATCAATGGGTGGTTCGCAGGTGTTTTTGGAAGAGGGCGAAATACAGACGGTGGATACGCTCATCAAATGCATCGCAGTGGCAAGCGGAAATGATGCGTCCGTTGCGATGGCGGAGTACATTGCGGGCAGTGAGGCGGAGTTTGTCAATCAGATGAATGAAAAAGCGGCGGCGTTAGGCATGACAAACACACATTTTCTCGATTGCTGCGGACTGACTTCGGACAGTGGGCACCACACTACGGCCAGGGACGTGGCAGTGATGTCGCGGGAGCTGATTACGCGTTATCCGCAGATTTATAATTATACAACCATTTGGATGGAAGATATCACCCATGTAACCAGACAGGGTACAAAAAGTTTTACGCTGTCAAGCACGAATAAACTTTTAAAACAGTATCAGTGGACAACGGGATTAAAAACCGGTTCGACGAATGCGGCAAAATACTGTTTCAGTGCGACGGCAAACAAAGAAGGGATTGACCTGATCGCCGTGGTAATGGGGGCGCCGGATTATAAAATCCGGTTTGCCGAGGCAAGGAGCATGCTTGAGTATGGCTTTGCAATGACAAGGATTTATACGGATGAAAACAGGGAGATGCTGCCCCCGCTTAAGGTGACGGGCGGAAAAGCAGATGAGGTGATGATTACCCCCAAGGAAGCTTTCCGGTATCTTGACGTGACAGGGGCGGATTTTTCAAAGATTGAGAAACACTACAATTACCGGGAAGCGCTTGAAGCGCCGATAGAGGAGGGCACAAAGGTCGGGGAAATTGTTTATACGCTGGATCAGAAGGAAATCGGAAGTGTGGAGATTATTGCCATGGAGACAGTGGAAAGGGCATATTATATTGATTATCTGAAACGGGTATTCCTGAAGTATTTGATTTAAAAGATGATTATCCTGAAAAAATGTGATATACTTAGGGAAACGCTGACTAAAGCGTTTTCCGCGACGGATTTGCGCTGCAATACATTTAAGGAAGGGATACGGGATTGATTATTTTTGTAATACTGGTACTGGTTTTTGTGTTTTTCCTTGCGGTAGGACTGATTGACGGGAACCGCTTCGAGGTGGTTTCGCAGGAACTGACACTGCCAAAGCTGAAAAAGGAATGCAGGCTTGTGCTTATTTCAGATGTACACAATAAGGTCTATGGTGATAAAAATATGCTGTTTATCAAGGCGGTTCAAAATATAAACCCGGATTTTATCGTGCTTGCAGGCGATCTTGTGACATCAAGGGCTGGAGAGGATATGATGCCGGGAATACAGCTCGCCCGTGAACTGTGCAGGGAGTTTCCGGTATACTACGGACTTGGGAACCATGAGTCAAAGATTAAGGAGCAGCGCGACAAATTCGGAGACCAGTTTGAGATGTTAAAAACTGATTTGGATGTCGAAAATATGCAACTGCTTGAAAACAAGAGCGTGGAGCTTGCGGAATATAACATCAGAATAACAGGTTTGGAACTTTCCCTGGAATATTTTGTGCACTTTAAACGGACAGAAATGGAGGAGGGCTATCTTGAACGCATGGTCGGAACGGCGGATGACAGGATGTGCAATTTACTGATAGCCCACAATCCTGACTACTTTCCCGAATACGCGAGATGGGGGGCACAGCTTGTACTTTCCGGCCATGTCCACGGCGGTATCATGCGCCTTCCTTTGCTTGGCGGCGTAATTGCCCCTTCCTACAGGCTGTTTCCGAAATATGACGGCGGCATTTACAGGGAAAACGGTGCCGTTATGCTGCTTGGGCGCGGGATGGGTTCGCATACGCTGCCGTTTCGCTTTTTTAACCCGGCGCAACTGTATGTGGTGACGTTGAAACCGTGCCGTAACGGGAAGCCGTAGGCTGAACCGTTATACAGTGCCAAAGCGAATAACAGTTTGCCTTGCACTTTCCTTCAATTCCATGTAAAATAAAAAAGATTTGGATGGAATTGGAGGTTTTTGGCATGAGCTTATCCGTGCGACTCGAGGTATTTGAAGGCCCGCTTGACCTTTTGCTGTATTTAATTGAAAAAAATAAGATTGATATTTATGACATTCCGATTGTGATGATAACGGAACAGTACCTTGATTATATCAGGAATATGCAGCGGCAGGATATGAATGTGATGAGCGAGTTTCTCGTGATGGCGGCAACGCTGCTTGACATTAAATGCAGAATGCTCCTTCCCAAAGAGGTCAATGAAGAAGGTGAGGAAGAAGATCCGAGGGCGGAGCTGGTACAAAAACTTTTGGAATATAAGATGTATAAGTATATGGCATTTGAACTTAGGGACAGGCAGGTTGATGCCGCAAAAACATGGTATAAAAAGCCCATGCTGCCAAAAGAGGTACGCGATTATAAGGCGCCGATTGATTATGAGACGCTTGTCGGTGACATGAATCTGGCGAAATTAAATGAGATTTTTAAATCCGTGATGCGCCGTCAGGAGGACAAGATTGACCCCATCAGAAGCCGCTTCGGGAAGATTGAAAAAGATGAAATCAATCTTGAGGAGAAGCAGGGGTATATCGAGGAATTTGTGAAAAACCATAAGCGGTTTAGTTTTCGGAGGCTTTTGGAGAAACAGGGCAGCAAAATGGAAATCATTGTGACGTTTATGGCTGTGCTTGAGATGATGAAGCAGGGAATTATCTCTATTGAGCAGGAGTGTGCCTTTGCGGATATCATAATCACGTCAAGCCTTGCGGCGTAGCAGAAATGAGGTTTGCTTTGGAAGATAAAAAGACAGGAAACAGGAACGAACATAAAAAAATGATGGCAGTGATTGAGGCTGTCCTTTTTGCAATGGGCGATTCCGTGGAGATGGGTAAGCTTGTCCATGTGCTGGAAAAAAGCGAAAGGGAAATCCGTGAAGTGATTGCCGAAATGAATGATGGGTATGAAAAGGATGACCGCGGAATTTATATTGCGGAGCTTGAAAATTCCTTTCAGCTTTGCACAAAGCCGGAGCTTTATGAATACCTGATTAAGGTCGCAAAAGCGCCGAGGAAGTATGTAATGTCGGATACGCTTTTGGAAACGCTTTCCATCATTGCGTACAAGCAGCCCGTGACGAGGCTTGAGATTGAAAAAATCAGGGGCGTAAGCTGTGACCATGCGGTGAACAGGCTTTTGGAATTTAACCTGATACAGGAGCTTGGACGACTTGACGCGCCTGGCAGACCGCTCCTGTTTGGAACGACGGAGGAGTTTTTGCGTACGTTTGGCGTAAAATCCTTGGGGGATTTGCCGACTTTGGACGCGGAGCAGCTTGAGGATTTTAAAAAGCAGGCGGAGGAAGAGGCAAAAGCAGACGTGCAGGTTGAAATTTAGCTGGCTTTACGATAGGGAGAAATGTGTTGAAAATGGAAAACGATAGAAAAATATGTGTTCTTGGCGTGGCGGGAGGTTCCGCGTCGGGGAAGACGACAATCATCAAAAAGCTTCAGGAATATTTCGGCGAGGACATTGCCGTAATCAGCCACGATAATTATTATAAGGCACATGACGATATGCCTTTTGAGGAGCGCTGCAGGCTTAATTACGACCATCCGGATTCGTTTGAGTCGCAGCGGATGGCGGCGGATGTGCGAAAGCTTATTGAGGGACAGCCGATTGACATGCCGACCTACGATTACTGCAACCATAACAGGGCAAAGGAAACCATACGGATTGCGCCAAAAACCGTGATTATCATGGAGGGGATTTTGGTGCTGGAAAACCGTGAGTTAAGGGATCTGATGGACATTAAAATCTATGTCGATACCGATGCCGACGAGCGGCTGATACGGCGTATCAAGCGTGATATGATAGAACGCGCAAGAAGCATCGAATCCATTATTGCGCAGTACACAAATACGGTTAAACCTATGCATGAGGAGTTTGTGGAGCCGTCAAAGCGGTATGCGGATATCATTATTCCAAGGGGCGGCGAAAATGCCCCGGGTGTTGACATGCTGGTCACGTATTTGAATAAAAAGCTTGGCGCATAATTCATAATTGCCTTTCTTTCAAAATATATTTTTATGAAACCTTTATATAAAGGGAGTAACAAAATGGGAAAGAAAATTGTGGCGCTGCTTATGGCAGTCAGTATTTTTTGGTCGATGTCAGAATGGTGCGAAGGCGCTTACGTGTATGCGGACGAACTCATGCTTTACGCCAAGTCGGCAGTGCTGATGGACGCCGATTCGGGGCGTGTCTTATATGAACGAAACGGTTATGAGCCGATGGCAATGGCAAGCACGACAAAAATCATGACGCTGATTGTCACCTTGGAGAATGCAAGCCTTGACGACATGGTGACGGTTTCTGCTTATGCCGCATCGATGCCGGATGTGCAGTTAAATATCAGGGAGGGTGAGAATTACCGGCTTGGGGATTTGGTTTATTCCCTGATGCTTGAGTCGCATAATGATTCGGCAGTGGCAATTGCGGAGCATGTGGGCGGCAGTGTGGAGGGTTTTGCCGCGCTTATGAACCAAAAGGCTGAGGAAATCGGCTGCGTAAATACATATTATATCACGCCAAACGGGCTTGACGCCACGGACGGCGACAAATTTCATTCTACTACGGCAAGGGATCTGGCCCTTGTCATGTCCTATTGTATTAAACAATCACCTCAGAAAGAAAAATTCCTTGAAATTACTAGAACACCTTCCCACTCCTTTTCGGATGCTTCCGGACAAAGAAGCTTTAGCTGTACAAACCATAACGCGTTTTTGGGTATGATGACAGGTGCGCTTTCCGGAAAAACAGGTTTTACGAACAAAGCAGGATATTGCTATGTCGGAGCGTTGGAGCGCGACGGAAAAACGTTTGTGGTAGCGCTCCTGGCATGCGGCTGGCCCAACCACAAAACATACAAGTGGAACGACACCCGCACACTGATGGAGTTTGGACTGGCAAACTATCAATACAGGGGCTTTGAGGAGGCGCAGATACCGGAAAACACGTTTGCGCAGATTCAGGTGACGGGTGCAAAAAGCGATAAAATCGGCAGTGTCGAGCTGATTGGGGTAGAGCCGTCAAAACCGCAGGACAAATCGCTTTGTCAAACGGAAGGGCTTCTGATGAACAGGGAGGAAAAAATAACCGTAACGCTTCACAAAGTAAAAGGGCTTAGTGCGCCTGTTGAGAAAGGGCAGAAGGTCGGATATCTCAGTTACAGGGTGGGAGATGAAGAGTGGAAGCGGGTGGATCTTGTTGCCGCACAGGGAAAAGAAGCGATTGATTTTGCATGGTGCATGAAAATGGTATTTGAAAAATGGAGCATCTCATAATCAGGAAAAAATAAAAAAATTTTTGTTAAATTTC
>DKYC01000134.1:19959-20138 GCA_002492295.1 Lachnospiraceae bacterium UBA7110
GAAAAAATTTTTGTTAAATTTCACTAGGCGAGAAGAATAATATATGTTATACTCTAGCTAGTGCAATTTTTGCATAAAAAATTGCAAAAACAAGTTTTTATCAAAGTAAAATGAATATAAAATGGAGGTCGAAAAATGAGTACTACTTCAAGTCTGGCAAGTAAAAGAATTGAATCTTT
>DKYC01000134.1:20431-22887 GCA_002492295.1 Lachnospiraceae bacterium UBA7110
GATGAAAACAGTTTCGTTGAAATCGGTGCCCTTGTCACTGCAAGAGCGACAGACTTCAACCTGAAACAGGCCGAGACTCCTTCGGACGGTGTTGTGACCGGTTACGGAGTAATTAATGGCAACCTGGTTTACGTGTATAGTCAGGACGCCGCTGTTTTGAATGGCTCAGTAGGCGAAATGCACGCAAAAAAGATTACAAACCTTTATGATTTGGCGATGAAGACGGGCGCGCCTGTCATTGGACTGATTGACTCAGCAGGTCTGAGACTTCAGGAGGCAACCGATGCGCTCAACGCGTTTGGTGAGATTTATTTAAAGCAGACGCTTGCATCCGGCGTCATTCCGCAGATTACCGCTATTTTCGGAAACTGTGGCGGCGGTCTTGCACTGATACCTACATTGACGGACTTTACATTTATGGAGGGCACAAAGGCAAAACTTTTTGTCAACTCTCCAAATGCCCTTGATGGAAACAGCACGGCAAAGTGCGATACGGCTACGGCGGAGTTTCAGAGCAGCAAGAGCGGCATTGTAGATGTTGTTGCGGATGAGGCGGCGATTTTTGCGAAAATCAGAGAGCTGGTTACAATGCTTCCTGCAAATAACGAAGAAGACGCGGTAGATGATGATTGTACGGATGATCTCAACAGAGTGTGCGCGGATATCGCAAACTGCGTGGGCGATACGGCGCTTGCACTTTCCCAGATTGCAGATAATAATTCGTTCTTTGAAATCAAAGAAAACTATGCAAAGGATATGGTAACAGGCTTTATCCGGTTAAACGGCATGACGGTAGGCTGCGTGGCAAACCGTACCGAGGTTTACGGCGAAAACGGCGAAATCGCGGAGAAATTTGATGCAGTGCTTTCACCGAATGGATGTTACAAGGCAGAGAATTTTATTAATTTCTGTGATGCGTTTGATATTCCGGTATTGTCGCTTACCAATGTGAAGGGCTATGAAGCGACAATGGGCAGCGAAAAAGGAATTGCAACAGCAGTGGCGAAGCTTACATATGCGTTTGCCAATGCGACTGTTCCGAAAGTAAACGTGATTATCGGAAAGGCGCTCGGAAGCGCTTATGTGGCGATGAATTCCAAAGCGATTGGCGCGGATATTACGATTGCATGGCCTGATGCCGAAATCGGTTCCATGGATGCAACCCTTGCGGCAAAGATTATGTATGAAGGCAAGGGCGCGGATGTCATTAAGGAGAAGGCTGCGGAGTATGCGGCGCTTCAGACAAGTGCACAGGGTGCGGCAAAGAGAGGCTATGTGGACCAGATTATTGAGGCGGCTGACACAAGAAAGTATGTGATTGGCGCATTTGAGATGTTATTCACAAAAAGAGAGGACCGTCCTGCAAAAAAACATGGAACGGTCTAGGAAAGGGTGAACGTTAATATGAAAAATTTCACTAAAAAATTTTTAAAGACATTATTAATGCTTACCTGCGTTTTTGCTCTGACAGCGTGTGGACAAGATGAGACCATTTCGGCAAACCAGCAATTGAAGCAGAAAAATGCCGAGGCTCAGGCTCAGAATGTTGTGCACATGACGGCGGCGCTTGTATTATCACAGGCGGATACGTCGGCAATGTTTGACGAGTACAACAATGTGGAGCTTGCAGATGTATTCAGCTCACTGTATGCCGAGTACACAAGGGGCGCAACAGGTGCAAGTGAAGCCGGGATTTCCTGTGAGGGCAAGGCAGTGAGAACTGCATTCAGCTCATTTGAGTCGGGAATTGAGGCGATGGGCAGCATTAAGGATTTTGGACAGCCTGTATCAACGGTATCGGACGATACGATTACGGTGCAGATACCAATTACGGGCGAGAATGCAAGCGGCTCCGTTGAGTTGATTTTCACGAATGATATTTACCTTGTCATGACTTCATGCACGCTCAATATGAATCAGACAAAGGGTGAGCTCATGGCAAAGGCGGCATTGAACACGCTCCTTGGCATGGGAACGGTGTTTGTCGTATTGATACTTATAAGTCTGATTATTTCCGTATTTTCTTTTATTCCGAAGCTGCAGGAGAAACTTACAAAGAAGAATGCTCCCGTGCAGACTCCGGCTCCTGTACCCGCAGCAGCGCCTGCTGTTGAGGAAGCAGAGGAAGAGCTTGCGGATGATACGGAGCTTGTGGCTGTCATTGCGGCAGCGGTTGCTGCATATGAGGGAACGGCCGTAGAGGGCTTCCAGGTAAGAAGCATCAGACGTGCAAATGCAGGAAAGTGGAAAAGAGCATAAAGATTTTGGATTTTAAATGAAATGTTTTAAAGGTTATTGCCTTGTAATAAATGAAGGAAGACAGATTGAAAAACCAAGGATTTTTCAATCGGCAGATTTGCAGTTTTTTAATAAGAATGGAGGATTAAAATGAAAAATTATACAATTACCGTAAACGGCAACGTATCTGATGTAGTAGTAGAAGAGGGCGCAGGCGG
>DKYC01000166.1:0-121 GCA_002492295.1 Lachnospiraceae bacterium UBA7110
CCTACTGGCATTATAGCATATGTAAAAATCCTTTGCAATATTCTCTGAAAAAATTTGTCATGAAGTGTGGCAGAGAAATCAACGGATTTTGGGGAGAGTCAACAAAGTTCCAACAAAATTA
>DKYC01000166.1:393-4941 GCA_002492295.1 Lachnospiraceae bacterium UBA7110
GTCAACAAAGTTCCAACAAAATTATTGTTATACGTCTTTATGGGAATATTTTTAAAGACTAACTATAAAACATGGAACGTCATGCCATCCTCCCAAAGCTCAGCACTGCCGTAAGTCCTAAAATATCCATTAGCATTTTTAATGCATTTAGAAAAAACAGTCCTTTTCTTTTTGCAAAGCTATATAGCGTAATTATTCTACAACAGCTATGGAAATGACGCTTATGCGATTGCGGTTGGACGATAGCTTATGGTCATCACTTATTTGCCACTCTACATTAATTTCCAATAACAGTCCTATGCAAAAAACGGCAGGCACCACACCCCCAAAAATGTGGTACTGCCGTTTCCATATTGAAATGAATTCTCTTATTTGCCGCTCTTGCGATGAGAAACAACATCAAAGATAACTGCAACCAGCAAAACGCCGCCTTTTACAACGTACTGCCAAGAATCACCGATACCCATAATTGACATACCCATATTGATAACGCCAAGCAGGAGCGCACCGATGATAACGCCTGAAATCTTACCGCTGCCGCCGTATGCAGAAGCGCCGCCGATAAAGCAGGAACCAATCGCGTCCATCTCAAAAGAAGTACCTGTAGAACCGTTCACAGAGCCTACACGCGCAAGGCAGAGCAGACCGCACAGACCGGCAAGCAGTCCCATATTCGCATAAGCAATAAAATAAACCTTATTCGTATTAATACCGGAAAGCTTTGTCGCCTTCTCATTACCGCCCACCGCATAGAAATACCGTCCGAATGCCGTCTTGGAGGTAATAAAATGATAAATCAGACAAATTGCCACAACCCACAGCAGCATAACGGAAATTCCTTTATACTGACAGAGCAGATAACAATAGAACAACAGTACGGCTGATATGATAATATCCCGACCGAAATCAACAAGAGCACTGTTTTGGCGATAGCCTTTTTTCGCCTTTTTCGCGCGGGAAGAAATCGTACTGTAAAAAATAATAGCAACTACCACAACACCAATCACTAACGGAGAAAGAATCCTTGTATCCGTATCCAGTCCCGGAATTTTGATGTAAGCGGTGAAGATATTCAAAAATGCAGCATCCTGGACAGATACCGTCTTACTGTCGAGAATCAGACGCCCAAATCCACGGAAAATGAACATGCCGCCCAACGTCGTGATAAAAGGCGGAATCCGGACATAACCAATCCAATAGCCCTGCCATATTCCTGCCAAAAGTCCGACAATAATGCAAAGCGGAATGGTCAGAAAAATGCTGACGCCATGATTTGTAATCAAAACTGCTGCCAGACCACCTACCATACAAATCACAGAACCTACAGAAAGGTCAATGTTACCACCGGTCAGAATACAAAGCAGCATACCGCACGCCATTACCAATACATAACCATTCTGCAAAAGCAGGTTCGACATATTCTGTGCATACAACAGACGTCCGTTTGTTAAGAAATAAAATAAAACAAATACAACAACAAGGGCAATGGTCATACTGTTTTTTGTTAAAAACTCGCCTAAATTAAACTGACTTGCGCCCGAAGTTTCTTTTTTCGTTGACATAATCGTAACACTCCCTTCTCTAATTTGCGGCACTGATAATATAGCTCATGATTTTTTCCTGCGTAGCGTCCTTTGCATCCAGTTCTCCGCGAAGCTCTCCCTCGTTCATAACATAGATGCGGTCGCACATACCGATTAATTCCGGCATTTCAGAAGAAATCATAATAACGGATTTCCCGTCCTCTACCATTTGGTTAATCAGACAGTAAATGTCATATTTCGCGCCAACATCAATACCACGCGTCGGCTCATCTAAAATCAGAATATCCGGTTCGGTAAACATCCACTTTCCAAGCAAGGCTTTCTGCTGGTTTCCACCGGAAAGATTTCCCGTTTTTTGTTCAATCGACGGCGTTTTTGTTCCCATAGCCGTTGTCATTTCTTCCGCCACATTTTTCTCGGCGGTCGTATCAATAATGCCCTTTGCGCAAACCTTATCCATGCGGGCTAACGTTGTGTTAAAACGAATCGACTCCTCAAGAATGAGACCGTTGACCTTTCTGTCCTCAGTTACATAGGCAAGCCCATGATGAATTGCCTGTTCCGGATTTTTCAGTTCCACTTTCTGACCGTTCAGATATAATTCACCGCTGATATTCGAGCCATAGCTTTTACCGAAAATAGACATTGCAAGCTCTGTACGTCCTGCACCCTGAAGTCCGGAAAATCCGATAACTTCACCTTTATGTACTTGGAAGGAAATATTATTATCTACAATTTTCTCGTGGTAAAGCGGGTGGTAAACCGTCCAGTTCTTTACCTCAAGACTGACTTCTTTCCGAACCTTATGTTCCCGCGTCGGATAACGGTCATCCATCGGGCGTCCAACCATGCCTTTGATAATCCGGTCCTCGCTGAACTCATCAACGCCTTTCACAAGCGTTTCAATCGTAGAGCCGTCACGAATAATGGTTGCTTTATCCGCACAATAAATAATCTCATTCAGTTTGTGCGTAATAATAATTGAAGTTAATCCGTTTTTCTTAAATTCCAATAAAAGGTCCAAAAGCATCTTCGCATCTTCATCATTCAAAGAAGAAGTCGGTTCATCTAAAATCAGCAGTTTTACGTTTTTCGAAAATGCTTTTGCAATTTCCACAAGCTGCTGCTTTCCTGTTCCGATATCTTTGATTAAAGTCTGTGCGGACTCATATAATCCGACCTGACGCATGTGCTTTTCCGCCTCATTGTAGGTTAAATCCCAGTCAATGCTTCCGAACTTATTTTTTTTCTCATTGCCAAGAAACATGTTCTCACCGATGGTAAGCAGCGGAATTAATGCCAACTCCTGATGAATAATAACAATCCCCTTCGATTCACTATCCTTCAAGGTCTTGAACTGACAAAGGTCTCCGTTATAATAAATTTCACCTGTATAGCTGCCCACCGGATACGTTCCCGAAAGCACGTTCATCAAAGTGGACTTACCCGCACCGTTCTCGCCAATCAGCGCATGAATTTCTCCGCGCTCAACGGCAAGATTGACATTATCCAACGCTTTCACTCCCGGGAACTCTTTGGTAATGGATTTCATTTCCAAAATAATATCAGCCAAAAGAAATTTCCTCCTCTCCCTTTTTTCTGTAACCGTGTATGTTAAATCGGACACCTTTCATTTGGACGCCCGTGTGCATATAAGAAAGACGGGGCAGACGCCCCGCCCTTTTCTTAGGTTATGGTATTTGTCCCTATATTTTAGTTTGTTGCAGACAGGTATCCGTCTTCGCCCATTGTGTATAAGCCTGTGTCAACCAAATCCTGCAGATTGTCCTTTGTGATTACATTCGGTACAAGAAGGAATGAAGGACACTTATTTCCTGCAGAGGTTTCATAAGATTCCGTATCATATGCGCAGTCAATGTCAAAAGAATCTGTCAAAGACGCATCAACCGTATCACCATTAATAATTGCCTGTGCAAGAGATAATGTAACAACCGCCTCGTTACTTACATTCTTATAAACGGTCATTGTCTGGATACCGTCAACGATGTTCTTTAAGTTTGCTTCGTCACCGTCCTGTCCGGTAATCAGTACAGAGTTAGAGCCTGCATAGTCAGAAGTAATTGCCTGTGCAACACCTAAAGCCGTAGAGTCGTTAGAGCAAAGCCAAACATCAAGCTGTGTTCCGTCTGCATAGTAAGAAGAAAGTATGTTCTGTGCCCTCTCAAGCGCTGTATCTGTATTCCACTGCGCTGTGGCAACCGTATCAAAATCAATCTGGTCAGATACAACGTTCAACGTTCCTGACTCAATATAAGGATTTAAAACATCTATAGCTCCATGATAGAAATAACCCGCATTGTTATCAGCCGGATCGCCTGCTGTGATTTCCAGGTTATATACGCTGTCGCCTGCATTTTCAAGATCAAGCTGATCTACGATAAACTCACCCTGTAATTTACCAACCGTATAGTTATCAAATGATACATAATAAGAAACCGCGTCATTCAGAATCAAACGGTCATAAGAGATAACCGGAACGTTTGCGTCTGCTGCTTCATTCATGGCTGTGTTCAATGCTTCACCATCAATTGCGGCAACAATCAAAAGATCAACGCCATCGGCAAGCATGTTCTGAATATCATTTACCTGTCTTCCGGAATCATTGTCGGAGAAGGTAAGAATTGTCTCATAACCTGCTGCCTTGAACTGGTCATTTAAGTATGCGCCGTCACGGTTCCAACGCTCTAAGGACTGTGTCGGCATGGAAATACCGATTTTGCTGCCCCCTGCTGTGGCTGCAGGCGCTTCTGCTTCTGCCGGTGCTGCGGGTTCTGCAGCGGCTTCCGTATTCGCCGGTGCCGCATCATTCCCTCCGGCATTGTTATTTGCTGCCGGAGTAGAGCCACCATTAGAACCGCAGCCAGCCAGCAAGGAAACTGCCATAGTAACGCTTAATAAAGTACCAAGTAATTTTCTTTTCATTTTAAGGACCTCCCTCTTTTTTCTTGTTATTATCAATATATGTAACAGTTCAGCCTTCGGC